>NZ_JADPKG010000101.1:0-480951 GCF_023073875.1 Bradyrhizobium sp. 154
CGCTGCCATTCTTCCATGGAGACGATCCGCGCCGCACTGGTGGGCAACAACCGACATGAACATGTCTTCGCCCTGACCCAATCGCTGGAACTCTACGACATCTACCAGGCGAAGATGCTGGACTGCGATCGCAAGCTCGAAGTCTTGATCGCTGCGTTGGGCAACAGAGGGACAAAACCGGGCGGAAAGCTATCCAGGCCACGCGTAAAGACCAAGCAGGTCAACACACCCACGTTCGATGTCAGGACCGCGCTGTATGGTGTGCTCGGCGTCGATCTGACCGAGATCCATGGATTGGGTCCGTCGCTCGCCTTGAAGCTTATCGGCGAGTGCGGCACAGATCTGAGGGCATGGCCGACCGCCAAGCACTTCACCTCCTGGCTCTGCCTCGCACCGGGCAACAAGATCTCCGGCGGCAAGGTGCTGTCTTCGCGTACGCGACGATCCTCCAGTCGGGCAGCTGCGCTGTTGCGGTCGGCGGCCACAACGGTCGGTCGAAGTGATACAGCGCTGGGAGCATTCTATCGTCGGCTGTCCTCACGGGCAGGTAAGTCGAAGGCGGTGACGGCGACCGCCCGCAAGATTGCGGTTTTATTCTACAACACGCTCCGGCACGGCATGAGCTACAAGGATCCGGGTGCCGACCAATATGAGCAACAATATCGCAGCCGCGTCGTCGCCAACCTTCAGCGCAGGGCCAAATCGCTAGGCTTCGTCTTGCAGGCCATTCCTGGGGACGCCAATCCGGCTGTTTCTTAGGAAGGCCGCAGCCTACTTCGCGAAGGAAGCGACATGAAGTTCGCCTTCGTCGCGAAGCACCGGACGATCTGGCCGGTGGCATGGCTATGCGATGCGCTGGGAGTGTCGCGGTCGGGCTTCCATGCCTGGCTGAACCGCTCTCCCAGCGCCAGATCCCGCAGCGACGAGGAGCTCGGCGGCAGGGTCAAGGCCAGCTTCGCCGCCAGCGACCGCACCTATGGTGCGCGCCGGGTGTGGCGTGATCTGCTCGCCGATGGGGCGGACTGTGGCCTGCACCGGATTGAGCGGCTGATGCGCCTGCAAGGCTTGAGGGGCACGGCCGCGAGGTCGGCGCTTGCCGAAGGACAGCGGCGATCGACAGCTCGAAACGATGCCGGCCAACCTTCTGGACCGGCAGTTCGCTGCCGAGCGTCCGAACCAGAAATGGATCGCCGACTTCACCTATCTCTGGACGGCCGAAGGCTCGCTCTATGTGGCAGCGGTGATCGACCTGTTCTCACGCCGCGTGGTGGGCTGGTCGATGAGTGCCGCCATGACGGCGCAGCTCGTGCTGGCGGCGCGGCAAGCCGGATGCGCTGTTGCATCACTCCGACCAGGGTAGCCAGGGCGGATTCAAACGGTCGTCGCAACACCAATTGTTTTCACTCATGACAGTAATTCGTCAAGCGCTTCTGCCGGCGTTTTCCAGCCCAGTGTCTTTCTCGGTCGGGCGTTGAGGGCCGCCGCTACAGCGGATATCTCGTCGGCGCTGTGGATGCTCAAGTCTGTGCCTTTCGGAAAGTACTGCCGCAGCAACCCGTTGGTGTTCTCGTTAGTGCCGCGCTGCCAAGGGCTTTGCGGGTCGCAGAAGTAGACTTGGATGCCCGCATCGATCTTGAGGCGGTCGTGCTGAGCCATTTCGGCTCCTTGATCCCAAGTCAGCGTGCGACGTAGTTCTTCGGGCAAAGTGATGATGGTGCGCGAGATCGCGTCACGCACGGCTTCCGCCCCGTGTCACGCAAGCGCAGGTCCGTTCTTCTTGCGCGGAGCTTCGCCATGCCCCGCTAATCGGGGAACGTGCAATAGCATAGTGAAGCGCGTCGTGCGTTCGACCAACGTGCCGATCGCCGAGCTGCCAAGACCGAGGATGAGGTCTCCCTCCCAATGTCCCGGCACGGCTCGATCGGCCGCTTCAGCGGGGCGCTCACTGATCATGATCTCCGGCGAGACAAAGCCCTTGCCCCGCCTGCATCCGCGCCCCCTGGGCACGCGCAACACGCGTCCGGTTCGCAAGCAGGCCGTCAGTTCGCTGCGTAGTACACCGCGGCCCTGAACGAAGAGAGCCTGATAGATGGCTTCGTGGCTGATGCGCATCGTCTTGTCGTCCGGGAAGTCGATCGGCAAGCGTCGGGCAATCTGCTCAGGGCTCCATGCCTTGGCCCATCGTCGATCCTTTCGCCGGCCATGCCGGCGGCCGTTCCACTGAACGATGGGGCCAGCAATACAAGCTCCGCTCGGGGCTACAACACTGCCGGCAAGTCTCTCCTCCACATAAGTGCGCAAGGCTGCGTTGGGCGCAAGCTTGGTCGGCTTGGGCCGGCGGGCAGATCGGTCTGCATGCCATTGGGCAGTTGTGGCCCGATCATCCAACCCGCCGCCGCGGGTGGCCGCGTTCCGCCGCAATTCACGGGAGACCGTCGAAGCAGCCCGTCCCAATCGGCGCCCAATCTCCCGTATGGAATGGCCCTGCACCTTTAGAAGGGCGATTTCCTCGCGTTCAGCCAATGAAAGGTAGCGCCCGGAGAGAGGCTTGGCCGAAGATCTGAACATCCCTGGTGGCATGCCGCTTGCCTTTCGGAACAATCTGCTTCCGACAGGTTGCGATAAGCCGGCCTCGAACGCAGCATCTTCGCTGCTCTGGCCCGTGGCCATCGCCTTCCAAAGTCTATTCTGTTCATCGCGTCCGGCCACAGACGGCCGGCCTGCCGATGGCAATGGCGCTCGTCCTGACCGCGCCGAACGTCGAATTACAACTTTCATCGCAACCTCCAACTTCAGGGTGTTGCGACGACCGTTTGAATCCGCCCAGTACACCAGCGAACAGTTCCAGCGCCTGATGGCCGACCACGGCATCGTTTGCAGCATGAGCCGCTCCGGCAACGTCTGGGACAACGCGGCGATGGAGAGCTTCTTCTCCTCGCTCAAGACCGAGCGTACGGCCAACAAGATCTATCGAACCAGAGATGAGGCACGCGCCGATGTGTTCGACTACATCGAACGATTTTACAACACGACCCGCAGGCATTCGACCATCGGCTATCTCAGCCCGGTTGAGTTCGAGCGCAAGGTGGGATTAGCTTAACCTGGTTCCATCAAACCGGCAGCAGCTCAAACCAACAAATTGTATAGCCGACTAAGCTGCCCGCGATTCCGTTCACGCGTCCTCCCGGGCTACTGAGGCCGTCGTGCTCTTAGCCTTGGCGTCGCACCATCGTTTTGGCGCAACTACCAACCTTGGTTGCGCCGGGCCTCTTTTCGCTACATCCGATTTCGCTATTGTTGAACGGCAACGTCGAACGGACAAGGATTCGACTCCAACCTTTCGGTGGCAGCAAGTGGGCCCCCATCGAGCCATAAGGTGGGGGCGCTTATCCCTTGGAATATGGCTCGAGACCCTCTGATGCAGAGTAGGAGAGGAAGCAGAAAATGTCCCACAGATTCAACGAACTCTGTGCTTGGGACCGCGATCACCTCTTGCACCCGGGGACGCACATCGGCGCGCATGCGCGAGGTGAACTTCAAACTCGCGTGATCAGCGGGGGCAAAGGAGTCTACATCACTGATAAGTCTGGGCGAACCAGCCTTGACGCCTTTGCGGGTCTTTTTTGTGTGAATGTCGGATATGGCCGCCAGAAGATCGCCGAGGCGATTGCAAAGCAGGCGAACGAACTCCCCTATTACCACGCATACGATGGCCACGGCACAGAAGCCCCGATCACGCTATCCAGGATGATCATCGACCGGGCGCCGAAAGGCATGAGTCGCGTCTTTTTCGGTCTATCAGGCTCGGACGCGAACGAGACAAACATCAAACTAATTTGGTACTATAATAATGCGCTTGGCCGACCGGAGAAGAAGAAGATTATCTCTCGCTGGCGAGCCTATCACGGCTCAACCGTCATGACAGGCTCGCTGACAGGCCTTGAACTGTACCACAACGCCTTTGATCTACCGCGTACGCCAATTCTCCACACTGAAGCTCCGTACTATTTCCGCCGCGCTGATGCGACCATGAGCGAGGAGCAGTTCGTCCAGGCCTGCGTCGACAAGCTTGAGGCAATGATTGTAGCCGAGGGTCCCGATACAGTCGCGGCGTTCATCGGAGAGCCGATCCAAGGTGCCGGCGGCATTATTCCGCCGCCCACCGGATACTGGGCGAAGGTACAGTCGGTTCTGAAGAAATACGACATTCTACTCATCGCGGATGAAGTCGTCTCCGGATTCGGCCGCTTGGGCAGGATGTTTGGTTCCGACCACTACGACATCAGACCGGACCTGATCACAATCTCAAAAGGTCTGACCTCCGCGTACGCTCCTTTGTCCGGAGTCATTATTTCGGACAAGGTTTGGCAGGTTTTCGTGAAAGGCTCCGATCAACTCGGTAGTATCGGTCATGGTTGGACTTGTTCCGCCCATCCTATCTGCGCGGCGGCTGCTATTGCAAATCTTGAGCTAATCGATGAGATGGACCTGATCACGAATGCTCGCGATATTGGAGCCTATCTCCAGTCCGCACTGACTGAGGCGCTGGGCGATCATGGAAACGTCGGCGAGGTGCGCGGCGACGGGCTGATGGCGGCGGTGGAATTTGTCGAGGATAGGGATAATCGCATCCTCTTCGATACATCAAAAAAAGTGGGTGAGCAGGTCGCCGCCGCGCTGCTTGAGCGTGGCGTTATCGGCCGCGCCTTGCCGCAGGGCGACATTCTCGGGTTCGCGCCGCCGCTGTGCTTAACAAAGCACGAAGCTGATATCATCGTCGAGAGTACAGTGGACGCAGTCAATGCTGTTTTTGCCACTTTTTGAAAAGGCCGCCTTACACCGGCTACCTCGCGCACCTGCCAATATCGCTTCAAAATGCGGCGGAATTATCCTTCCCAGCGATCCTGCGAGTTTCCGTCGGCTGGCCCTTTGGAATACCACCAGCGTCGCACGGCTTCCCAAATAGTACGCAACGTATCGGTCGCAGTCGAGCTTGCCGTCTCGACTCCTAACAAGCATGCATGCTGATGGAACCAAAACTCTTTATGTCGCGATACTGACGAGTGAGTTCTAGTGAATAGGCGTTAGTGCGACTTAAAATCCGGCGACGATTGTTTTCCAGAAGGAACAGAGCCGGTCGTGGATATTCAAGAGGTCATCCCCGATTAGCGGTAAGACCGTATGTCCGTCTCTGCCGATGAGATAGCTCGCCTTACACTGCGCGTCAGCCGATCCTCATCGCAGGAGGACAAGCCGTGGCAGATTATAGGGAAGCATTCGTCGGAATCGATGCCAAGCTGAGAAACGCCATCCGATTGCTGAGGCAGGCCGGGAAGGAGAAGTTCGCTTCTTCGGCGAGGTCGACGCTTCGGCAACCAACATGGGTCGCATCATAGCGCGGATCGAGTCCGGGGATAGCGATGATGTATGGCATCTGCACAGAAGCGCATCGCAGGATGTTGGTGTGTGTGGCCCGGAAGGGGCTTGGGAGGATGATTAACGCAATATCGGGGAAGTATACATCGCCTCGGGTGGAGACTTCGTAGTTGCGCATATTGGTGCCCGATTCGCTGCCATGGGTGGGCTGAAACGTTTTGACGATGATGCCGCAGAACTTAGACGTATGCGGGTCGACCCCGTTTTTCAGCGACGAGGGTTTGGAAGGAGGGTTCTTCGTGAATTGGAGTCGCGAGCTGTAGCTCTCCGTTTCAAGTGGGTAATGCTCGACACAACAACGATCCAAGTAGGGGCCCAAAGACTTTATGAGAGCGCTGGCTATGTTCGCCGCAGGGAAGGGATGTTGCATGGATATGCGGTGATCTTTTACGAGAAGCGGCTCATTCGCCAGGATGACCCCGCATGAGCAAATGAGGTTGTGAGACCGGATAGTCCAGTGGAGCTCTACGGACGCGCAACGAGCACAAGTTCAGTCACTTGCCCCCGACTATCGCCCAAACGCCCAAACTCGCCCCTTGGGAATGATGTCGAATGCGCTCAGATAAAACCGTCACATCCGCGAGGACTTTCTCGTTGAGTCCCGCGAGATCTGCGATCGGAATGAATCGTGTCACTGTAGCTGAAGGAGTTGAAGGTTTCGCGACCGATAGGCCTCGAACGCACGCACAAACTCACGCCTGGCCGAACCAGCTTTGAATTCAAAACGAGAGCTGATACGGTACGCCAGCGGCGGATAGGCGAAGACGCTCTGGAGCGTCGTGGGCTCGCGACGTGAGCGGATGCGCGAAGCGTCGTGGTCAGCGGAAGTCGGGGCCGCCTATTCAGACGGACGATCGCCACCTGCATGAGCGTGGGACAGACTTAAATTGCAGAGCGAGTGGCCCCGGCGCCATGCGCGCGGCAAAACTCTCCAGCCAGGGCAGCGTCGCGACCTTCGAGACGATATAGCGCATCAGGTCTCCCGCCTTGTCCGAACTGCATCGTTGACGTCGAATGCCTCAACTGCACGCAGCAACAAACGCATGATTCGCCGGGGTACCCCTGGCTATGTCCCGATCTGGCTTGCCAGCCGGCATACAAATCCACCTCGATTCAACCGCAACGGGCGCGTCCAATCGCCCCCTACGTCGGGTCAGCTTATGGTCGTCGCCCTTCCAGATCGTGATGCTACTCGGGCGGTATCGACCGCTTGCGTGCCGTAGCGCTCGCAGGCTCGCAACGAAGGACCCAGCTCGTACCCTCTTGGATCACGACTGAGTACCAAATCTGCATCGAGCAGCTGCGGATCGGGTCTCACCATGTTCGTGGTGCTCACGCCTCCCATTCGGATCAACTGCCATTCCGTAGTCTGGTTCAAGCAGCTCTCGCAGGCGCTCGATGCGAGCGAACCGGAATGGATGGACCGGTTTGATCATCGGGCCAAGCCCCTCGGGTCGAATGCGAAAAATCGGATGATGAAAATTACGAGCGCGCGTTGACTTCATGAGTCGACCTGTCGGTTCTCCGCCGAATGCCAGTCCGCGCCGTGGAGGCGGACCATCTCCCGACGGGACCGCTCGATGAAGATGCGCTCAACGCAAAAGCCGGCGGTCACTGAAGCCGCCAGCGCAAGGCCGCAGACCAAATAGTCATTCATGAAATTCAAAAACATGTTGCAGCCGGCGACTCCTACAAAAGTAAGTGCCATGACCGTATTGCGAAATGCCTTAACCATGTTGCCCCCAGGCAGTCGACGAGGGACTTCTACCATCGCAACCGTGGCGATTAGCAGCGTTTGACCCTTGTGATGCGCCGTCTTTCTGCTCGATCAGCTTGGGTCCGGCCGCGCTTTCGACGGCCGTGGGTTCCCCATTGCTCGGCGCAGCTCATCGATCGAGCCCGGCCTCGGCGCGATCCACACCATCTGGGCGCGTCCCCGCCTCTATCACTTCCAGCCTGGCCTATTCCGGGTGGCGACAGCACAAGCGAGAACCGGATGCCTCTCGCCTTCAACTCGCGCAACTCGGGTGGTTAACCAGATCCGATCCAAGAACGTGAGAGTGACCGAAAGATGTGACTTGAGATCGGCATTTTGACTGCCAATGTAAGCGGTCACGGCGCGATAAATTGGCCAGATCGTTCGACGTGTCGAGCCGCAGCACTGTGGATAGGATTTCGGTATCGACGGCGACATGGCTGTGACGGCGCCAAGCGAGCTTCACCGCGAGGTCGGCAAACCGCTCAGCCTCAACGAGTCGTTGCTGATAAGCGAAAGCGATAAAAGCCTACAAGCGGGCTGATGCGTGCAATCCCTCTCTCGCCGTGGGAGGCCGGCGCAGTAATCACGGGCCTGTCAGACACGAAGCGGAGCTCCAGAGATGATAAGCGTCATTGCCATCGTGCGGCGGCGACTGCCTGCGCGCCCAGTGGACCAACGCGAGAAGCTCACCTAGTCGGTCGGCCTGTTCTGTTCAGCAAGAATGAGCTAAGGCATGACTCAATCGGCACTTCTCGGGAGGGAGGGTAAGCGTCGTTTTCAGCGCTTACGAGGGAGGAGGAGCGGAGGGAGGCTCTTCAATGGGATTGCCAGAATGCCAGCCATTCTGTAAACGAGCCCCGCGCCGGTCCGAGCGTCGTTCAGCGGTCGCCAGCAGCGGGGCCTGTAGCTCAATGGTTAGAGCCGGCCGCTCATAACGGTCTGGTTGCAGGTTCGAGTCCTGCCGGGCCCACCAGCGCGCTATTTCGTGTGCGGACACTTTGAAAACGACTCGATTTCCGCTTTAAGAACGACTCGATTTCGTTTTGAAAACGACTCGATCTTCCATCCTGCTGGTACACCTCGCGAATCTCGCCTCGATTTTTTCGCCGATTTTTGAGCGCGGAAAAAGCGAGGGGGGTCTTTTCTCCACGTTGACGGACCTGATGAACTTGCGCCGGCGCAGCGAGGCCGTTCGCTGGACGCCTACACAGACGGTTTCCGTGTCAGTTGGCGATGTGCCGGCTTCCTTGTGGGCGGGCTGCTGCCTCGGTCGCGTTTGAGCCCCCTCTTGGTTGCTACTGCCGGCGAGATCCGGTTGCCTGGAACCTTCACAACGAGCACGCCGCGACGAATACCGTCGTCGAGGAAGTCGCCCACGGCCGCCCTGACCAAGGCGCTGATGTGCTGGCCGACGCTTTGGTGCCTTGTCAAATCCAGCGCCATCAGCATTCCCAAGGGGACGTTCGTGTTCTGGTACGCCGCCGTCTGCTCTCCGTAATTCTCCATCAGAACATCGAAGGAGCAATCGTCTGTCTCCCGCTTGATCTCGGTGATGATCCGGACGCGCCCCAGATCATGAAAGACATCCGCGCGCCCCGCAGCCACCCCTCTCACTTCGTCGTGCGTGCCCAGATTCGAGGCACGAAGGAATCGCAAATAGTCCTCCTGCAACTCCTTCTCGAGCGGCATGCTACCATCCGGATTCTCGAACAGGTAAGCACCCGTGGGATCTTGGGCCGCCGTTGCATCGAGCCGGAATTCGAGAAAGAGCAACGTTTTTAGGGCAAGCGCCAGGAAGTCCGCTCTGACCTCCTCATACTTAGCGAACGCCCCCACTGCCGCGAAATCGGCCATCAAGGCTTCGAGGCATTCCATGATCGCATGAGAGATTTTACTGCTCTCGATCTCGTGGATTCGGGCGACCGCGATGGACGCCGCGTCGAACGCACCGAGCTCCTTAGCCCTTGCTTGCAGTGCGGCGAGCAGCGGGCTTCCGCTCGTCGCATCAAGAGGGTTTGGCGGCTGTCGTCCTGCGATGTAGTTGTCGACCAGGCCTATCAACTCTGCGGCCGCTGCCGCCTTGTCGGACGTTGAGTTCTCGGACAGCCACCGACGCAATGCCAAGGCCTGGGCGTGATTATGTAACAGGCTCGATTCTATTCGCGGAGCGACGATCGCCTCGACTCCCCCCGCCTGCTGGCCTCCCAGGATCGTCCGACTCGCCGTGTACACGGTGAGCAACTCTTCCTCGATGATCCTGATGCCGTCGAGCCAAACGGCCTGGTCAATCTCGTCCGCGAGGCGTGCCAGGCGCATGCCTAGCGAAGCCCACGCGGCGATCTGAGCACCGCGTGATCCCATCAGGGGATTGTCGTCGGATCCGTACACGTACGCGGAATGGGCGAACGCCTCTCGCTTGAGGGCGATCACCCATTCGCCCATCTCGGAGGCGGGCCGACGCTCATAGAAACCTTCGAGCAGACTGATGGCGATCGAGAACGCCTTTGCATCCGACCGAGCCTCTCTAGCCGCCACCGCCGAGTCAAACGAGACCCGAGCGACGCCCATAAGTTCCTTGGCTCTCGCCGGATCCCCCTCCTTCAGCGCCTCGCCTACATTGTACAGACCGAGCTCGAAATTCGCATCGTCCGCGGCCGCTTCGATCTTAACGACGTCCCTCAGAAATTCGAGAATGCCTTCGTGCGGCTCTTCGGAGTAAAGGAAGCCGCCAACCCGCGCAGCATGGGCAAGGTAGAACGGGTCATCATCCAGTCTCGCGCTCGCAATCGCAGAAGCCAGCCTGAGCGCCCGCCGGGCCTTGTTGCGCTTCAACATGAGAGCGCCAAGAAGCGAAGCGGTACGGACGGTGACGGCGACGCTACCGTCTTGCGACAGTCTCAGCCAGTGGTCGAAAATTCCTTCTTCGAGATCATCCGCCAGTCGGTTGCCCTGGAGGACCTCGACGAGTGAGTTGAGGCTGAAGTCGTTCTGGACGCGGGTGATGACCCCCGCGGCGAACTGCTGAGCTGCCGGCTCATCACCCGCTTCTTCCAACGCTATTTCCACGAACTCGGCGGAAAACCTGCTCGCCGAAATCGCGTCGATCGCGGACGCGACGGCCGAAAGTCCGCCGAAGTCAGCCAGCCTTGGTGAATGCCCCCGCTCGAGCAGGGTCGTCATGGTCTGCTCTAAGGGATCCATCGCGCGTCACCAGAGATATTCGTCGCCCTCAGCGTAGCGCAAGTTGCTGCAAGGGACACGCTCTCTGATGGCCGGCTTGTCGATGCCGGTGATAAAGATCTGCACATGAGGCAGTTCGGTCGCGAGTTCCGCCAAGCCTGCAATCAGCTTCTCGTAGTCTGGCCCAACCATCTCGTTGGCACCGGGAGAATCGACCAGCAGCAGGCCAGGGTGACGACCCACCCCCTCGGTCTCGGCGATCTTCAGGATCGCAAGCGTTGCAGCCACTTTGAGGCGCACCTTCTCGCCCGCCGTCTGGGCCGAAAAGTAGGATTGCTGCCCACCCTTGGTGAGCTTCATGCGGGTTGCGCCGTCGATCGAGAGCTTTTCGAGGTTCTCGATGCCGAAGCGACGGGCGTAATCGGCCGTCAGATCGGAAACCCGCGTGAGGATCACCTCTTGATTCGGCTTCATTAAATCCTTAGCGATCGCCTCCGCCGCCGAGAGGATGTCACGATCGTCGCCCTCGATTTCGCGAGCCATGGCCAGAGGACGATGAAGCTCCTCGATCTGAGCCTCCAACCTGATGCAATCCCGTTCGGCGTCTAAGTGCGGCTGCGGATCTTCAACTGCCTGCTCTGCCTGTCGACATTCCCGCTCCGCCGCACGCAAGCGCTCTTCCTGATCCACGACGTCTTGGCGGGCGGACTGCGCGCGGCTATCTTGTGCTTCCCACTCGGACTTCGCTTCTTCAACAGCCTCGACGAGTCGCTCCTCTTCGGCGGCGACGAGGCCTGCGGCTTGCGGCCTGTCGGGCGTGCCGCAGACCACGCAAACATGCTGCTGTTCTGTCGTTTTCCGACGCTGTTCCGTGATCACCTCGTCGCAACTCGGACAGCATTCGGGCTTCAGAGCCCGAAAGATGAACCCGGCATCTCTCGACTCCTTGAACTCGCGTAGCTCGCGCCGGGCGCGGTCGTAGCTTTCCTTTGCCGCCGATGCGTCCGCATCGATCGCCGTTCGCACGATTTTCAGGCGGCGCAACTGTTCTTCGCAAGCGGCATATCTGACGTTTGCGGCCTGAACTGCCTGACGCAATTCGCGCGCGCTCGGCTTCGACTGGACCCGCTTCCTGGCTTCTTCCAGGCTTTTCTCCAGCTCGGCGATCCTGGCTTCGGCCTGCGTGCGGGCACGCTTCTGCAACTCCTCGGCCTGTCGTGTCTCATGGCTCAGGCGACCGACCACCGCGGTCAGATCGTTCCGGGTCCCCACCAGGGGCATGCCGACGAACATCTGCATCATCCGGAGCGGCATCGCGGCAAGTGGAGTCGATCCGAACAACGCGCCAGGATCCGGCTCGATCGTCATTGCGGTTGAGAGCCACGGCCAATCGTGACCCTGATCGACCGATTTCCCGTCCCGGACCGTGTGATTTGTGATCCTTTCAAGTCCGAGTTCACTCATGAAAAACGCGGACATCACCTCTTCGAATTCGTCCTCCGACGCGAATACGCGCACCGGGATTTCACGCTCCTCGTCGAACCGGATCAACTTCCCCTCGGACTTCACGGCATCGGAGAGGCGAACCTCATAGGCCCGCTCGTCCAGGGTGAACCGGAGGCTTACAGTGGCGAACCACTCCTTCATCTCGGACGGGAGGGACCGACGCCCAGTCAGACACCATCTCATGATGGACAGGAGAGTCGTTTTGCCCCGCAGATTCCGACCGGACAAGATGGCGTGCAATCCGGGGCCTAGATCCGACCACTCGAAATCAATGGGCGTCTGCGCGCTCACCGATTTCTGGCCCTTGAATACGACCGATCGAATGGTCAGCCGGCGGGGGATCGCAATTTCGGCTCTGGGTTTGATGTTGTAGCGCTCGAGAGCTCGCCTGACTTCGTCGGCGCTCCGCTTTGACTTCGAAGCAATGCTTTCCACCCAGTCCGCGCCGGTCTCTTTGGATTTCCGCTGTTCAGCCATTCGCAGTCTCCAAAGCCTCAGCAAGACGCTTGCGAACGCGCTCCGCGATCGTGGGGATCAGATCTCCCCGCCTGGTCTCATGATATTCCTTTTGCTCATGCTGCCGCTGCTTAAGCGCTCCGCCGCCCCTGCCATCGGCCATTTCGAGCACCAGCCTGACCCTGGATTCGTACCAGTAAAATTCCGGCAGTTCGGTAACGATGCGCTCGACGAGCTCGAAGGCCGCTCTGCTCACAAGGAAATCGCGGTGATTGGCGGCCTTGCCCAGCGGCTTCGTCCTGGCGGTCACCAATCCGCGCGCCTTTAGATGAGCGATCGCAGTATCGATCGGCTCATAGGCGCCGAAATAATTCCGTAACATCGGGACCCGGCGGAGATCCGGCTCTTCATCGTCGAAGATTCGGCGAGCCGTATCGAGGTATCGCTTCGTGCCGGTCGCTTCGTACTTTGCGAGGAGCTCGTCGGCCAGGTAGTCTGGATAGCGGACCCAGAAATCGAGGGCTTGGAGCTTCACTTCCCCGTCGAACACGCCGACGTCGCTCGGAAAACTCTCGTCCGAAAAGGATTCGCAGCCCCTTACCAAAATGAAGAGGAGCCGGAGTGCATTACGATAATAGTCAGCCTTCGCCATCGATTGAGTTCGGTCATGGATAAGAGTGACGCGCCGTTTACGTGAGCTTTCGACCTAGTGATCTCATGGGTTGAATCGCAAGGCAAGCCCTGTTGGCGAATTGGCATTTCAAAGGCCTACAACGAGCCTGCGCCTCCGCAAACGATTGAGAGCGCCATTGGCGCCAATGCCGCTATTGAATGACGCGCAGATGGCTCTGACGGCCCTTGTCATCGCCGGGCATGGCGACCGAATAGAACTGCCCGATTTCTCGGCCGTGCATGTTCAGCATCGTCGTCAGATCATCGAGCGAATAGTTGAGATCGTTCATGTGCAGCGAAACGAGTTCGCTGATAGTGCGCGGGGTCTCCGGCGGAAAGTCGAGCTCTGGCGGCTCGCGGAGCTTGATCTTGTGGATATTGAATTGCTTCCAGATGTATTGAGCCTGGCCCTCGTTGAGAGCTCCACCTCGCTTGGCTGCGAACACCAGAGATGCCATCGACACGCGCCACTGCGGCTTGAGGGCGGCGAGCAGCGGCAGGTCGACCTTGCGGCCCACAAAATACGGCTTCACATCCTCCGTCGGCAGCAGGAAGTTGGAGGCGAAATGGTTGGCTTCGTTTTCCATCTCCGGTGTCGGAAATTTGTGCATCACGATGTGGCCGAGTTCATGCGCGAGGGTGAAGCGCATTCGGTCGGCTGGCTGACTGGAGTTGATAACCACGAGCGGCGGCATGCCGGCAATCGAGAATGTCACCCCACTGATCGACGATCCGCCGAAATCGGAATGCGCGACAACGATGCCGGCGTCCTCCACCAGCGCGGTGAGATCTTCAATTGGGCCCTCTGGAACTTGCCAGAACCGGCGCACCAGGTCGGCGATGGCGGCGGGGTCGTTGCCGTAGGAATCGGAGTCGAATCGCGGGAGCTTGCGGGTCGGATCCAGATCGGTTGCGTCGAGCAGCCGGCGCAGGTGCATGATCCGGATGTTGAGTTCAGCGATGATGCGATGGACTTCTGGCGCCGGCACGTCGGTCTTCTTGCGCCACATCGGATGCACGCTGACCGGCGCGCCGTAGACCGTGTCGGTCTGCTTGAAGAAGGCGGTCGGCAGCGCGAACAGCTTGGAGGCGGATTCGAGGAGGGCCTCCGTCGGGTCCTTCAGGCCGGTTTCGACCCGGGAGAGTTCGACGGGAGGCACGCCGAGACCCGCAGCGGCCTCGCCCTGCTGCAATCCTCGAAGTTGCCGCGCGAGGCGCAGCATGTTTCCGGTCGTTCCCATAAAGCTTCCCCTACGCAATACGCCGGCGATTCGGCTTAACAACTGGTAACCGGGCAATCAGACCCGGTCACGAAGCGCCGCGGGACTTCTTTTTGGCATCCTCGGACTTGAGCTTGGCACGACGACCGCCGACGGCCGGTGTCGGCGCCGGTTTGGTCGGAAAGTGGATGGTCTCCTGAACACCGCCGGGCATCTCGTACGACCAGAGCACGCTGGCGCCGTTGCGGGAGGTGACGTGCAAACTGTCGTAACCCGTGCGCAGCGCGTTCAGCTTCCAGCAGATCTCAACCTTCATGGCTTCCGGCGCATCCGGGAAGGCCAGCGTCGGGTTCAGAAATCTGTCGTTTGCGCCTGTCTTGATGTTCTGTCCCGCACCGGCCCGGTCAGCCTTCTTGAAACGGGCGAGCACCGTGTTGGCGAAGAGGAAGCGGGCGGTAGCCTTGCCCTTGAAGACCTTCACACCTGGTTTGCCATCGAACTCGACCATGGCGGCTTGGACCACGCAGTCGAAGATCTCGGCGGCATCGGTGCGCTTGTACAGATTGCCGGCGCCACGTCGCGCGAGATAAGCCTTGAAGCCATTGTCCACAGCCCGACGGACGCGTTTATCGAACGGCGCGAGGGATGTACGGACCGCAGGTTCTACGGGCATGGGCATGGGCAGAATCTCGCGTTGTGACTGCGGCAATCATGACAGTCACCACGCCAAAAACAAGGAATTTATTTCAAATTCCTTTCAAGCGAGCCGATAATCTCGCTAAGCCATTGTCTTTGCTATCGGTCGCGCTGCGGCTTGCGAGCGCCCTGGACTATCGGCGTGCCGTTGTTGGGCCGTTGAAGCGGAGGCGTTCATGCTCGGGTTTTCCTCGTAGAGCCTGTCTGAACTAACGAGCGCGCGCTTCCCGACTAGAGGCCCCACGAGCGAGGCGCCGCTGCTACGCGGCCATTCGCAGCAGATCCACGATATCGGCTTCGTCTTACGGAGTGCCTGATCTTCTCGATCTCGTCGGTGTTGGAGTTCAGGGTCCGACTGGCAATGAGGAAGACGCGCTTTGCGTCAAGTCGCTCCGCCTCGGCGCGGATAGATTGGGAGGCGGCTTTGCCATAGATGACGCGGTCAATTGCCGGAAATTTATGTACACCGGCGTTGCGCATTTCTTCCTCCCATTAGATGCCCGATACGGACGTTATCTTATGATCATCATTCTAGTTCGAGTCGGCATCTCAGCACGCTGGAGCCCTGCGGCGGGCGATTAGATCGCGACTGTTCATGGATGCGCTGCCGCCAATGTCAGGCGAGCCAGCTCGGACGGGGTGCTCGACAGAGGCCTTCGCTTTTCCACAGCGCCGCGACCGCGCCAGGCGTCAAGCGTCCATGATTCTTTTCATCGTGGCCCTTTGCATCGATCGCGGCGTCAGGCGATTTGAAAAAGCGGCCATGTTGTTCGCCATGCCTGGGATCACCATGGCCTTCCCCTGCGAGAGCGCCCGAATACCGCTCTCGGCGACCGGACGCGGCTTCATGGTGAGGAGGCGCAGCAAGCCTGAAGCGGTTGCGCCGGCAGCCGCATCGAAACCCGTTGCGGTGTGCCCGGGGCAGAGACTGGTCACGACCACGCCATGCGGGCGGAGTTCGTCATGCAGGGCTTCGCCAAGGGCGAGTACATAAGCCTTGGTTGCCGCATAGGCGGCATAGCTGGGAACGGCCTGGAAGCCCAGAAGGCTGGCGATGAGAAGGACATGTCCGGATCGCCGCTTGGCCATATCGCGGCCGAAAAGATGGGTCAGTTCCGTGACCGTCGTGATGTTGAGCTGGATCATGTTCGCGGTCTGCTCGATCGGCGTGTCCAGGAAATCGCCGTGCAGGCCGAATCCGGCATTGTTCACTAAGATGTCGATCGTCACCGACCTCGCGTCGAGACTGCTTTTCAGGCGGCTGGCCGCGCTCGGCGCGGCAAGATTGATCGCCTGGACGAGCACATCCACCCCCGTATTTGCTGCGGAGATCGGAGGCAAGCTTTTCCATCCACTCCCGCCGTCGAGCCGCCAAGACGAGATTGACTTTCTGCGCCGCCAGGAGACCTGCGAATTCAAGACCGAGGCCACTCGACGCTCCCGTGACCAGCGCCCATTTTCCGGCGAAGCTGTTCATTGCTTCATTCGACATCGTTCTCGTCCTCATCTAGTTGGTCAGCGAATGGGGCTCGGCCAGATCTCACTCAGAAACACCGCCCCATCCTTTCAAGCTGCGGCGGCGCCGCGAACCTGTTTCGCCGCGGCATCCAGAACGGCCTGAGCCAAATCAGGATCGTTGACGACGCGCGACAGCGTCACCGCGCCGACCATCGTCGCGAGAATGGCCATGGCCTTGCTGCGGGAGGCCTCGTCGCCGGCCCCGGCGAGAAAGCGGTCGAGCACGTCGAGATGCGCTTTGATTCCTGCTTCGAATTCCGCCTTCACCTCGGGGCCCTGTCGGGCAGCGTCTGAGCCGAGTGCCACGATGGGGCAGCCGTCCATCTTTTCTCCGCGATGGTCGCCGCTGAGGTAAAACCGGATCACCGCGCCGAGCGGATCATCAGGATTCTGTGCGGCCGCATCCGACCATCGGCCGGACGCGGTCTCCAATGCGCGCCTTGACGCCTCGACAGCCAAATCCTCTTTTGACGCGAATTGCTTGTAGAAAGCGCCTTGAGTTAGCCCGGCCCCCTCCATCAGATCCTTGAGCCCGATGCCATCAAAGCCGCGCTCCCTGAACAGGCGACTTGCCACATTGATCACGGTTTTGCGGTTCTCCGCAGCCTGAACGCGACTGACTCGCATCGGCACCTCCAACTTAGATTGCATTTTAACTCTATTACCACAATATAGAAGCCGAACGCAATCTATCAAGGGCCCCAACGCCGAATCTCTTGGTAGGAGCGCTTCAGCCGGCCCTCTTACGTCGCCCGAGGGCCAGGAATCACATTTTCGACGCCTCGCTTCCTTTTTAGATTGCGTTCGAAAGCTAAACGGAATACAGAGTTCGGACGAAATCTAAATTGGGAGACTGACATGAAGATGCGGGGTTTTGCGGTTTTGGCTGGTATTTTGATCTCGGCCGGGGTGGCGACCTTCGTTGCCCTCGGGATCCCGCCCCGGGAAGCCTCTGCGGTCGGTGACCGCAGGCAAGAGCCCCCGATGGTCCGTGTCGTGATGGCCGCGGCGGTCGGCGGATCCGAACGCGGTTTCACCGGCACCATCGGCGCGAGGGTGGAAAGCAATCTCGGTTTTCGCGTCGCCGGTAAGATCGTCGAGCGGCTCGTCAGTGTCGGTGAGCAGGTCAAATCCGGGCAGCCGCTGATGCGGATCGACGAAACCGACCTCCGCCTGGCGCTCGCAGCGAAGCGCAATGCCGTCGCCGCTGCGCGCGCAGCTGTCGTTCAGACCGACGCCGATGAGCGGCGATACGCCAACCTGGTCAGCGACGGATGGACTTCCAAACAGCGCTACGAGCAGGCAAAGGCCGCCTCGGATACAGCCAAAGCGCAGCTTGCCGCGGCGGAAGCCGACGCCGGGGTTGCCGAGAACCAGGCGACCTATTCCGTCCTGGTGGCCGATGCGGATGGTACGGTCACCCAAACGCTGGGCGAGCCGGGACAAGTTGTCTCCGCCGGCCAAGCGGTCGTTCGGGTCGCGCAGTCCGGTCCTCGCGAAGCTGTGGTGGCGCTCCCCGAAACGATCCGGCCGGCGATCGGCTCGCTCGCTGAGGCGAGCCTGTATGGGAGCGATGGGCGCTTTACTGCGCATCTGCGGCAGTTGTCGGATTCCGCCGATCCTCAGACCCGCACCTATGAGGCCCGCTACGTGCTCGGCGGTGAGGCCGCGGCGGCACCGCTTGGCGCGACGATCACCATTCGGCTTGCAAGCCAGGGGAGCCAGCCGGAAGTTCAGGTGCCGCTGGGAGCCGTGCTCGACGACGGCAGAAAGACCGGCGTTTGGGTGTTTGACGGCGGCACCTCGACCGTCCGCTTTCAGACCATCAAGCTTGTGCGTGTGACCAGCGAAAATGCCGTTATCTCCGGCCTGAACTCCGGTGATCGGGTTGTCTCTCTAGGCGCACACCTCTTGCAGGAGGACGCTCACGTCAGGACAGCCTCTCAAGACAGGAGCAACTGATGAGCTTCAATCTTTCCGCGATCGCAGTCCGTGAACGGGCCGCAACGCTGTTCTTCTTGCTTTTGCTGGCAGCCGCGGGCGCCTACGCCTTCTTCATGCTCGGACGGGCCGAGGATCCCTCCTTCACCATCAAGACCCTGACGGTCACGACCGTGTGGCCGGGTGCGACCGCACGCGAGATGCAGGACCAGGTCGCCGAACCGCTGGAAAAGCGGATCCAGGAGCTGACCTGGTACGACCGGGTGGAGACGACCACACGGCCGGGTTATGCGTACATGACCGTGACGCTGAAGGACAACACACCGCCATCGAGCGTGCAGGAGGAATTCTATCAGGCCCGCAAGAAGCTGGGCGATGAAGCCCGCAAGCTGCCCCCCGGTGTGCTCGGCCCGTTCATCAATGACGAATATTCGGACGTCAGCTTCGCCCTTTATGCCCTCAAGGCCAAGGGCATGCCGATGCGGGAGCTCGCCAGGCAGGCCGAGACCATTCGCCAGGATCTCCTGCACGTGCCCGGCGTCAAGAAGATCAACATCCTCGGCGAGCGCCCCGAGCAGATATTCGTCGAGTTCTCCTATCCCAAACTGGCAACTCTCGGCGTATCGGCAACGGATATCGTTGCCGCCTTGCAGCGGCAGAACACCGTTACACCGGCGGGTTCGATCGACACCAGGGGGCCGCAGGTCTTCATCCGGGTCGAGGGAGCCTATGACAGCGTCCAGGCGATCGCCGACACTCCGATCGTCGCAGCCGGGCGAACGCTGAAGCTTTCCGACATCGCCGAAGTCCGTCGCGGTTACGAGGATCCTCCCACCTACCTCATCCGGCACCAGGGCGAGCCCACCATCATGCTCGCGGCGGTCATGCAGGAGGGCTGGAATGGTCTCGCGCTCGGCAAGGCGCTGGAGGAGAGGTCCGCAGCGATCTCCCGGACACTGCCACTCGGGATGACGTTGGCAAAGGTCAGCGACCAGGCCGTCAACATCTCCTCATCGGTGAACGAATTCATGATGAAGTTCGCGATGGCGCTCGGGGTGGTGCTGCTGGTGAGCCTGCTCAGCCTCGGCTGGCGCGTCGGCATCGTTGTCGCGGCTGCCGTCCCACTGACGCTTGCCGTCGTGTTCCTCATCATGCTGGAGACCGGCCGTTTCTTCGACCGCATTACGCTGGGCGCCCTCATCCTGGCGCTGGGCCTGCTCGTGGACGACGCCATCATCGCCATCGAGGTGATGGTGGTGAAGATGGAAGAGGGCATGGACCGCATCTCGGCGGCAGCCTATGCCTGGAGCCACACCGCGGCACCGATGCTGTCGGGAACACTCGTGACGATCGCAGGCTTCCTGCCGGTGGGCTTCGCCCGCTCGACGGCCGGCGAATACGCCGGCAACATCTTTTGGGTCGTGGGGTTCGCTCTCATCGTCTCCTGGATCGTCGCGGTGGTCTTCACGCCGTATCTCGGCGTCAAGATGCTGCCCGCGATCAAACCGATCGAAGGCGGTCACCACGCGATTTATGGTACGCCCAACTATCGGCGCTTGCGCGCTCTCATTACCTTCGTCGTGCGCCACAAGTTCGTGACCTGCGGCGTCGTCGCCGTCGCCTTCGCGCTTTCCGTCGCCGGCATGGGCGGCCTCAAACAGCAGTTCTTCCCGACGTCCGACCGCCCCGAAGTGCTGGTGGAAGTTCGTCTGCCGGAAGGCACCAGCATCGGGACGACGACCGCCACCGTCGCAAAGCTTGAACGCTGGCTGGAAGGCCAGTCGGAGGCCAAGATCGTCACGAGCTATGTCGGTCAGGGTGCGCCGCGCTTCTTCTTCGCGATGGCGCCGGAGCTGCCCGATCCGGCCTTCGCCAAAATCGTCGTGCTGACACCGGACGCGGAAGCCCGCGAGGTCTTGAAGCATCGGCTCCGACAGGCGGTGTCGGATGGGCTTGCGCCTGAAGCCAATGTGCGCGTCACGCAGCTCGTGTTCGGACCCTATACGCCATTCCCCGTCGAGTTTCGGATCATGGGGCCTGACCCCGCGCAACTATACGCGATCTCTGAAAAGGCGCTCGGTATCATGCGTGGCGTTCCTGATGTGCGCCAGGCGAACCGCGATTGGGGTGATCGGACGCCCGTGCTCCGCTTCATCCCGGATCAGGATCGGCTGAACCTCATCGGCCTTTCCCCCGCGGAGGTGGGCCGGCAGCTCCAGTTCCTCCTCACTGGCATCGCCGTGACACAGGTCCGCGAGGACATTCGCAATGTGCCCATCGTGGCACGCAGCGCCGGCGGCGAGCGGCTGGATCCGACGCGACTGGCGGATTTCTCATTGATGAGCCGAGACGGCCGCGCCGTTCCGCTCGACCAGGTGGGCCATTCGGAAGTCCAGCTTGAAGAACCGATCATGAAGCGTCGCGACCGCACCCCCGTCGTCATGATCAGGTCGGACATCAATGAGGCGACTCAGCCTCCGGAGGTCTCCAAGGATATCCAGACGGCTCTTCAGCCGCTGATCGCATCTCTTCCGACCGGTTATCGCATCGAATTGGGCGGATCGATCGAGGAGGCCACCAAAGCCAACGACGCGTTGGCGACAATCTTTCCGGTCATGATTGCCGCCATGCTGATCGTCATCATGCTGCAGGTGCGATCCTTCTCGATGATGGCCATGGTCGTGCTGACCGGACCACTTGGCCTCGCCGGCGTCGTGCCGATGTTGCTGATTTTTCACCAGCCGTTCGGATTCAACGCCATTCTGGGCCTGATAGGCCTGGCGGGTATCCTGATGCGCAACACACTTATCTTGACCGACCAAATCAAGGAGAACCTTGCAGCTGGCCTTGACGACTATCACGCCGTCATCGAGGCCACGGTGCAGCGCACCAGACCCGTGATCCTGACCGCGCTTGCAGCCGTGCTGGCCTTCATCCCCCTCACGCATTCCGTTTTCTGGGGATCCATGGCCTACACGCTGATCGGCGGCACCGCGGTCGGAACGGTTCTGATCCTGCTGTTCCTTCCTGCGCTTTATGCCGCGTGGTTTCGGATCAAGCCGACCGCAGATGACATGCATGAGGTTTCACCCAGGAGGCCGGAACTGCAGCCAGCATTGGCTGCCGAATAAGGCGCTGTTGCTCCAATGGATCGTCCGATCCGAACGGGAAGAGAGTCCGACGAGGCCCGCGCCCGGATCCTGGGAGCGGCGGAAGAGCGCTTTCGGCGGGTCGGTCACCACAGGACGTCGGTGGCCGACATCGCCGCCGAGCTCGGCATGAGCCCGGCGAACATCTACCGGTTCTTTCCCTCCAGGAATGCAATCGACGAGTCCATCTGCGGGCGTCTAATGAACGAGCTTGCCGACCTCGCCTTTGCGATCGCACGGAGGGACGCGCCGGCAACCGAGAAACTCGAGGAACTGCTGAGCACTGTTCACCACCACAGCAAGATGACGTTGGTCAAGGCGAAGCCCATGCACGATCTGATCGTCGCCGCCACGCAGGAGAACTGGCCGATCATCAAGGCGCATATCGAGCGGATGGAGACGATCTTCGAGGCGATCATACGCGGGGGCGCCCAAGCGGGCCAATTCGATGTCGAAGATCCCGCCGAAGCGGCGCGAGCAGTCAGATCCGCGTTTATGCCATTCTTCCATCCGATTCTGATCGAGCACTGCGTTGTACACGGCGAAGACACGGAAGCAGGCCTGCGCGACCAGATTCGTTTCATACTGAAAGCACTCGGTAAATCGGGCTGAGCGGTCTGCTGCGTTCAACCCCTCCATCCACAACACGGAGCCCGTCACCATGGATGACGTCATCATCATCGGCGGCAGCTTTGCCGGTCTCGCCGGCGCCCTGCAGCTCGGCCGTGCCCGCCGCAAGGTCACCGTTCTCGATACCGGCCTGCCGCGCAACCGCTTCGCCGGCCACTCGCATGGCCTGCTCGGCCACGATCACAAGCCGCCGCTGGACATCCTGGCCGAGGCGCGGCAGCAGCTGGCGCGTTATCCCACGATCAAGCTGGTCAGTGCCCGGGCCGACAGCGTCTCCGGCGCCATCGACGATTTCAACGTGCTCACTTCCGATGGCGAAAACCTTGGAGCGCGTCGCCTGATCCTGAGCTATGGCGTCGCCGACCAGATGCCTGATATTCCGGGCTTTGCCGAAGGCTGGGGCACCTCCATCGTGCCCTGCCCCTATTGCGACGGCTTTGAAGTCGCCGGCCAGCATTGGGGCCTCGTCTGGTCCGGCCGGCAGTCGCACAATCAGGTCAGGCTGTTCCACGATTGGACCGACAGGTTGACGGTCTTCGCCAATGGTCATGACATTCCGCCCGATATCCGGGCCGATCTGGCGCGCCGCAACACACCTGTCGTCGATGGCCGGATCACTGGGATCGCCCATCACGGGGGCCATAGCGCCACCGTCAAGCTCGATACCGGCCCCAATGTCGCGGTCGACATCCTGTTCGCGCATCCGCGCAACAAGCCGTCCGCGAGCCTGCATGAATCACTGGGTCTCGCCACGGTCGATACGCCCCTCGGGATCATCCTCAAGGTCGACGAGCGCCGCGAAACCAGCATGCCCGGCATCTACGCCGCCGGCGACCTTGCCAACCCCATCACGCCGCCATCGGTCACCCTGGCGTCATCGCACGGCGCGATGGCAGGTATCTTCGCCCAGCAGTCGATGCTGGTTTGAGAGCACAGGTTGGAGATGAGCATGGCCGTCGAACCGGACAGCGCGGGTGTGCGCTTCCCTCCGCCCTTCGTCTATCTGGGAGCGCTGCTGTTGGGGCTGGCGGCGGAGCGGTTCGTCACGCTGCGCTCTTTCGGCATCGACTGGCGGTTGCTGGCCGCGGTGGGCGCGCTGCTGTTCTTTGCCGGCGCGGCGATGATGCTTGCGGCAGCGGGGCTGTTCCGGCGGCTGGGCACCAACGTTCCGCCGTCGCAGCCAACGACCCTGATCGCAACGACCGGCCCTTATCGGTGGACCCGCAATCCCATGTATCTCGGCATGGCGCTCGTCTATGCCGGCCTTGCGATCGGCTTCGACGGGCCGATCGCCTTCGCCTTGCTCCCGTTGGTGCTGATCGCGATCCAGACGCAGGTGATCGCGCGCGAGGAGCGCTATCTCGAAGCGAAGTTCGGCGACGACTACCGCGGCTACAAGGCCGAGGTTCGCCGCTGGCTCTGACTGTTGCGCCGCTGCCGTCTGCGTAGCCGCGCCGTCAGCCAGCTTTCCCAACAGATCGCCGTCGTTACCCGGAGCAGCTTTCAGTATTTGGAAAGTATCCATCCGTCTTGCAGAGTCGTCGGCTATCCAACAACAGGGTGCATCAATGGTCTACAGTCTAATTGTCAAAAAAGAGATCCGCAGGAGCTTCGATCATGTCAACAACCAGCGTTGGGATGAGGCTGCAAAGGGCCTAACACCAAACGCGTATCACTGGGTTGCCGGAGATCATGCGTTGGGGGGTGAGCGACATGGAAAGCAATCGGTGAAGCAGTGGTTCGAGCGCATGGGCCGTGTGTTCCCGAAGCTCCACATAGATATTGAGCAGGTCGAAGTGACGGGTTGGCCATGGAATACCACAGTGTTCGTCAAGTGGCGGGCCAACGCGAGGCTACTTGACGGCCAAAGCTCGTATGTGAACAGGGGCGTCCACGTCTTCAAGTTGCGATGGGGCAAGGTTTATTCGATTGAGGAATACTTCGACTCGCAGGCTGCAGAACGAAGCCTCGCTATCCAAGCTCGTGCCGGTTTGGATGAAGCGGCGGCTGGACCAATCGTGAGCTAACGCCAGAGGGTACGGTTATGGGCCTCGGGAGCATCGGAATGATCACATACTCGATCGAATTCACCGCAGACTTCGAAATGACCGGTACTCACGCTCATCCGCCTGTGTTGACCACGCGTATCCGGCCAAATCTCGTTGTGGCTGACAACTACTGCCTCTGCTTCATCACGGAGACTACTCCTTCAGAGGGGGGGCAATATGGGGGGCGCGGATCGTTCAAAGCCATGGGGGTGTGCACGGCAGATGTTGCGGACCGGTTTGCACCTGCGGCAAATTCGAGTTGCGGGACGGACCACACGTCTTCGCCAACGGCATCTTTCGCGCCATCGATTCCCGCGAGCAAAATTCGCCAGGCTCGGCTGATTGATCCACCAACATTCAGCGCGTTAAGCCGCGGCCGAATTCGTCGCCGGCGATTTACGCTGTCGAGCTTCGTCCCTGGGGCAGAACTACCACCTGATTTGAAGCCGCAGCGGATGCCGGCGAACCTGCGCGCAGGCCGTTCAAAATCGGCCTGCCCAGTGAAAAATCCGCTCCAAATCCTGCAGTGTTTATAGGCACTTCCATGATCGAGTCGTTCTCAAAGCGAAAAACGAGGGTACCGAGTCGTTCTTAAAGTCAAAATCGAGTCGTTATCAAAATGAGAGGCTCAGGAGACTCAAGCACTTAGCCGAGTCGTTTTCAAAGTGTCCCCACATTTCGGTGTCGGTCAACTTTAAGAACGACTCGCTCGGGCTATAAGAGCGATTCGATTCCGGGCTTTAAGAACGACTCGATTTGTAAATCGATGCCAGATCAGGGGACGGCGGCCGGGCTCGAAGGCGAACATTAACGCCGCAAAAATTTCGCCGTGAACAGGATAATGCGTTTTGCGCTGATCGCAAGCGGCCAGCAGCCGCTGGCTGTCGTGGTGCTGGTGCTGCTGCTGATGCCGCCGGTGATCATGCCGGGGCGGATGATGATCGACATGTCCATCATCATGCTGGTCGTGGTGGTCCCGCGGATGATCGGCGCCGGCGCCGATGAGGTCGGCGATGATCGCGTGCATCTTGCTGGGGCGATGATCGCCGGCCCGCCGTCGTGTACCGATTGTTAGCCCTAGCCCTCGTCCAAGCTTCCCAAGAACTGGTCTAGTGCCCGGTCGTCCGTCTCGGCTTGCGCGCGTTGGACGTCGCGGTCCAATTGGTAGACCAAGTCAGCCAGATCCCCGTCATTCAGCGAGGGGACGAGATCGAACGCCTCGCCTTCGATCACCAGAAGCGGGACGCCTTCATCATCGTAGTGCCTCAGCGCTTCCGCGGTCTGCTTCGGCAGCCACCCTTCGTAGTCCGAAAGCGGGACACGGAAAGAGCCATCATATTTCCGGAGCGTCAGGCGCCTGCTCATCAAGCGCTGGTACTCTCGGTCTCGTTGAGCTCGAGACCGGGCCTGACGGGCTCTTTCGTAGATGGCGCGCTTGACCTCGCGAAGCGCGTCCAGTTCGGCCGCCGCCGCGTTGCTGGCGAACGCGAGTTCTCCATCCGCGGTCCTGGCCAGAAAACCCCGCTTCTCCGAAAGGCGTCCCTTGTAGCCTTTCTTGATGGCGCAAGCCTGCCAGACGTCGACGGCAGTACGCGACGACAAACCGCGGAGAACCTGCGACGACACCTTCTTCAGACCCAGCGGATGGTAGGCCAGAACGGAATGCAGCCCGGCGTCGTGGACGTCGGTCGACCAGTTTCGATGGACCCGCAGAACGCTTCGGTTGAACATCACGCAAGCGTCTTGATGGTCGTCGACGATCTGCACTACCCATTGCGGGGCTCGGGCCGGCATCACCTGCCTCACTAGCGCCGCAAGCCGTTCGTCCGCCAGCACCGGCATCGGAAATCCTCCTCGTTCCTTGCCGATTTGCTCTCGGCTTGCCTACCAGAACTTTAAGGCGGAACGCCGCCGGCGATCCCGACGGGACGCTGTTCGATTCTTCCTCAACGAATCCTTCGAAATTTGTCGAAGCCGCCGTTTTCGAAGGCAACGCATTCTTTCCGATGAAGCGAAGCCGTCGTCGCCTGTCCTCGCGACCTTTCAAATCGTAACGATCAGTGGCGGCCCTCGTTCATCTGCGCTGACCGATCATCGAAGCACACGCGGATCTTCTCCCGCGCACGAAGAAACTCAGCGAGGGCGATGCGCCTGTTGGGCGCGTCGAGAAAGGAAGTGCGACGTGTCCTCCGTACGATCGGGCGCTTGCAGGCGGAACCTGCCTTATTGGGACTGCGATGTAGTCGTCTCCGGGAGCGATGATCCGTCCACCCCGGACACTCTCAGTTGCATCGACGCCAATACCGGCACGTTCGTCGGCATCGCACGGATAGCAGATCATCGAGAGGATCGTCCGATCACGGACGAGGAGGTCGCGCGCATGATCGGGGGAACGTACCGGTTGGCGTCGATCGCTGTGGACCTGGAAATGGACCTGCTCACCTGGCGGACGCGACGCGTGTCAGACAAGCTGAGACTTCGCCGTCGGCTATGGCGTCGGCGGTACCGCCCCCGGACCTGGAGAGATGAGGTGGAGGACCCAGGGGACGCTCGCTCGCGGTCGCTTCAGTACGGCCCCCGCATTTAACGAGAGATCACGGGCCCCTTCGGGCCAAGCGAGACCTCGTCGAGATCGGCCTCGTCCGCATCGACCTCGGCGAGGATGGGCTCTTCGCCGAACGGACGGTTGATGATGGCGAGAGCTTCGGGAGCGGCGTAGATCCGGTTTCGCGCGTATCCGGTCCTCTCCTGCAGAATGCCGGCTTCCTGTAATTGCGCGATGGCCTGATTTACTTGCGCGGGCGACACATCGAGCAGTTGTCCGAGGCGCTTCGCCGTCACAACCGGGTAGTTGTGAAGTTCGTCCAGGGCGCGGATGGCAGCAGATCCCTTTCGGAATTTTCGGCGCTCCCTCCAGCGCCCCGACAAATCCGACAGTGCCGTCCGGGTGCGGATGAGCTCTTCGACGGTACCTGTGACAGCGTCGGCCATGAAGGTGATGATCGGCTCCCAGTCGAGCCGCTGTTGAGCGTCCTTGAGAGAAGCGTAGTACGTGCCCTTCTTGCTTTCGATGTAAGGCGAAAGGTACAAAGGCACGTGCTTCTCTGCCGCCATCATGAGCGGAAGCAGAAGGCGACCGACGCGTCCATTGCCATCGCGGAGCGGGTGTACCGCCTCGAAATGGGTGTGCGCGATCGCCATGCGCGTGATGAACCCTTGCGTCATCTGCTGCATGCCTTCGTTCCGCAGGTAGTCGACCGTCTGGGCAAGGCAGTCGGGCACGTCATCGGGGGGCGGAGGATTCAGGCTGGAATATGCGATGTCTTTGTTTCCGCCGATCCACACGACGCGCGTACGGAGATCGCCGGGAACGTCCTGATAGTCGGGGTCGTCCTTCATCACGGCGCGATGGAGGTCCTTGATCAGGTCCATGGTGAAGACGCTATAGCCGGCCTTGGCGGCTCTAGGGATGAATCCGTCCAAGGCAACGGCGTAGTTGCGGACTTGACGCGCTTCGTCCCGGGCGCCGTCGTCGCCCGTCTCTTCGACGGAAAGCAGTTCGTCGAGAGTGCTCTGGGTACCTTCGATCGAGGAGGAACTGACTGCCTCTCGTCTGGTCAGGACCCGGCTGACGATGTAGGGGTCCTTCATCTGGGCGGCGATGGCGTCGACCTTGCCGAAGGCGGCTTGGGCGGCTTCCAAAGCTTTCATCGCCCCGCCGACGAACACGCCGTCCTCCGGGGGTGCCGGCGGGACGATCCCGTAATGAGAATCGTAGGGCGGCGGAAGCCGCTTCAGGGTCTCGCGGATCGTATGGCTGAGATCGCTGCGCTTCATAGGAACCCACAATATGACGTCATTTTCCTGTTTATATTTTGGGTTTCGGCAAAAAGCCATAACAGGGTGAGATCGCGGGGCAGCTTATTTTGGCTTTTTGGGTCTCACGCCTCCGTTCTTTAAGTTCCCATTACCCAAGCCATGACCCTCAAATGGGTACTCGGGAAACGGGAATTAGGCCGCCAAACCGCGCCAACCGCGGTCCGTTTGAGGAGATTCGTGAGAAGATTCTCGCCGCCTCCACCCGTTCAGGCGGCTGGGTCGGTGCGGCTATGGTCGCCGCTTCGTCGGCAAAAACGGGCTGCTGGCCATCTTTGCGGCACATAGCACTCGACGGCATGGTTCGGGCATCCGGAGCGCCCCCAAACTGGCGGATTGACGATCCGAGCAGCCGGGACGCTTGGATACCACCTGGAATCGACGCCGACGAGTGATGGGGCGCTTACCGCCCGGTTTTCCGTGCTCTCGATGCAGCGAAGCGCCGGCCGTTCCAAGCGAACGACCTGACACCCGCGGCATCGACGACCTCGATGCCCGCCGTCCCGCCCTCCTTCGTCAATTTCATGTCACGTGCGTAGACGCTGAAGACGAGCCACTGGCGTCTGCCGTCGTCTGCGAAGACCTCGTGGAGGCAGCCGCTCGGGCGGCACACCAGAGACGGCCTGGCGCAGGCGAAGTCTTCGAACTGCTGTGCCGTAAAGCGCAGTCCCGACGCTTCGATGAATACCGAGAAATAGTGTGACGCGGCCGCGCATTGCCGCAGGCCTCGGCGTGCCCCGCGACATGGCGGCGGATATCCTTGGGCAGTCCCTCGATGTGTTCGGCTGCCCAGGGTCTTTCGCTGGCCATGCTGCCGCGGGCGTTGGCTTAGCCGATCATCGTCGCCGAGAGCAACAGAGCGAGGATAGAGTTCGCAAAGGTGGCAGCCGGCGCTTTCATGCTACCCTCCCGACGGCCTGAGCAGACGCAGCGCGTTCAGGGTCACCAGCACGGTCGCGCCGGTATCGGCGAGGATGGCAGGCCAGAGACCGGTGATCCCGAACACCGTGGTGACGAGGAAGACCGCCTTCAATCCCAGCGCGATGCTGATGTTCTGCCGGATGTTGCTCATGGTCCGCTTGGACAAATCGACCATGGCCGCGATGTCCGACACGCGACCGTGCAGCACCGCGGCGTCCGCCGTCTCCAGCGCCACGTCCGTGCCTCCGCCCATGGCGATGCCGACGTCGGCGGCGGCGAGCGCCGGCGCGTCGTTGATGCCGTCGCCGACCTTCGCCACCACGGATCCCTGCTGCTGGAGCCGGCCGACGATACGCTGCTTGTCCTCGGGTAGAAGCTCGGCCTCGACTTCGATGCCGAGCTGTCTGCCGATTGCGACGGCCGTCCGCCGGTTGTCGCCCGTCAACATCATCCTCCGGATGCCCGCCTCCGATAGCAGCTTCAGACCCTTTTCGGCGTCAGGACGGGGCTCGTCGCGCATGGCGATCGCACCGGCGATCTTCTCGCCGATGACGAGCAAGGAGACGGTCTTACCCTCGTCGTTCAGCACCGCGATCCGCGCCTGCTGCGCTTCCGTGAGGGCCGCCAATTCCGCAGCCGCCTTCGGTGAGCCGAGGAAAACCTCCATTCCTTCCACGATCGCGCGCACGCCCTTGCCGCCGATAGCCGATGCGCTGGAGGCCGGCGGGATCCGCATCTTCTCCTCCGCCGCTTTCGACAGGATCGCGGTCGCAAGCGGATGGCTCGATCCGGATTCGAGCGCTGCGGCCATCCGCAGAACGTCCTCCTCGCTGCGGGCAAAGCCGACGATGTCCGTCACCTGCGGCTTGCCCGCGGTGAGCGTGCCTGTCTTGTCGAAGCAGGCGACGGTGATCCGGCCGATCTGCTCGAGAACCGCGCCGCCCTTGAGCAGAAGCCCCCGGCGTGCGCCGGCGGACAGGCTGGCGGCGATGGCCGCGGGCGTGGAGATGACGAGTGCACAGGGACATCCGATCAGGAGGACGGCCAGCCCCTTGTAGATCCAGCCGACCCAGTCACCGCCGAACAGAAGCGGAGGTGCGACGGCGACCAGGGCCGCGACCACGACCACCCCGGGGGTGTAGTACCGTGAGAACCGGTCGATGAAGCGCTCGGTTGGCGCCTTGGACTCCTGCGCCTCCTCGACCAGGCGCACCACGCGCGCGATGGTGTTGTCGGCCGCCGCGGCGGTCACCCGCACCCGCAGCAGGCCGTCGCCGTTGACCGTGCCGGCGAACACGCTCCCGTCCGCGCCCTTCCGGACGGGCGTGCTCTCGCCGGTGACCGGCGCTTCGTCGACCGTGCTCTCGCCGGAAAGGACGACACCGTCGGCAGGGACGCGGTCACCGGGCCTGACCTGGATCGTCGCTCCGACTTGAAGGCTGTCGGCGGGCACGTCCCGGACCCGACCGTCCTGCTCGAGGCGAGCCGTCTTCGGAACGAGTGCCGTCAGGCCTTGAATGCTGGCGCGGGCGCGGCCTGCGGCAACACCTTCCAGGAGCTCTCCGATCAGAAATAGAAAGACGACGGTCGCGGCCTCCTCGGTCGCCCCGATGATCACCGCGCCGACGGCAGCGATCGACATCAGCATTTCGATCGAGAACGGCGTGCCGGCTCGCGTAGCGGCAATCGCGCGGCGGGCGGCAGGAACGAGGCCGACCAGCATCGCAACCAGAACAGCCCAGTGCGCGGTGGCGGGTACGGCCTTGCCCAACGCGAATGCCGCAGCGAGAGCGATGCCGGATCCGATCGCGAGCATTCCCTTTCGGGTACGCCACCAGGCGGTGGCATCGTCGTCACTCGAACGGGTCTCCTGAGCGGTTTTTCTTCCTTCGCCCGCGAAACCGTCGCTCTCGGCGCTGGCCACCCGATAACCAAGACTGGAAATCCGATTCCCGATGTCGTCGCGATCGAGGCCGTCGTGTCCCACAGTGACGGTGCCACCGGGGACGGAAACGGACACGTCGGTGACGCCGGGCATCCGAATCAGAGCGTTCTCGATCTTGGTTGCGCAGCTTGCGCAATCCATGCCCTCCACCCGCAGGCGCGTGGTCTCCACCGACACGACTCCCAGATCCGTTTCTCTGTTGATCATCACGCTGTCCTTAAGGGTCGAGAGCTAGAGGACGATCTGACGTCCTTGATCCAGGTTCGGTAGCTTGCGACTGCCGTCATCGTGCAGATGCCGCCCAAAGCCACGAGCATCTGGAAGGCGATCGATCCGCAGACCAGCTCGATCAGGAAGTGCCCGATGAAGGACAGAAAGATGCCGATGCAGAACACCTCGAGAGAACGCTCGCCGCAGATCGACGCCGGTCGCAACAGCGGCGATGTCAGCCATGAGGCGTCGCGCGGTACGAACCTCGCTACGATCAGGGCGAGCGCGAGAAAATGCAGGATCCGATAAGGAGCCAGATTGGTCTTGTCGTTCGGGACGAAGACATCGACGAGCGCCTCCGGCATCGCGTCCGCGAAACCGAGACGAGCCGCCAGCGTGACGACTAGCCCGAGGAGCAGAAAAAGCGCTGCCGACAACGCGGCGGCCCGAGATCCGATTAGGTGGCCTATCGTCTCGGTCCGATCGAGCGCAACCCAAGCGCCGATCACGAAGAGAAACTGCCAGGCGAACGGATTGAAGTACCAGAACCCCTCCGGGTAGCTGGGAAGATTCCAGCCGAAGGCGCGGGCGGCCGCGTAGATCGCGAAGGATGTCGCGAGCGCCAGGTTGCGCGAGCGGACGAGCAGCCACAGGACCGGCGGAAATGTCGCCATCAAGGCGATGTAGAGCGGCAGGACGTCCATGTTGAGCGGCTTGAATTCCAGCAGCAGCCCGTGCTTCAGGAATTCGATCGGATCGGCGATCAGGCGACGGATGTTGAACTCGTCCAGAAGGTGCGCGTGGCCGTGGCGCTGGGCGACGTAGCCGATGCTCGCGACGTAGAAGACGAACAGCAGGATGTGCGCGACGTAGATCTGCCAGGCGCGCGCCATGATGCCGACGGCCGCGACGAGGAAGCCCCTTGTCGCCATCGTCCGCGAATAGACGTACGTGACCGTGTAGCCGGACACGAAGACGAACAGATCCGCCGCGTCGCTGAATCCGTAGTTCTTCATCGTGACCCAGGCGACCACGTTGCTGGGAATGTGGTCGAGGAAGATCGCCCAGTTCGCCAACCCGCGGAAGAGGTCGAGCCGGATATCCCGGCGCGCCGGATTCGCCGCCCTTTCCGTCGTGCCGTCTCCTCTGCTACCGGTGCCGGCGCGGAGTCCTTCCGGAACAGCACGTAGAGGGCCGGCAGCACCAGCAGCGTCAGGATCGTAGAGGAGATGATCCCGCCGATGACGACGGTCGCCAGCGGCCTCTGCACCTCGGCGCCGGCGCCCGTCGCGATGGCCATCGGAACGAAGCCGAGCGAGGCAACGAGCGCGGTCATCAGCACGGGTCGCAACCTGGTCACGGCGCCTTCATGGACGGCCTCGAGCACCGGTTTTCCTTCGTGTCGGAGCCGCTCGATGAAGGCGATGATGACCAGGCCGTTGAGGACGGCGACGCCCGACAACGCGATGAAGCCGACGCCAGCGCTGATCGACAACGGGATACCCCGCAGCAGCAGCGCCAGGACGCCGCCGGTGAGCGCCAGCGGCACGCCGCTGAACACCAGAAGCGCATCGGCCAGCGATCCCAGACTCATGAACAGCAGCAGCAAGACCAGCAGCAGCGCCACAGGAACCACGATCGTGAGCCGTTTGGTCGCCGAGACCAGTTGCTCGAACTGGCCGCCCCAGCCGATCCAGTATCCGGCCGGGAGCTTGACCTTCTGCGACACCGTGTCCTGCGCCTCGGACACGAACGAGCCGAGATCGCGCTCGCGGACGCTTGCGGTCACGACGATGCGGCGCTTGCCGTTCTCGCGGCTGATCTGGTTCGGGCCGGGCGCGGAATCGACGGTTGCGACCGACGACAGCGGCACGTAGCGCGGCTGTGCGCCCGCCGCCGCAGACAAAGCGGTCTTCGTGAGGGCCGGCGTGCCGGCCTCTTCCGCCGGCAGGGGTATCGGGATCGCCCGGATCGCCTCGATATTGCCGCGCAGCCGCTCCGGAAGACGCACGACGATGTCGAACCGGCGGTCGCCTTCGAACAGCTTGCCGACGCCCTTTCCGCCGACGGCGATTTCCACGATGTTCTGGACGTCGCCGACGCTGAGGCCGTAGCGAGACAGTGCGCGCCGGTCGAGCTTGACGGTGAGGATGGGCAGACCGGCGACCTGCTCGGTCTTCACGTCGGTCGCCCCGCGGATGCCCTGGATCACCGATTGCACTTGCTTGGCGGCGCCCTGCAGCACGTCGAGATCGTCGCCGAATATCTTCACGCCCACGTCGCTGCGGACGCCCGAGATCAGCTCGTTCACCCGCAATTGAATCGGCTGCGAGACCTCATAATTGCTGCCCGGGATGTCGTTGGCCGCCTTCTCGATGTCTTCGACCAGCTCCGGCTTCGTTTTCTCGGGGTCCGGCCACTCGCTGCGCGGCTTAAGCATGACGTAGCCATCGGAGATCGACGGGGGCATCGGATGGGTGGCGACTTCGGCCGTGCCCGTTCGCGCGAAGAACTCCTTGACCTCGGGCAGTTGCTGGATTCGCCTCTCCAATGCCATCTGCAGGTCGAGCGCCTGCGTCAGGCTCGTTCCGGGAATCCGGATCGCGGCAAGAGCGACATCGCCCTCATCGAGGCTCGGAATGAACTCGCCGCCCATGCGGGTCGCCGCGAAGACGCTCGCCCCCACCACCACGACCGCCGCGAACGCGACGACGCCGCGGAATGCGATCGCCCGGTTAAGGAGCGGCAGGTAGACGCGCTTGGCGGCGCGCATGAAGAGGTTCTCCTTCTCCGACACCTTGCCCGTGACCACGATGGCGACCGCGGCGGGGACGAAAGTGATCGAAAACAGGGCTGCGGCGGCGAGCGCCATCAGCACGGTCAGCGCCATCGGCGTGAACATCTTGCCCTCGACTCCGGTCAGCGTCAGGACCGGCAGGTAGACGACCGCGATGATCAGCGTTCCGAACAGGCTGGGCTTGATGACCTCGACCGAACCGTGACGGATCGTCTCCAGCCGCTCCCTCAGGTTCAGCAGGCCGCCCTTCTGATGCTGCGCTTCGGCAAGCAGGCGCAGGCAGTTCTCGACGATGATGACCGCGCCGTCCACGATGGTGCCGAAATCGATGGCCCCTAAGCTCATCAGGTTCGCACTGACCCTCGTCTCGACCATGCCGGTGACGGTCATCGCCATCAACAGCGGGATGAGGCAGGCTGTCACCAGCGCCGCGCGAAAATTGCCCAGGATCAGGAACAGCACGATGATGACGAGGATCGCGCCCTCGACGAGGTTTGTTTCGACCGTCTTGATCGTCGCCTCGACCAGATGCGTCCGATCGTACACCGCTCGCGCAACCACGCCCTCCGGAAGAGACTTGGCGATGTCTCCCAGCTTGGTGGCCACCCGTTGAGCCACCGCCCGGCTGTTCTCGCCGATCAGCAGCATGGCGGTGCCGAGCACCGTCTCCTGGCCGTTGAGGGTCGCGGCGCCTGTGCGGAGGTCCTTGCCTTCGGTGACTTGCGCCACGTCCTTGACCCGGACCGGCACGCCGACGCGCGAGCCGATGACGATGTCCTCGATCTCCGCGATATTGGCGACCTGCCCCGGAGTCCGGACCAGGTATTGCTCGCCGTTCTTCTCGATGTAGCCGGCGCCGGCATTGGCGTTGTTGGCGGCCAGCGCGGTCATCACGTCGCGGAAGCCGAGCTTGTAAGCCATGAGCTTGCCGGGATCCGGCAGCACGTGGAACTGGCGCTCGAACCCTCCGATGGTGTTGACCTCGATGAGGCCCGGAACGTTGCGGAGCTGCGGCTTGATCCCAGTCCTGGATCGTGCGCAGGTCGCTTGGGGTGAATTCCTTGCCGCCCGGCGCCTTGGCGCCGTGTTTCGCCTCGACCGTATAGAGGTAGATTTCGCCGAGGCCGGTGGCGATCGGCCCCATCGCGACTTCGACGCCGGCGGGAAGCTGGTCCTTGACCTGTTGGATGCGCTCGTTGACGAGCTGGCGGGCGAAGTAGATGTCGGTCCCGTCCCGAGAGACGACCGTGACCTGGCTCAGGCCGTAGCGCGACAGGGACCGGGTGTATTCGAGCTTGGGCAGGCCACTCATCGCCGTCTCCACCAGGAACGTGATGCGCTGCTCGGTTTCCAGCGGCGAATAGCCGGGCGCCTGCGTGTTGATCTGGACCTGCACGTTCGTGATGTCAGGCACGGCGTCGATCGGCAGCCGCGTGAAGTTCCAACCACCGAAGGTCAGAAGCCCGAGCACGAAGAGGATCACCAGCCAGCGCTGGCGGATGGAGAACTCGATGAGGCGCTCAATCATGCTCTGCCTCTCCCTTGCCCATCTCGGCCTTCACGACGAATGAGTTTTCGGCGACATACTTCTCGCCCGGCGCTATGCCTGCACGGACTTCCACGAACTTCTGGTCGGAATCCCCGAGCTCGACGGGGCGTGCTTCGAGCTTGTCGTCGTCTTCGCGCACGAACACGACCGTCTTGTTCTCGAAGGTTTGGATCGCGCCCGCGTGCACCGCGACCGGCACCTTCCGCTCGGCAAGGACCAAACGAGCGGTCACGAACAGGCCCGGCCGCAGCCGTCCGTCGCGGTTCGGCAAGATCACCCGCGCGATGGCCGTCTGCGTTTCGCTTGCCCCGACGGGCGCGAGATAGGAGATCTTACCCTTGATCTCGCTTGCGGCGTCGTCGGGATCGATCAGCACCTCGTCGCCGATCCGGACGCGCCTGAGATCCTGACGATAGATGGAAAGATCGACCCAGATCGTTGACAGGTCCGCCACGACGAAGGCCGGCTTCTGCTCGGACACGTATTCGCCGAGCGAAATCTGCCGGTCGATCACGGTGCTGGCCATCGGCGCCTTGAGATCGTACACGGTGAGGCTTTGGTTGCTTTCGATCGAGGCGAGCAGGTCGTCCTTGGCGACCACGTCCCCGATGCGCCTCTTGATGCCGCGCGCGATGCCGGGGAAGCGCGGAGTGACCTGGACCACGGTCTCCTGGTTGGCGCGTAGCACGCCGTTGAACGACAGGGTCTCCGTCAGGGTGGCCGGGCCGGCTTCGGCGAACGTCGCGCCGGCAGCCGCAAGCTTGACGTCGCTGATCACGATGCGGTCGGCGCCGTGCTCGTCCTTCTCCACGTGCTCGTTGCCGCCCTTGGCCTCTTTGGCTCCGCTGCCTTCATGCTTTTCGACGTGCTGCGTCGCGGCGGGAGCATCGGCCGGCATGAGCCAGCGATAACCGAACGCGCCGGCGGCGGCCGCGACCACGGCCATGACGATTGCGCTGGAAGTTCTCATCGTGCGCTCTCCCGCGCCAGGACGAAGGGATTGCCGACGAGCCCTTCGATCGTCGCAACCGCGACATGGTAGTTCTGCAACGCCTCCTGCTCGCGCACGCGCGCTTGCGTGACGTTGGCCTGGGCATCCAACACTTCGAGCAGAGAAAAGCGTCCGGCGCCGTAGCCCTGCTCGATCTCATTGGCGGCTGCTTGGGCCTTGGGAATACCGGACTCGCGCAGAACCGCGAGCTCCCGCAGCGAGCCCTGCACGGTATCGTAGGCCCGCCCCGCGACGACGAGGAGGGTGTTGCGGTTCGCCTCACGCTCGGCTCGCGTTTTGGCCAGGCTTTCCTGGGCCGACAGGATATTGCCCTGGTTCTGATCGAACACCGGGATCGGCACCGACAGGGTCAGCCGGACGGCGTCGTCGTTGGTTTCGTTGAAATGCCGCCAGCCGGCGGCGAGACGGACGTCCGGGTAAGGCTTCAGCCGCGCCAGAAGAAGTTCGGCATTGCGCTGGGCGTAGACTGCATTCCACCTCACCAATTGCGGGTTCGCGTCGATGGCCGCGATCACTGCCTGGAACGACGGCGCCCGAGCGGTAGCATCCAGACGTCCGGAGACGCTGGCGAACTTCGGTGAGGTCTCCCCTATGACCACCCTAACTCGCGACGGGCGCTGGACAGGCTGGCTTTGGTGCGCTCGCGATCGGCCTTCACCAGGGCGGCGGCGACTTCGTCTCGGCAGGCGACGACGCGCCGGCGTCCACCCTGCGCTGGAGCAAGGGCGTCAGACGCTCGAGCGCGGCGACCTGCTCGTCCAGGATCTGGATGCGCCGCTGCAGCCCGAGCACGTTCAGGAACGCGATCGCCGTCTCGGCAAGGATCTGCAGGCGCACCGCCTTGCGTTCGATCGTGGCTCCTTCCACACCTGCCTGCCCGGCGGCGATGCGGGCCTCGCGCTTCCCGAAGAGCTCGAAGAGCTGGCTGATCTGCAGCGTCGTCTCGGCCGACTTGGTGCCGCGGTAGATACCGGATCCGAAAGAATTGTCCTGTTCGTAGGACAGTTCCGGATTGAGCAGTGCCCCCGCCTGGATGCGCTGGCCGGCGGCGATCCCGACGTCGCGCTCGGCGGCCGTCAGACGCGGACTGGTCGCGAGCGCGCGCTGCAGCGCCGCTCCAAGGTTGAGGGTCTGCGAATGCGACACCGCGCCCAACCAGGGACTGACCAGCAACGCCGTCGCGCACGCGAAACGCGTGACGCACTTTGGAAACATGGTGAAAACCTGACGAAAGACGGATCTAGGGCGCGATGCGCCCAGCGGTCATTTCAGGTCAGGAATTTCGGGGGCGGTGGGTCGATTCCGGGCGGCAGACCGCGCCGAACGACCTGCAGCGTGGGTACCATCTCTATCGGGCGCATCACGGCTACCGCTGCAATCACTGGGGCCGGAACGGAGACGGAGAAGCAGCCGTGACAGTGATGGTCGGCCAAAACGCCCTTGTCGGAATGGCCGATGCCCTTGTCGGCGAAGGAGACGACAACATTGGGCGACGAATTTGTGACATCCAGATCGCACACGCCGTGAAGCACGCCGGCGATCAGGTAGGTCGCGATCACAAATATGGTCATCGCACCGCGCAGCGAGCGCGGCAGGATACGGCCAAATCTGAAGGAAAGGGTCACTCGGGGTTCCGATCGATCGGGCGATGACCAGTACCATGCACTAGGCCGGGGTGTCGATCCGCAACAGTGTTAACATCCTTATGATCCGGGAACCGGGGGCTCAAGTCACGGGAGGGAACGCTTGACGGAATAGGCGGCAGCTCTGAGCTCCAGCTGCCTCGCGCACGGCAAGGGTGCCAAATAGTCCGAGAGGCTCGCGCGAAGTGTGGATCGATGCTGCATGCTCCCTCCTGTCGTGTATCGTGTCTGCTTGATGAAGTCGGCGATGCGGTCGGCCACGTCTTCCGCGGAAGAAATGATGTTGACCCGGCCGCCGCTCGAATCGACGGCGGTCCACTCAGGTCGATCCAGCGCCCGATCGTTCTACGTCGACAATGGAAAGCAGTTGCCGCTTTGGAAGGACTTGCCTCATTTCACGTACTGGCTGATCCCGATAGCTGTCGGGGTACCGTTCATCGTTCGTTCACTTCTATGGGCCCCGTTAGCGCGAGCTCGCGGCGGAATTCCCACGTGATTAGGGCAAGAGCGACGGCGCAGCAATTGAGGTCCGGACCCCAACGCCGATCGCGTTATTCTCGCGCGAAAGCCCGTGCACTCATCGGCACACGCAGGAAATCGGCAAACTACCCGCAGCAAGCTCCCTTGCCATTCTCTTGGATCGGTGGGCAAGGCACGGTGCCATAGGAGCAGAACACGCAGCAATTGCCCGATTTAGGCTTCAGCCGGGTGCCGCATCCGCGGCAATCGTAAAAGAATTGGCAAGCGTCGGTCGGCATCGTCTCAATGGATCGATGGCCGCATGACGGGCAAATGAGAGTGGATTCGACGTGCATGCCCTCTAACGTAGCATCGCGCGAGCCAGTTTCCAACGATCATCGCCTGGTTGATCCCGGAGGGCACCTTAACGGCAACGATACGAAGGATACGTGCGGAGCTTTGAACGGCATTGGAGTTGTCACCGACGTCGAACGTAGTGTGCGTCGTGATCGCGACCTCGTCGGCCTGTGCGCAAGCAGTAGACCTCACCACGCTCACCGCTGCAACCAATTCATAAGGGATCGATGCGTGATCTGACATGCCATCTCCCGCGGTGTCGAATCCTCGACTTGGCCTGATGATCGGCGCCACGCGCTGACTTCTGCCGCAGCGAAACATCCAATTGACAGCCGTTTGCAAATAAAACTAGGGTGACAACGACGGTTCTCCTTCGGGAGATCAATAGGGAATACGGTGCGGGGATCCCCCAACGCCGTGGCTGCCCCCGCAACTGTAAGCGGTGAGCCTTCGCCAAACGCCACTGGGCCTGCGGACCTGGGAAGGCGGCGAGAGGTAACGACCCGCGAGCCAGGAGACCTGCCGTCGGTCGTGGTCACACGCGAGCACATTGGGCGGGGTGTCCTGGTGGGTGTTGGGGCTGCCTTCTTCTTGAGGCAGCGGCCAAGCTGCGTTCGCGGTGACGTGCCACGTTATCGCGAGTCTGTTGATGACCTCCCGTACAATCTTCGCGCCGCGGTATCGCCGCGCGATTCTGCGCTCAGCTGCATTCTCCTGCCTGGTTTTGTCGACCGACGGCTGGGCACAGTCCGAAAGGACGGTCCAGACGCTCGACCCCGTTGTGGTGCAGTCGCCGGCAACGTCGCCGAGGGCCCAAAGCACCCGACGCAGTTCTGCGACCGCCAGCGCCGCGCGTTTGCGCCAGCAGCGCAACATAGCTGTCAATACCGGTACACAGGTTGCCGCGCCGGCTGGTCCTGTCTTCGCCGCACCGACGCTCAACCTCACCGGCGCGAGCACGGCCGGCAGCCGGCTCGGCCTGACGCGACTGCAGACGCCAGCCAGCGTGGAGGTGATCTCCGCTGAAACCATCGCCGAACGCGGCCAGCAGAACATCGTCGACGCGGTGACGCAAAACGCCACCGGCTTCACGGCGAGCCCGGCACCGGGCAATGGCGGCGTCTCGTTCAATACCCGCGGCTTCACGGGCCTTGGCTCCGTCATGACGCTGTATGACGGCACCCAGCTCTATATCGGCGCCGGGACGGTGGCCTTTCCGTTCGACACCTGGTCGACCGAGCGCATCGAGGTGCTGCGCGGCCCTGCGTCGGTGATGTACGGCGCGGGCGCGGTCGGCGGCGCCATCAACGTGGTTTCAAAACTGCCATTGTGGGTCCCTCGCAATCAGGCCGAGATGTCGCTGGACAGCAACATGACCCGGCGAATTGCGGTGGACAGTGGCGGTCCGGTCAGCAAGGACGTCGCCTATCGGATCACCGCCTCCGGCAACATGTCGGATGGCTGGGTCGATCGCGACGACACCTCGAACGTCGCGCTTCATGCCGTGATCCAGATCAAGCAGAACGACGACGTCACCTGGACACTGTCCACGGACTACGGTGACCGCAACCCGTCGCGCTACTTCGGCACGCCGCTGATCAACGGCAGGCTCGATGAATCTCTCCGCTTCAAGAATTACAACGTCAGCGACAGCCACATCCGCTACCAGGATAGCTGGAACCAGGTGAAAACTGAATGGCAGGTGGCCGATGGAATTTCGGTTCAGAACACGCTTTACTATCTGAACTCCAAGGGACATTGGAAGGACGTCGAAAGCTACGCCTATAACCCCGCCACCGGCCTGATCAACCGCAGCAGCTATATCGAGATTTTTCACGATCAGCAGCAGGTCGGCAATCGCATGGATGCGAAATTCCGCGGACATGTCCTTGGCATGGCCAATGAGTTCGTCGCAGGTTTCGACGTCAACAGCATCAATTTTACCCACACCAACAATTCACCTTACGGCGGCTCGTCGTCCGTCAACCCATTCAGTTTCGCTCCAGGCGTATTCAACAGCCCGAACCCCACAGTTCCCGGCTATGGCAGCGTAACCAACCAGTACGCGCTGTTTGCCGAGAACAGGCTGTCGGTCACCGAGCAACTGTCCTTGATTGCCGGCATACGTCAGGATGAACCGACAATCGCGCGCACCGACTATGTCTCGCCCGCCAACAGCTTCGAGAAATCGTTCTCTTCGACGACCTGGCGCGCCGGCGCCGTCTATGCACCGGTCAAGGATCTCGCTTTCTATGCCCAATATGCCACCGCGGCCGACCCGGTCGGAGGGCTCGTCTCACTGTCCTCCGCAAACAAGAACTTCGACCTGGCGACCGGCAAGCAGGTCGAAATCGGTGTCAAGCAATCGTTCTGGGGCGGCCGCGGCGAATGGACCCTGGCCGGCTATGAGATCGTGAAGAACAACCTGCTGGCACGCGATCCCAACATTCCGTCGCTGACCGTCCAGGTCGGCCAGCAGTCATCGCGCGGCGTCGAAGCGTCAGTCGGTTTCCTGCTCGATCATTGCTTGCGCATAGATGCCAATACCGCCTTCCTGCGCGCGAAATACGATGACTTCGTGCAGGCGGTGGGCGGCGGAAGCGTGAACTATGCCGGCAACGTACCGGTCAATGTGCCGCAGAACGTCTCCAATATCTGGGCGACCTGGGCCTTCGCACCGAACTGGTCGGCCAACGCAGGCGTGCAGATCGTCGGCAAGACCTATGCCGACAACGCCAACACGGTGACGCGCCCGGCCTACAACATTGTCAATGCCGGCGTGCAGTGGAAGCCCGACCTCAACACCACCGTGTCGTTCCGCATCTACAATCTCTTCGACGAGATCTACACGACGTCGGGCGGCACTACTCAGTGGCTGCTCGGCATGCCACGCACGGCGCAGCTCGCGGTCAACGTGAAGTTCTGAGCGTGTCACGGACCCTCAAACGCACACTCCGGCGGTGGCTGTACATCGGCCACCGCTGGGTCGGTATCGTCACCTGCCTGTTCTTCGCCATGTGGTTCATCTCCGGCGTGGTGATGATGTACGTGGCTTTTCCCGGCCTTTCCGACAAGGAAAGGCTGGCAGCGCTCCCTGATGTCCAATGGGAGAAGGTGGCGCTGTCGCCGGACGACGTGATGAAAGCCGCAGGCGCGACGCGCTATCCGCGCGACCTCCGGCTTTCGATGCTGGCCGACGAGCCGGTGTATCGGATCACCGGCTGGGACGGCAAGCGACAGGCGATCTCTGCAGCCGATGGCCGGATCATCACCGGCGTCTCCGAACAGCAGGCGCTCGCGGTCGCACAACATCATCCCGCGAGCAGATCACCGCAACTCGAAGACATCATCGATCGCGACCAATGGAGCGTAACGGCCCGTTACGATCCGCTGCGGCCGCTTTACCTCATTGCGCTCGGCGACGATGCGGGTACCAGGCTCTATGTCTCCTCGCGCTCCGGCGAGATCGCGCTCGACACCAACCACACCGAACGGGTCTGGAACTGCCTCGGCTCGATCCCGCACTGGATCTATCCGACCGTGCTGCGCAAAGATGGGCCGCTGTGGCGGCTGGTCGTGCTCTGGATCTCCGGTATCTGCCTGATCATCGGCGTCACCGGCATCTGGATCGGGATCCTTCGCGTACGCCTGAAGCGGCGCTATGCCAGCGGCAGGATCACGCCTTATCGTGGCTGGATGGCCTGGCACCACGTCACCGGCCTGATCGCGGGTATCTTCGTGCTGACCTGGACGTTCTCCGGTTGGCTTTCGCTCAATCCCGGCGAATATTTCGCAAGCCGCAACATGACGCGCGAGGTGCTGCAACGCTATGCTGGCCATGATACGCCGACGATTGCGACGAAGCTGCCAACACCGCAATCCGCCGCCGTCGAAGTGCGCTTTGTCTGGCTTAATGGCAGCCCGATGATGATCGCCGCATCGCGTGATGGCACGCAAAGACCGCTGGATGTGACGTCGGGCCAATTCGCAACGCTTCCGCAGGATCGCCTCTGGACTGCCGCAACAAAATTGCTGCCGCAAGCGCGCGTCGTGGAACGGTCAATCCTGAGGGAATACGATGCCTATTGGTATGCCCATCATCAGGACCGCGAATTGCCGGTGCTGCGCGCCGTGTTTGATGATGACGCGAAAACATGGTTTCACATCAGCCCCGTCACGGGCGACATCGTTGGCCGCGTGGACAGCGGCCGTCGCACATATCGATGGCTGTTCAACGCGCTGCACAGTTTCGATTTTCGGTTACTGCTGATGTATCCCCCGGCCTGGGACATTGTGGTGTGGCTGCTCTCGATCCTTGGGACCATCGTCTCGGTGAGCGGTGTCGTTGTCGGCTGGCGCTATCTGAGGTACTTTCGTGTCGTCGAAGCGCCCGGCCGCTGCTGCCGCCGGTGGTTCCGCAGAGGTCAAGTGCTACGCCTGGAACGGCGCGGGCGATAGCCCCTCGGGTGGCTGAGCTTGCAACGTGCTACGGACTGGACCTGCGACCAGAGCCTCGTAGTGTGCACCGGCGGCAGGGCCGAGGCGGATCTGGTCCGCAAATGCGCTCTCCTTGTACGGTAATAAGTCGCTTGCCCTGGGCGATGTGCCGAGATGGACCGAATAATGGAGGCCGACCGGCTGACGTAGCCGACGCCAAGATGTTGCTCGCAAACTTCTGTGCCACTGAAAGCCAACACACTCAGCACCGAGACCGCATTTTGGCGAGAGATAGAAAATTAACCGGGCTCCGCTTCTCCGATCAAGCTGCCACAGAGGTCTTCCTTGCTGCTCCGGCGGCCACTCCTTCGGCGTGATCAGAACTTGCCGCTCTGTCAGCCTGGCCGCGCACTGCCTTCGTACATGAAGGTCATCGGCTTCGGTCCCGCTATGTAGCCGGTCTCGATCCGGTCGATCCGGAATCCCGCATCCTCGATCATGGAGCGGATCGGGCGGTTGAGGTGACAGCCGCCGCTGATGTGCCGCCATGGCGGCGTCAAACGGTCCTGCCACCAACGCACGCTTAGACTAGGCGCCAGGCCATGCTCGGCGAACAGGAGCTTGCCGCCGGGGCGGAGCACCCGGCGCATCTCGGCAAGCGCTACGGCAGCCTGCGGAACGCTGCACAAGGTCCAGGTGGTCACGATGCTGTCGACGGTGCCATCGTCGAGCGGAATGGCTTCGGCGGAAGCTTCGACGAATTGCACGCGCAGGTCCGCATGCACGGCTCCCCGAGCCATGGCGACCAGCTTCGGAGAAGGCTCGAGCGCCAGTATTTCCTTCGCCGGCGAACGATAGAACGGCAAGTTGCGGCCCGAGCCGACGCCGATTTCCAGCACGCGGCCCTCGGCGGCGCCGATCACGCGTTCGCGAAAAGGCAGAAGCTGCTTGTTGCTCATCGCGAGATCGAGAAGGCTCGGCAGCACGAAGTCCTTGTAGAAGCCCATCGAACGCTCCCGAAGCTTGTAACCGCGGTTTCGGAGACGGTTGGAGTGTGCACCACCAACGAGCCCAAACCGAGCCGATCGGAATGCCGGCAAGGCTCAGCACCGCGGCTCGATCATCTTGCTGATCTCCTCGGGCCCCGCGAAAATCACATCGACGCGATCGCCCATCATTCCGGCCGGCACGATGGCCGGAGCCCCGCTCTCCGGACCGTCCTTGCTGGAATCCGTCTTGATCCGGAGATTGCGTTCCCAAAACGCCCGCGTCTTGCCGTCGGCCGTAGTCACACGATAGGTGTCCCGGCAGTGCGTGATGCTAGTCACGTGCTGCGGGGGATCCAGATTCTTCAGATTCGGAACGCGCCCACCTCCCATCATTCCGCCCATCATGCCACCCATTCCTTGCGCCGATTGCCGCGGCGCTGCACCTGGCTTGGTTGCTTCCTTCGGGAAGGCGAGCAGATCGGCGCGCGTGCGAGCATCCTTGATGCCCTCGAACGGCATGGCGTTGTCCGGCACCATGCGTTCCGGATCGGTCAACCAGGCATCCAGCGAGCGGTCATCCCAAATGATCCCCGAAGCTTTCAGCGCGTCGGAGTAGCGGTCGAAACTCGGCAAGCTTCCGGCGTTCCTTCCCCAGACGTTTGCAAGACTTGGCCCCGTCATGTTGCGGTCGGGCTCGAGGGAGTGACATGCTGCACAGGCCCGAAAATCCTGCTCCCCGCGAACTACGCTGTCCTGCTGCGCCCGAGCCGGCGCGGAGACGAGTACAGCAGCGAGAGCCGCAAGTAGAATGCGATGCATCATCAATCTCCTCGGCCCGAGAAGAACAGGTATTTGATCAGCGCGGCCGCGCCCAGCGCGAGCACGACGACGATCAGGACCCAGATCAGCGCCATGCCGCCCATCATTCCAGACATCATCCCGTCTATCATTGGCTCACCTCATTTGGCAGGCTCCGGGATTCGGAGTGTCGTGACGACAGCCTTCGACTTCGCCGGCACTCCCGGTTTGCCCACAGGCGGCAACCGGAAGCCTTTGACCAGGCCGAAGATCGCCGGGATCACGATCAGCGTGAGCAGGGTCGACGAGATCATGCCGCCGATCATCGGCACCGCGATCCGCTGCATGATCTCGGACCCGGTGCCGGTGCTCCACATGATCGGCAGCAGTCCCGCCATGATGGCGACGACGGTCATCATCTTCGGCCGGACGCGCTCGACCGCGCCCTCCATGATGGCCTCGCGGAGATCGGTCCGGCTCAAGGTCCAACCCTCGGCGGCGCGGCGCGCCCTGATCTCGGCAAGCGCCTCGTTGAGGTAGATCAGCATCACCACGCCGGTCTCGGCGGCGACGCCCGCGAGCGCGATGAAGCCGACGGCGACGGCGACCGAAAGGTTGAAACCGAGCCACCACATCAGCCAAAGCCCGCCGACCAGCGCGAACGGCAGCGACAGCATGACGATTATCGTATCGGTCACCGACCTGAAATTCAGGTACAGCAGCAGGAAGATGATGAGCAGCGTCGCCGGCACGACGATCTTCAGGCGGGCCATGGCGCGCTCGAGATATTCGTACTGGCCACTCCAGACCACGTAGTAGCCCGACGGAAACTGGATGCTGGCCTGGACGGCGCGTTGCGCCTCGGCGACGTAGCCGCCGAGATCGCGGTCGCGGATGTCGACGTAGATGTAGGTCGCAAGCTGGGCGTTCTCCGTCCGGATCGACGTCGGGCCGCGCGCGAGTTGAACGGTCGCGACTTCCGCGAGCGGGACGGCGCCGCCGGCGGGCATGGGAACGAGGACGTCGCTTGCGATCTTCTTCGGATTGTCCCGGAGGTCGCGGGGGTAGCGCATGTTGACCGTGAAGCGCTGCCGGCCCTCCACGGTGGTCGTGACCGCCTGACCGCCGAGCGCGGTCGCGATGGTGTCCTGGACGTCCTGGACCATGATGCCATAGCGGGCCAGCGCCGACCGGTCGGGCGTGATCTCCAGGTAGTAGCCCCCGATGGCCCGTTCGGCGTAGGCGGACGATGTTCCGGGCACGTTCCGCAGCACCTGCTCGATCTGCTTGGCGAGCTTGTCGATCTCGACGAGGTCGGTGCCGATCACCTTGACGCCGACAGGAGTGCGAATGCCCGTCGAGAGCATGTCGATGCGCGCCTTGATCGGCATGGTCCAGGCATTGGAGACGCCCGGAAACTGCAGAGCTTTGTCCATCTCGGCGATCAGGCCGTCGATGGTGAGACCCGGCCGCCACTGCTCCTTGGGCTTGAGATTGACCACCGTCTCGAACATCTCGGTCGGCGCCGGATCGGTCGACGTGGAGGCCCGGCCGGCCTTCCCGTAGACCGACGCGACCTCCGGGAAGGAGCGGATGATGCGGTCCTGGGTCTGCATCAGTTCGGCGGCTTTGGTGACGGAGATGCCGGGCAGCGTCGTCGGCATGTAGAGCAGCGTGCCCTCGTCGAGGTTCGGCATGAATTCGGTGCCGAGCTGACGGGCGGGCCAGATCGTGATCGCGAGCGCGGCGAGCGCAAGCAGGATAACCAACGTCTTTGCGCGCAGCACGCCCTTGATGACGGGGCGATAGATCCAGATCAGGAAGCGGTTGATCGGGTTGCGGTGCTCCGGAACGATCCGTCCCCGGACGAAGATCACCATCAACGCAGGCACCAGCGTGACCGAGAGCAGCGCGGCGGCCGCCATCGCAAAGGTCTTGGTGAAGGCGAGCGGGCTGAACAGCCGCCCTTCCTGCGATTCCAGCGTGAAGATCGGCATGAACGATACCGTGATGATCAGCAGGCTGAAGAACAAGGCCGGCCCGACCTGCGAGGCGGCCTCGATCAGGATTGCGATCCGCGACTTGCCCGGCTCCGCGCGCTCGAGGTGCTTGTGGGCGTTCTCGATCATGACGATGGCGGCGTCCACCATGGCGCCGATCGCGATGGCGATGCCGCCGAGGCTCATGATGTTGGAGCCGATGCCGAGCAGCTTCATCGCTCCGAACGCCATCAGCACGCCGACGGGCAGCATCAGGATGGCGACCAGCGCGCTCCGTACGTGCAGCAGGAACACGACGCAGACCAGCGCGACGACGAGGCTCTCCTCGACCAGCGTGTGCTTGAGGGTGTCGATGGCGGCGTAGATCAGGTTCGACCGGTCGTAGACCGGCACGATGTCGACCGACTTCGGCAGGCTGGTCGCGATCTCCTTGAACCGCTTCTTGACGTTCTCGATGACGTCCAGCGCGTTCATCCCGAAACGCTGCAGCACGATGCCGCTCGCGACCTCCCCCTCGCCGTTGAGTTCGGTGATGCCGCGCCGCTCGTCCGGCCCCAGTTCGACCCGGGAGACGTCCCGCAGCAGCACCGGCGTGCCCTTGTCCGTCTTGAGGACGATGTTGCCGAGATCGTCGATGCTTTTCAGGTAGCCCCGGCCCCGGATGACGTATTCGAACTCCGACAGCTCGACCGTCCGCCCGCCGACGTCGGCGTTGCTGGCGCGGATCGCGTCCCGGATCTTCGGCATGGTGATGCCGAGGTCGCGCATCCGCTGCGCGTCGAGGATCACGTTGTACTGCTTGACGAAGCCGCCGACGCTCGCGACCTCTGCGACCCCTTCCGCCTTGGCCAGCGCGAATTTGAGGTTCCAATCCTGGACGGTGCGCGTGTCCGCCAGGTTCAGTTCTTTCGACACCACCGCATACTGGTAGACCCAGCCAACTCCCGTGGCGTCCGGACCGATGGTGGGCGTGACACCCGCGGGAATGCGCGATGTGGCGGCGTTCAGGAATTCAAGCACCCGCGAGCGCGCCCAGTAGATGTCGGTGCCATCCTCGAAGATCACGTAGACGAACGAGACTCCGAAGAAGGAGAAGCCGCGCACCACCTTGGATTTCGGCACGGTGAGCATGGCGGTGGCAAGCGGATAGGTGACCTGGTCCTCGATCACCTGCGGCGCCTGCCCCGGGTATTCGGTGTAGACGATGACCTGGGTATCGGAGAGATCCGGGATCGCGTCGAGCGGGAGGTGGACGAGCGCGTAGATGCCGGCCGCGGCGGCGAAGCCGGTGCCGAACAGCACCAGCAGCAGGTTGCGCGCCGACCAGGCGATGACGCGGGCGATCATGGGCGCGCTCCCGATCCGGTGGCTGGCGCCTCGGGCGGCGGGCCGCTGGACTCGGCAAACCCCTTGAGCGCCGCTTTCAGGTTGCTCTCGGCATCGATCAGGAAGTTGGCCGAGGTCACGACCGCTTCGCCTTCGGACAGGCCATTCGTGATCTCGACGAAGCCGCCGCCGCGCCGGCCGAGCTTCACTTCGCGCGGCTCGAAGCGGCCCTCGCCCTTGTCGACCAAGACGGCCTGGCGGCTTCCGCTGTCGAGCACGGCACTCTCCGCCACCGCCAGCACCGGTCCCGGCGTGCCGGCCTCGATCTCGGCATCGACGTACATCTCCGGCCGCAGCAGTTCGTCGCGATTGGATACCTCGATCCGGATCCGCGCGGTGCGCGTCGCGGCGTTGAGATGGGGATAGATCAACGCCACGGTGCCCTCGAAGCTTTGGCCGGCGAACGCGCGTGGCCTGATGGTCACCTTCGTCCCAACCGCGACCTGCGGCAGATCGCGCTCGGCGACGTCGATCAGGACCCAGACGAGGCGGTGGTCAGCGATCCTGAACAGGACGTCGCCGGGCCCCGCGCGCATGCCGGGCACGGCGTTGCGCTCGAGGATCTCGCCGTCCTGCGGCGCGAGCCACGGGATCGAGAGAGAGATCTCCCGGGTGCGCTCGAGCTCCTTGATGGCCGCTTCCGGAGCAGCAAGATTCTCCAGTCGTCGGCGCGCGCCCTTCAGCTCCTTTCCGGTCGCGCCGGCGTTGAAGGCCGACAGATATTCGGCGGCGGCGCTGGAAAGAGCGGGGCTGTACACGTTCAGAAGCGGCTGGCCCTTGTGGACGTGGTCGCCGGTCGTGACGTTGGCGACGCTCTCGACGAAGCCCTCGAACCGCAGGGCGACGACCGAGACGCGTCTCTCGTCCTCCTGGACAGTGCCTGGAGCGCGGATCAAGGAGGTCACGGGTCTTTTGACGACCGCCTCAGATTTTGCGCCTGTACGCTGTATTTTCCCCGGCGAGAGCTTGATCGATCCGTCGTCGGTGTCCTCGCCTTCGTACACGGGAATGTAGTCCATCCCCATCGAGTCCTTCTTCGGCACCGGCGAGGTGTCCGGCAGGCCCATCGGATTGCGGTAGTATTTGACTTTGCGTTCGGTCTTTGCCGCTGCCCCCTTGGTCTCGGCCGGTTGCTCCTCGGGTTCGTCGAAGCTGACGTCGGCTCCCGCCGGCACGGCGCGCCAGGCGCGCCCATCCGGCGCCTTCTTCGGCCCGAGCGAATAGAACGGCTTCCCATCCGGATCCTGGTAGTAGATCGCCGCGCCGCTCTCGGCCGCCGCAGCGACCGTCATTGGTCCGACGAACGGAGCTGCGCGCGGGATCGCGCCCATGTAAAGCGCGGCGGCGGCCGCTGCGCAAACTGCAGCGGCCGCACCCATCGTGACGGCGCGGGTCATTGCTTCGCCGTGACGACGAGCTTGTTTTCGACCGTGCCGGTCTCGCCCTGCACCTTGGCGCCGAGGGACAATTGCCAGCGGCCCGCCATACTGAAGTTGGCCTTGAACCGGTAGGTCCCGGGCTCCGTCCCCGGCATCGAGGTCACCTTGGTGACCATCTCCTGCATGCCGTCCGGCGCCATGTCGAGCCGGGAGGCGAATATGACCGCGTCGGGCACGGGTTTGCCGGTTTTCTTGTTCACCAGCCGCACCGTCACGACCTTGTCGGGGCCGGTCTGTACCGCCGGCTCGACGAGCTGGAATTCGTAATCCTTGATGTCGGCGAGAGCGGACCGTGGCGCTGCCGTTAGCGAAAGGCCGACCAGCGCGGCGGCTAGCCCGCGCGCAGCAGTGGAGATCTTCATGATGTCTGTTCCTCGAAACGTCTGTTGAGCCGCCGAAGCGGCCTGCGAATGCGCGCGATGGACGCGCGCCAACGTTCCGGCGCCGCAGCGCCGGTCAGACGATCGATCGAGGGGGCTGGTCCGGAGGGGGACGGGTTAGGCCGTCGGCAATCATGTCATCGAGCGGCCGCAGCAGTTCACGCACAGGCTGCCTGATGCTCACTGTCGCCGCCGAAGGTCCAGTCTGGAGCACCTTCAACATGCAGATCGCGATGAGAGGACAGTCCTGGCATTGCTTGTTGTTCTGCTTGTCCGGGCAGCACGCCATGTCATCCGGCATGTCCTGCGCGTCTGCCATCTGCATTGCGCCCATCGAATGCCCCGCCGCCGCCGGCGTCACCAGCGGCGCGACCGCCAGCCCCGCGGTCACAAGGACCGCGAGCAGAAACCTGAGGAGGCGGCGAGCATTCATGGTGTCACAGTCTCACAGGGGCGGAATGCTGGAAAGTGCCCCGGTTCACAAATGCGCGAGCCGGGCGCGTGGTGGTTAACCATCTCAAACGGTCAGCCGATGGCTTCCTTGCCGACGAACCGCATGAACGTCGCACGACCTGCCGATCCGAACAGCACGACGGTGTAAGGCTCAGGGTGTCCACCTTCCATCCCCGGCGACCCTGCAGGCATGCCGGGCACGGCAAGCCCCAGAGCCTTCGGGCGCTCCGTCAGCAACCGCCGCACCGCGGACGCCGGTACGTGTCCCTCAAGGATGTAGCTGTCCACCTCTGCCGTGTGGCACGCGGCCAGATCGGCCGGGACGCCCAGGCGTTTCCGGACGGCCGGAAGGTCGGAAGCATCGTCCACCTGGACCGTGAATCCGGCGTCGCGCAAGTGTTGTACCCAGCCCAAGCAACAGCCGCAGTTCGGATCCTTGTGGACCTTGATCATGGGTTCAGCGGCAACGGCGGGGCGCACCGCCGCTCCAACTGTCGCGCCAGCGATCAGGGCCAGAAAGGATCGTCGCGCAAAGCACGCCTTCTCCGCGCCTCGTTCTCGGTAGCTCATCGGACACCTCTCCGTGAAGAAGTCGAGGGATTGCGGAGGTAATTGTATTCCGCGGATCCCTCGGCCGCCAATCAGCGAACGAAGCCGCGAAACTAGCGGGATTTGGGACTGGGCGTCTATGCCCAAGGGAATCTGCCTGGCGAGCGAGCCGGGGTGCGGGAAATCCCTGCTGGCTAGGGCCGTCGCCCGTTACTGTGGTGATGCTCCCATTGTGATCTCGTCCGTTGCGGATTGGTTCACGAAGGAACGCTCGTATATGGACGACGTGATCCGGGCGATGCGCTTGGATCGTTCGGTCGCTCTCGCGCGAGCCCATGGAATTGGTTTTCTGTTCCTGGATGAGGTTGACGCGGTCCCGGATAGAGCCCCTAGATAGTCGCAACAAGGATTATTGGCTACCTATAGTTGCAGACCTGTTGACCAGGTTCGACGACGGGACTTCGTCGGCCAGGCGGGGCGTGATCCTGATCGGTGCGACCAACAATCCAGAGTCCGTGGACCCCGCCCTGCTGCGCCCCGGCCGCTTCGAACGGATGATCAAGATCGAGCGGGCCGACGCAGCCGGCACGCTGAGCATGCTCAAGTTTCACGTCGCCGGCGCGGTACCTGACGACGAGCTCGATGACATCGCTACGGCCATGGAGCGCTCGACTGGCGCGGAGGTCATGGCGTTCGTCCGCGAAGCTCGCCGGATCGCGCGTCACGCCGGACGCGAGCTGCTCGCGGCGGATCTGCGCGCGGCGCTTCTGAGCTCCGAGCGGCCCCCGCCCGAGATGGACTGGCGCATTTGCGCGCACGAAGCCGGCCATGTCCTGCTCGCGCTGGTTCTCGAATGCGGAGTGCTGCGTCACTGCATCGTCGGGGCGAGGAGCGGGGCGGAGAACCGCACGCTAGTCGAATACGCGTCCTCCCCCGACTTGGCCACGCGGCAAACAGTGGAGGATCGCACCACCATGCTGCTCGGGGGCCGCGCCGCCGAGCGCGTTCTGTTCGGATGCAATTCCGCGGGCGGATCGGGCGACGAGTCCTCGGACGCAGCCATGTCGACGGAAACCGAAAAGAGAAGAACCCTGGGTAGCTTGCGGCCGAGTGTGGTGAAGATCGTGCGCGCCACGGGCGGCGGACCGATCCGTACCATCCTCGAACGGGGGCACAGGAAGCCGACGGGGGTCTTCACGTCGCGCAAGAACCGGCGTGAGTTTCCTTGGGAGGCGATCGACGAGAGACACTTCATGTGGATCTCCGAGGTCGACTACCGGGTGACGTCCTTTCTCGTCCAACCGTTCCGAATGGAATTTCACTTCGCGGACGGCGGCAGGATGGACTACTTCCCGGACATGGAGCGCAGGCTTGGGCCCATTCGAATGTTCGACGAGTGATCTGCGCCGCGCCAGACCCAAGGACAAGTGGGATGCGGTGCCACACGAAGAGCGGATCGAGATCGAAGCGAACGAGTTTTCCGCGGCCTTGGTGGTTCCGATGCCGGAATATCGGGCGGAGCGTTGCAAGCTGAGCAAGGCGTGCGACCTTGAACAAGTGCGCGTACTGGCGCGGAAGTTCGACGTCTCCCTCGAAGTGATGGCCAAGGTCTACGTGACCAGTGCCGACGAACTTGCAGCCATCGTGATATCCAAAGATCGAAAGGTGCAGAGGGTGATACCTGCACCGAATTTCCCCTATCTTGGTCTTCGCGCCGGCGCCCCGATTCCTGAGCTTTCCCTCATTCGCCGTTGGCCAAGCCCGTCCACAATCGGCACCGTTTCGGAATTGAGGGATGTGCCCACTCACGTATGGCTAGAGAAGCGTGGCCGCGTCGAAGCCCTTTACGAGCAAGTTTTCGCGCAGAAGAACGGTTACGCCACGACGCTGCTGACAGTCGACATGAAAGAAGACGACGGCGAAGACGACGACCGCCACTGGAATCGGCGTTAGGGGGTAAGTTAAAGTGCAGCGGGATCGAGCGTCTCTTGCTCCAGGTGGCGCACGTTCGATCCGAATGCCAACCAATCCGCTAGATCGCGAACCGCGCTATCGGACCTCGCTATGGATGCCAAGCTCGGATCCGCGTCTGCCGGCTGGCCGTGCATCTCCGCCAGCTGCCTGGTCATGAGGTGGGGCTCAGGCCCGCGGGACAGGCTCTCTTCGAGGTACCTGAAGATGCGCACGCCGCCGGCATCTACGTCGCCCCAGTGAAGGAACGGCACGTCGGCTGGCACGGCCGCCAGAACCTTCGCTAGAAGCTCGATGACACCAGCCGCCGGGAAGCCGCCGGTGTAAACGACCAGGCTGGCGTCATGGATCTCGCGGACCTGCCGATTGAAGGTCGCGAAATTCTCGATCGTCAGGATGGCTGATGGTCGCTCCAAGACCAACAGCTGCGAGAGCATCTCCGGATGAATCGAGGCGAACGGCTTGGCGCGACCATCGACCTGACGGCCGTCCGCTCCCTCGACGGCGACGGGCCCCTTCAGATGAACAGGATGACTGAAGCGCTCCAGCCCGATGTGCGCCCAGACCACGTCGGCTGCAGCACCCGGCAGTCCGACCCGGACGCCGAGCACGGCGGCGAGCCGCGAGGCATGCCGATCGAAGGCCTTCGTGTCGTTCGTCGCCTTTTGGGAGAAGCTTCGCGCGTCCAGCCCTCGCGCTTCCTGCCGGGAGATGGACGCCAGCAGCGTGAAGAACTCCTTGGCGGCGTCGGCCTGGGCGGCGGTCAGGCGGTAGGCGGCCTCGCTTCGTGCCCATCTCGCCGCCATCTCGTCCAACAAAGTGGCGACCCACGGCTCGCCGGTCGCTGCGACGGGCAGCAATTCCGCCCTGACGCGCTGCGCGGTCGCGAGTGCCGTCGGGCGTCCGAGATGTCTGGCGAGCAATTCCGGGTCTCGAACGCGAACTCTCTCGACCAGATGTCCCCGGTCTCTCTTGCCCCGCTGCACCTCCACTGCGCCGAACCGTTCCGCCGCGGCCATCTGGTCGTGAAAGCGGCCCACCTGCTGCGCGGTCGAAAGTCTGTCGTACTCCGGCGCCGCGGACGGCGGCCGGGTGCGATCCGGATTGCGTTCGCTCCGCTCCAGCAGGCGTTCGAGGAATTCGACCCCGGCGTCCGTCGTACGAACGTCTGTCATTCCGCAGCCTGGTCCTGCGGGACGGCGCCGGCCTTCTCGACCTCAATCAACTCGGCTTTGAATACATCGAAGCCCTTGCGATACGGGTCGGCTGCAACGATCGCCTGGCGAGCCATCTCCGTCGGGTATTCGGTGTCGATCATCACCTGGTTGCCCAAGCGGTTCACGTTGACGACCGTGTCGACCACTTCCATGAACACGTGCCGCTTCTCGTCCGGAGTAGCGAGCATGACCTGGAGACCCAGGTCCCGCATGAATTCAGAGCACTGGCCGATTGCCTTGGTATCCAGACGATTGAAGGCCTCGTCGAAGATGGCGAGCGAGAGCCCGCTCTCGCCGGTGCGACGGTTTTGGTAGGTCGCGGCCAGCGAGGCGCCGATGGCGATGTAGAACGGCAACTGACCTTCGCCGCCGGATCCCGTACCGGCGCGGCTCGTCAAAGACGAGCGGATCTTGCCCTCGGCGTCCTGGATGTAGAGCTCGAAGTTGAAATACTTGCGGGGATCCTCGATCTCCTCGGTCCGCGCCTCCGGGTTCGACAGGATCTCCTCGATCTGTCGCACGGCGCGCATCATCGGTGAGCTCGCATCCTCGCTGCGGTCACCGAAAAGCGGCAGATTGAACTCGGGCTTTCTGGATTCCTCGACGAGCTCGATCATGTCGACGTGGGTTGGGGCCTCCAGCGCCTTGAACGAGTAGTAGTCGCGCCCGTGGAACTGGCGATCCTTTAGGTGGCGGTTGAGCTCGTTCAGGGTGGACTTGATGCCGGTAAAGGCGTCGTCGAGCCGATGGAGAAGGTCGTCCCGGAATGCCGAGGTCATCTCCGTCGCAGCGTTGCGACACTGCTCCTCGTACTGAACCAACTCATGCGCATCCAAGCGGTCCTTTTCAGCGGTCGCCCACTGCTCGACGACCGACGGCGTCGCCTCCTCGGCGGTGAACGGCGGCACGACATGGAATTCCTGGCCGTGCTTGTTCATCGCACCGGTCATTTCGCGCATCAGAGTAGAGCGCCGGTTGGTAGAACGGTTTTCCCGGTCCGCCGTTAGCCCGGCAATTCGGTCCGACAGGGATTCAGTGGCCATTCCGGTCACCTTTGATCGGTAGTCGCCCATGTCCCTCGATTGCGGGAATTCGTCCAGCAACTGTCGCGCGCGGGTGCGACGAGCCCCCGCCAAGACGCCACGGTTGTTCTTCATGTAATCTTCATACGCGCCCTCGGCCCGGTCTCTCGCGCTGTGGGCCCGGGTCGACGCATCCTGCGTCTCAGTCTTGAGCCGATTTGCCGTCTTGACCTCGGCGGCGAGGCGCTCCAGATCGGAGACGAGCTTGGGATCGCGATTCCGCTTGGCATCTTCGATATTTTTCCCGATTTCCGCCAGCTTGCGATCGAAAGCAGCCAGTTCCTCGCCGGCTCCGGTGCAGGTCAGGCCGGCGCCGCGGATCGCCTGAAACTGCCCGAACATGGCTTCGAACAAGCGCGCTTCGTCCTCCGAGCGACGGACATCTCCCGCCGATTCCGCAAGCTGCCGGAGCAATTGCTGCCGTTCGGCCTGAAGCTGTTGACGCATCTGCTCCTGCGTGGCGTGCCCGAGCTTAAGATACTGAGGCTTCTGCAGTCGCCGGACCGTCCGCCCGCCCTGGACCATGAGATCTGGCGTGATGGCGTTCTCGGCCGCAGCCATCCTATCCATGGTCTCGACCATCATCAGGCGGCCAATCCGATAGTTGAGGAATGCCCGGGCGTGACGGTTTTCCGTACTGATGATCTGTGCGAGAGAGCCCTTTTCAGCCGGCCTGGTGTTGTCGGTCTTGGTCGTGTTGATGACCTCCGCATCCCTGAAGGAGTGCTCTCCACCCTCCCGGAATATCTCCAAGGCGCGTACCGCCCTTGTGGGCTCGACGATCAATGCTTCCCGGGAGCGACCCAGAAAGGCCTCAGCTGCCATCCGCCACTTGTCGTCGCGTATCTCGACCAGCTCGCACAGTGGGGTCGCCTCGATACCGTGCGAAGCCAGTTGCCTGATGAGGTCCCGAGTGCCGCCTTCGATGGGGCTCAACCCTTGATCCATCCGCTTCAGGTTACTGTCGATCAGTTCGATGCGATCCTGCAGAGCCTTGGTCGCCACTCGCGCGTGAAAATGCGCGTCCGAAAACGTCTTTCGCGCTGCCTCGAGCCGCTCCTGGTCGACAGCCGCAAGAGCCGCATCCAGATGGGAAGCGCTATCCTTCCAGTTCTCGGGAAGCGGTTTGTCCCACTCGGAAAGTGGAGCCCTTCCCCTCGCAACGGCCACTGCACTCAGCAGCGCGTGCAAGAAGTCGTCACGGTGAACCAACAGATTGAGATCGACGGCCTTCCTGATCGAAGCGATGAGAACTTCGATCTCCTTGACTGGCACCATCGCGTTGGCGCGCTGGCTAAGGGTTGCGGTCTTGTCGGACTCGTACATCTGGGCCAACTGCTCGCCGTCGCTGGTCCTGATCGAGAGTTCGACGGTCTTGTGCTCAGCATCAAGGGTGGCATGTCTGGCTGCGGCCGCGACCGCGTCGACCTCAGCTCTGCTCGCGGCGCTCCGGAGTTGCGCGATGACCTCTTCCTGCCTCCTGGCCTCCCGCCGAAACTTCTCCCACTCAAGCCGCGCGATCTGCCAGCCCGTTACCGCAATGACCCTTTCGTTTTCGACCGCCCGCGCGACGATACGGAGGATCCCGGCCAAGCTGGCGCTTTGTGCCTTCAATTCTTCGATACGGCGGGTCAACGTGCGCCAATGTTCGATACCGCGGCGAAGCCTATCGACCTGAAGAGGCTGGACGTCGAGGACGTAGTTTCGGACGAAGTCGGTAGGATTGTCCACTGGCTTCAGCAGCAGGGCATTCCGAAAGGCCTTCTGAAAGCGCCTGGGATCGAGAGGGAAGCCCGCGGGCGACAGCGCCCTGAGCGCTTCAGCCACGAAGTCGGTCGCGCTCGAGAACGCGTCGTCAACCTCGACGTTGCGGGCGCGCAAGGCATTGCGGACTGCATGCCACTGCAGCGTCTCGACCTCGTCATCGCCGACAGGACTCAGGATGTCGTCCTTCGTCAGCGCAGCTTTTGCGATGAAGCGCGCCTCGCAGGCCTCGTCGCTTCTCGTGGCCGAGGCCGAAAAGGCCACACCCAAGCTCACGGCCGAACCGTCGCCCAGGTCCTCGAACAGAAGGATGATGTAGGTGTAGGCGTGCTGGCGCGTCGGCTCCGACCGCTCGCCCTTCTCATCGAGCGAGACCACGCCGAGGCAGTAATCTCGCAGCGTCCGCTTGCTCCTGACGTTGCTCTGGGCGCTCGGGTTGAAGCGGATGCTGGCCATGCTCGCGCCGGAGAGCACGGTCTGCACGGCGTCGATGATCGCTGATTTGCCGGCGCCGTTTGGACCGATGATGGCGGTCATGCCACGCATATCAACCTGCTGCGCCCGAAACAGGTACCAGTCGACCAGGATGATGCGCCGGAGCTCGATCACGCCTGGACCTCGCTCGCGCCGTCTGTCTTTGCCGTCGCTGCGGCCGATCGCGACACGAACTCTTCAAGGGAGCCGAGCGTGTCCTTGGAGACCACAATCGGCAACGCGGGCCGCAGGAAGAGGGTGAAGTTTCTGTCATCCCGATCTTCGATCCGCACGAGCCCGCGCTGCCTGAAGCCGGCCAGGATCTCCTTTACCCGCCCGAAGTTGGGGCGCTCGCGATGGGTCCGGTCCTCGTAGATCTGCAGGATCTGCTCGCTCTCGACCTCCACCTCGCCGAATTCCTTAGCTTCGAACCGAGTGAAGGCCTCCTCGTAATGGAGTCGCAGCACCAGCAGGAGCAGGCTCTCGTCGAGCCTCATGCTCTGACGGGGCGGCAGTTCGTTCGCCACCAGACCGATGTATCCATCGTTCGGCCTGCCCACGACCCGGTAGCCGAGCGCGTCGAACAAATTCTCGAAGTAACCCGTGTAGCGGCGGAGTACCTCGTAGGAGGTCTTCATGCCCCAATCGTTCTCGTAGATGAACTGAGCACGCCAGAGCGACTGCGCGGCCTGGCGCAGTTCCTTTTGCAGCCGCTCGCCGTCGCCGCCCTCGCTATCCTCATCGTCGATGAGCTTGGAAAGATCACGCAGCATTGACCGAAGTCCTCGTTCTCTCGATCCGGAAGGAGGTCACGTCGATCCAGTCGTTCGCGCTACGCCCTTCTTCGAGCGTGATCGTGAATTCACCCAAGCGCACTGAGCGACCGACCGCGGCCAAGTTCGGAATAGCTCGGTAGGCAAACAGGTCCGCAATGCTCCGAATCTCGATCTCGGCGGCTGACACGGCATCGCGGTCTCGCATCTGTTGGCGGGCGAACTCGAGCAGCTTTTGGTCGGAAACTCGCACCATCCGATCGAAGTCAGTGGTGGCCTGAACATAGGCGCGCAGATAAGGATCCTGCTTCGGCACCTTGAAGCGCGTCCGCTCCGGCGGAGCTTTCGGCGGGGGCGGGGTGTACAGCGCAAGCGATGTGATCGGCAGAGCGACATCCGGCGATCTCAAACGGATCTCCACCTCGTCGCTGTCGATCTTCGAAAGCTGCTCGATCAGCCGAACGATCCGCTCGGCGGAGCCTTCCCCCATGATGTCCATGTAGTGGACGGTGGTGCGGATGCGTCGCTCGAGGCGATCCCTGAAGTCCTCGATCTTGTCCATGAAGGGGCCGACGTCCTCGAACACGCTCTTGATCTTCTCGAGCTCCGCGATGACGCGCTCCTCGGCCGTGGCGATCGTGGCGCCGGCCGGCATGACGCCCTGCTCGATGTAGGCGCGCGCGATTTTACGAAGACGCTCGGCGTCGGCGAGCATGTCTCCCGCGAGAGACGCGATCGTCCGACGATGTCGGTAAGGGTTATTCGACGTCTTCAGCTGCTTGTAGTCGGCGATCAGCAGCCCATCGACGAAGTCCTGGAAGAACGTGCGAAGGATGGCCGCCGCGTTGGGATTGCCCAGAATGCGGTCTTCGATCTCGCGCATCCCGGCCAAGATGCGGCGCATGCTGCGGGCGAACCGCGCCGCCGTCTCGTGGGCGTTAGCGAGACCCTGAGCCATGGTCTCCGGCTCCCGGAACGCAGCCTCAAGGTTGTTCTTCACGTCCACCACGGCGCCGGCGACACGCACGCGGCTGTTACCGAAATCGACGATCGCACCCAGGACCATGAAGGCGTCAGGGTTCATGTCGACGTAGGTGCGCCACTTCTCAGTCTCTTCCGTGAGCCAGCCGGTGTCGCGCAATCGATAGTAGGCGAGATAGTGGGCCTGGCTGGTGGTCTGATCCTCTTCCGGATCACCCTCGGAGAGATCCCCCATCGACCCGATGCCGAACTCCGAAAGTCCGATCTCGATCTGTTTCACGACCTCTTCCTTGAGCGGCGTCTCAAGGATGCGGGCCGAGTAGACCCGCTCATAAAGTCGCATCAAAAGGCGGGCATAGACGTGCTTTTTCGGCCCCGACAAAGGCTTGAACAGTGTCTCCGGAAGGTAACCAAACAGCTTCATCCCTCGGTCCCCAGGCGGCGAATTGAACCGCGGCGACTACGCAACCGCAAGGAAAAACGGAGATCTTTCAGGGCGTTCTCTTCGCTTTTCTCCGCTTAAGGTATTCCCGGGCCGCCTGCTCCATCACGTCCCAGGCCGCCCGGTGCTCGTCTATCGCCACCTGCTTGATGTCGGCGATGACGTCCTTGTCCATCATCGCGAGGAATGTCACGCGGTCGCCGATCGGCGTCCTCTTGCCCCGTTTTGGCGCCCTTTTTTCCCGACCATTCATCCGCCCGCTGCGCATTAAGCCTCCGCTAACCATAAGGCCGGAGCAGCCGTGGCGCCAGGGAAGGCGGCCAGTCTTATATAAGAAGTGCGATCCTTCTTATATAAGAATAACGCGCTAACCGCTTGACTCGAGCTGACCTTCCTACTCAATATGTTCTTGTTTCGTTCTCCTGTTGAGTGCTGGCGTCGTGATGTCGAGCGTGCTGCAGGATTGGAGGCCGGGGCTGATCGAGGCCCATTCCGACCTCTTCCGCCCGCCGGTGGGCGTCCCTGAGGGGGCAGAGCGCTGCCCCGAGTGCGGCCCCGGATGGCGCGACCTCATCGACCGGTGCTGCATCCGGATCAGGGCGGCGGTCGCAACCGAGGACGGCACCTTCAAATTCACGCAGATCAGGAGAAGTACGCGAGCATTCGCCTGTACTGGAACGGTCGCCTCTCTCCGGAAGCGACCTCCCGCGTCGAGGAGGCGATCGACCTGGCCGAGGCCCGCAGCGCCTGCACTCGCGAGATTTGTGGCGAGGCAGGCGTCCTCCGGACGGGCGGGTGGCTGACGACCCGCTGCGACCTGCACGCTGAGGGGCGCGCGCCCGCCGAAGTCCGCCCCGGCTTCGAGAATATCCACATCGTCCGCTACGGCCTGGGCGCGCAGCGGCGGATCACGTGCCGCCGCTACGACCGGGAGAATGACGCCTTCGTGGACGTCGATCCCGCCACCCTCGGAATCGCGGAGGACTGACATGGCGACGTTCCGCTGCCGGACCTGCCACCAGGAAGGCAAATTCATCTACGACGCGTCCCGCCACGCCTGCCCGCGCTGCGGCTCGCGCGAAGTGCAGGTCGCCGTCGGCGTCGACGAGATGCCCGACCCGCTCGTGGACGCGCTCCTCGAACTCGCCGACGGGGCCGAGCCCCTCGATCGCGAACATTGGGAGGACTGACCATGCGCCTGTGGGTCATGTCCGACATCCACCTCGAACTGACGCGTGGCTGGGACCTCCCGCCGGCCGCAGCGCGTCCGGATTTCGACATGCTGATCGTCGCGGGCGACCTGACCCCGCGGCCCGAGCGCGGCGTCCGGTGGCTGCTCGATCGCGTGACCGACCGGCCCGTCATCTACGTCATGGGCAATCACGAGGGCTACGGCTGCGACCTCGGACGGACGCTCGAAAAGGCGAAGGCCTTGGCGGAGGGCACGAACGTTCACGTGCTGGAGAACGAGACCGTTCGCATCGGGAATGTCACGTTCGCGGGCGCGACCCTCTGGACGGACTTCGCCCTGAACGGAGACGCGCATGCCGCCATGGGCGTCGCCGGCGACCGCATGAACGACTTCAAGAAGATCCGGAACGGCGTTTCCTGCCGCATCACGCGCTTACGCGACACTTCAAGTCGGTCGCGTTTCTGAAGGAACAGATGCGCAAGCCGCGCGGCGAGGACCGCCTGGTCGTCGTCACGCACCATGCTCCGATCCCCCACATCACCGACGAGCCCGGCGGCTCGGGCGAGGATCCGACGCTCGACCCGGCATTCCGGAGCGACCTGAGGCGGCTGATCGCGCGCGCGCCGGACGATGGCACGGGCGCGCTGCGCCCGGCGGACCTCTGGCTCTACGGCCACACCCACGAGTCTTTCGACGCCATGGTCGGCGAGACCCGCGTCGTGTCCAACACAAAGGGTTACGGCCCGTGGCCGCCCTCCATGCGCACTTGGGACAACCCGCATTTCGACGAACGCCTGATCATCGAGATCTGAAAGGGACGGTCATGACCGACATCGACAATCAGCAGACCACCGAAGCCAACCCGCCCCTCCTCCAGGTTTCGAGTGTTTCGTCATGTTCAGACCACAGCCCCGCCGCCGGCCCGACCTCTTCGTATCCGCGAAAGCGCCCGTGCCGATCCCCGCGCGACACCCTGCTCTTAGAGAAGCGCTCGTCCAGGCGAGCCTCGATCCGCGGGTGCGCTCCATCGCTCACGTACCGACGGCGCATGTTTCGTCCGCACCGCTAGACCCGGTCGAGGTCGACGCGATCGTCCTTGCGCGCGACGATGGCCGCTTCTACCTCGACGTGGTGCCCGCCCGTCAGGTCCGCGAGCTCGACGAGGAAGGGCTCGTGCTGATCGCGCTGCGGGAGCTGGAGCTCTCGCCCCTGGTCGTCACGGCGGAGGAGCTCGTTCGCGAACCCCGCTGCGGCAACTGCCGCCTGGTCTGGTCGCACCACGGCCACCTCGTGCCGGTGGGCCTGCGCATCAGCATCCTGCAGATCCTGCGCGACGACGGACCGATGGAGCTCGTCCGCCTCGTCGAGCTCGTCCGCAGCGACCATGATCCCTCGCTCGCGGTGATGGCGCTGGCCTGCGCAGACCTCCTCGAAATCGACCTGGCGTCGGAACCGCTCGGTCCCTCCACCCTGGTGAGATCCCGCACATGAAAAAGCCCACAGGCCGCCGCCCCACCGGCAACGTCATCCGCATGACCCCGAAAGCCGACGACCCCGAGAGGCCGTCGGGTACCGTCCTGATCGACCGCGTGTATCACGGCAAGCTCGGCCAGTTTGAGGACGGCGATGACGAGCGCCGGATCGAGGACAGCTTCGTGCTCGACTGCGAGGAAGAAGAGGATCCGCCGGCGGCGACCGCCCCGACGCGACGACCGCACTGGTCGGCGCGAGCTTCGACGCGGCAACCACGCCGGATCAGCGGCGGCGGCTCCGCCATAACCTGGCGATGTGCGCAATCGTCCACGTCCCCAGCACCGCCTGGGTCACGCCGCTCTCGCTGTACTTCCGGTGCACGTTCGGCGCACGCTGGCTGCAGCAGACCAGGCATGGTCCCAATGCCGGCGACAGAGCCTTCTCGACCAGCTCCGCCTCGGTCGCGCTGGCCCTATCGGCCGGCCAATCGGTCGTGGGCATCGCCGCCGACCTGGGTCTGCTTGCGCAGCCTAGCGTTTCCGTCAAGGCCAAGATCGCGAATTCGTTTTCCGAAAGTCCAATATGGGTGAGGGAGGGAAATTTCGCGATGTACTGCCCTTGCTCATCGTCGACGGCAAGCATGATTCCCCCTTCTTTTCCAGTATTTTTCACGACGGAGAGCTTCATCTGGACACCGGCGAGCGAAAAGCGCGCCTTCTTCTTGGCTTCTGATTCTGGCCCGGCCGGAACGGGGACGCCGTCGCTCGGCAACGCTCGTACCGCTCCCGGTAGATTTGTCCCCAGTGCAGCCAAGAGATCGAAGTCATTTCCAGGTCTTACTGACGCTGCGTGGTGCTTTTCCATTGCTTCGCGCAGTTTCTCTTCGGGCAGCAAGTTCGCGAAGAACGGCGGCAGCGCGCCGCGTATGGGTTTGGGATCCCGGCGGAGGCTGCCATCTGCCGAGCGAAGCGATAGGCTGAAGATCGGAGGGTCGTTCAAGCTCCGATACGCGGGCAAGAGATTGAATGCGTTGTAGTCGCCCGGCGTTCGGACGAGCGTGCCGACGGCAAGATCGTTTAATGAGATGTCGAGCGATTGGATACGTTCAGCCGCGAGGACAGGCTTATTCATGCTCCTCCTCAACATCTGACGTGAACGCAGGGCGGTCATCATCGCCCGTAGCTCTCTGCAGCATTGATTGAATAGCCGGTACCATCGCTTGCGGAATCAGCATCATTTCCATGCCAAGGGCGCGGGCAACGTTGACGAGTGTCGTTGCGCGGGCTGCAGCGGCACCCGTCTCAATGTCGCGATAGCGCGGCCTGCTAATGTTCGCCCGGAGGGCGATTTGCTCCTGGGATAGGCCAGCAGCCATTCGTGCTCTTCGAAAGTGCACGCCAAGCTCCTTGAGCAGCGGGTTTGGAGCCGAAGTCATGGATATGTTCTCGGATCATTAACATCGAAATGATCTGTAAACAGATCATAAATTGAACGTGAACAGATCTTTGTCGTCGGCAATGATCCGTAAACATATCTTTATGGCGAGTCGTTCCAGCGGCACTTGTCGTCTGAATTGTTGACTCTGCTGCCAGGAATGGCCTTGGGGCTATGCACTTGACGCGATGAAGAAGGCAGATCTTATCGCAAGGTTGACCGATTCCTATGGCGCTCGCGTGCATTGGGAGCTCAGGAGGAATGGCCCGCCAGTGAACGAACCCAATCCTGAAACGCGGTGCGTCGCTTTTATGGAACGCCAATTGAAAGCGGCGGTAGATGGCGAGCAAGTCCGTATCGCCAAGTCAATTCCGATGTCCGCCAACCCGCCTCGATGTAGCTGGGAAGCGTCGAACTACCTATCAGTTCGCTTTTCATTCTTCGGCATGCTTCCCATGATGACGGCCAATAGCCTCCGGGCGTGACCGGCCGCTGTCGTGGCCACTCGCAGGGCCGCAATGCGAGCGGAGTGGTCTCGGCTACTTACCAGCAACTTTTCTTCTATTCGCGTTGATATCCAATCTTACGACGCGCAATTGACGTGTTCCTATGCAACATCAACCGGAGCATGATGGTCAAATCGGCGGCACTCGACAGGCAAAGTTCGACGACTGCGTTGATTCTCTTGACGTCCCGCCCAAGAAGCGACCAGGCGATTACACGAGAGCCTCGCTCGCTTCGATCGTGAGAGTTGACGATGGGCCACTCGAAGGAGACGCTCCGCATCATGAAGCGACCTCGGAAGAATCGTGGCATGCCGCCGCCCGCGACGTTCGATATCGATTCGCTGCCGGGCAGCTCAAATTTAACGGCATTAGAGACGGCCGCCGTAATCCGGCGCACGCCTGGAGCCCTGGAGCTGTGGCGGCGCAATCCGAACCACCCGCTGAAATGGCGCTACGTCGATGGTCGCCCGCTTTACCGAGTCGATGCGGTGCGCGACTATCTGGCCGGACGCGATAAGACAACTAAGTCGTCGCAGCCGCATAATGCTCGCGAAGACGGCCCAGCAATTCGGCCTTGATGGGATCGAGCGGATTCGTCCGCTGCAGGCGCACGACCTTGCCTCCCCGTTTCGCGCCGACCAACTCCGCGATGTAGTCATGAGCAGCTTCGAACGCCATCTTGCGGATAATCCACTGTTCGTCGTGATTGTAGACTTGATCGATCCCGCGCGGCTTTTGCCCGACACACAACCGCTGGATTTCGTTGTCATAGCCGCAGCGTGACATGATGGTTCGCAAGCTGCGCCTTAAGTCATGCATTGTGAACTTGGCGACACCCGCTTCCTTAACCAGGCGGTCGACCAAGTTTGTGAAGCCCGACATCTGGCCGCCGGTCTTCGGTGATGGGAAGACATAGTCCGACGTCGCACGCTGGAAATGTTTTGCGGCCGTAAGCACCTCGTTAACGAGATGGGTGCGCGGCATGTCGTGGTAAAGGCCCATCTTGGTCCATGCTGCATCGAAAGTGATGCGGTCATCCATGACGTGATTTTGCCACTCGATCGTGGCTGGCTCGCTGCGGCGCGGGCCACCAAGTAGGCACATTCGTGTCAATAGCCCAAACGTCCCAAGCTTGCCGGATGCGTGCCAGACTTTGATGATCTCCTCGTCGGTCAGCGCCCGGCCCTTCGTTCGGCGCCCGACCCGCTGCGCGCGCGTCTCCTTGGGCACGCGATAGCCGGCGAGCACGTTGTGCTCGACGTAACCTTCGCCGACGCACCATTCGAGGAACGTGTGCGTGTGCTTGCGCAAGTCCTTTGCTGCGCCGCGCTTGCCGGTCTTGCCGATCCTGTCTACCGCCGCCATGATTTGCCGTCGCGTGAGCTCGGCGATGGCGAGGTCGAAATGATCTTTCAGACCGCGTCGGAGTGCCGACATTGCCGGTTTCCAGTTGACGACCTGGCGCCCGGTCAGGGACATTTCGTACGGGCCATCTTCAACGATCAGGGTCGCCAGTGTCGTGCACTGCCGCTCGGCCAGCGCTTGCCGCTTCGCCTCGCGCTTGACCTCGTTAGGATCGATCCCAATGACCACCTCCGCAGCGACGACGGTGGCGGCCTTGCGCGCGGCCTTCTCATTGAATTTGGGCCACGCACCCAGCGTCTTGCGTTGAGTGCCCTTCGTCCCAGGCTTTGTGAACATGAAGACCCAGGTCCTGCCACCAGTCGCGCGCATCCTGATCGCGAGCCCCGGCTGCTCTGTGTCGTGCAGATAGTGCTGCGATTTGCCCGGCGGCAGCGTCGCCGCACGGATCGCCGCGTCAGTGAGTCTCAGGTAATTCGTCGTTCCTTCAGCTCTGAGAGATTCTTTACTCTTTTCCATCGCTTGTGCTCTCGCTCCTGGCGCCCTGAGACGGGTCGAGGCGCGACCCTAGAACAAATGGACCACAAGCCATCGCCTCTACGTCCCAGTTTGTGTGCCCTAAGGGAATTCCTCCAAAGGGCACAGCAGGGACATACAAAATGTGGTAAGGCCAACCGAGGCCAAGGATGGTCCAATATGGCCACAAGTCTTTAACTTGCAAGGACTATTACAATAAGACTATGGCTGGATTAGGTTGGCTACAATCCACCAATTGTGGTTCACACGGGAGAGGTCCAAGGTTCGATCCCTTGTGCGCCCACCATTCCTTTTCCTGAACCCTACCGGTTTTGAATGATCGTCGACGCTGATGGTGTTCGGCGACCCGTCTCAACCAAAAATGCGAAAACAACCCCATGCACAGTAGCCGACATCAGCCGGATCAAGGGGTTAGACTTCTACGACTTTTCCGAATCAACGATTGACTCGTCGGGCAAAACAGGGGCAGGATGACATCATCCGCGGAGAAGCCCGCCAGACGATGAGTTGGAACGAAGCCGAGATCCTCGCGGCCCGTCGCAAGATCCTCAAATCCGCACAAGACATGCTGGCTGGACAGCTCTCTTACATCGAGGGCGCACGGAACATTGTTACCGCCAGCACGAAAGCACGCCTCGACGAGCGGGACGTCGACCTGCTGCCCTTTGTCGGCATCGTTTCCGAGACAGACGCGCTACCCCTTTGGTGAGATGAGAAAGCAGCCGATGGCGCTCTCTCGCCGATCCCGGCAAGCTGAGCGACGACCAACATCGGAAACGATGCGCGGGCAATGTAGAATGCGTTCTGAAACATCCGGAGGAGCGGCGCATGGCGATCGTATTCATCACGGGCAGCGCGGACGGTCTCGGCCGCGCGGCGGCAAAATCCCTCCTCGATCAAGGTCACCGCGTCGTGCTGCACGCGCGTTCGGCCGATCGTGCCGCAGCACTTGGCCAGCTTGCGTCGCGTGCCGCCGGAATGGTGGTCGGTGATCTCAGAAGTGCCGCTGAGACGAAGAGCATCGCCGACCAGGTCAATGCGATCGGGCGCATGGATGCGATCATCCACAACGCCGGCGTCTACACGCGGCCGAGCCGTGGCTCGACGCCGGAAGGCCATGCCGAGACTCTGGCCATCAACACGCTTGCGCCGTACATGCTGACGGCCCTGATCGAGCGGCCCGACCGATTGGTGTATCTCAGCAGCGGGCTGCACCGCGGCGGAGAGGGTTCGCTGGACGACCTCGACTGGACGAAGCGGGCCTGGGATTCGGCAAAGGCCTATGCCGAGAGCAAGCTGCATGTCGTCGCGCTCGCTGTTGCGCTGGCACGACGCTGGCCCAAGGTCCTGAGCAACGCCGTCGATCCCGGATGGGTGCGCACGAAGATGGGTGGTGCGAGCGCCCCGGTCGATCTCGACACTGGACAACGGACCCAGACCTGGCTGGCGGTGAGCGAGGATTCCGCGGCCCTGGTCAGCGGGCGCTACTGGCATCATCTCCAGCAGCAGCAGCCGGCCAGTGAGGCGAGCGATCGGATATTTCAGGACCAACTCATCGGCAAATTGAGCAAGCTGACGGGCGTTGAGCTGCCGGAGGCGTAAAGCGCGATGATTCGTCGTCATTGCGAGCGCAGCGAAGCAATCCAGTCTGCCTCCGCGGACACACTCTGGATTGCTTCACTGCGCTCGCAATGACGGAGCAAGCTTCAATCGACCCGATCCGGCCGCCATGCCGCGTACAGACCGACGAGGGTCCCGATGGCGACCAGCCCTGCCGCGAGCAGCACCTGCAATTGCCCGTCATCGGTGGCGCCCACGGATGACACAAATCTGGTCACGACGATGAACAGAACGCTCACTGAGGCCGCCGCACCCACGCAAAGATGGGCGAGCTCTCGCGTCAGGTTCCGGCCGAGAAGTCCGAGTGCCGTAAAATACATCGCGCAAGCGTTGGGATGGACGAACAAGGCAACGCGGGCGTAGCGGCCATAAGCGTCGAGCAAGGACTCACATCGGCTCAGGGCCGCTCTCGAGGCAACGCGCTGCAGGAGCGGTCTGAAAAAGCGAGCCTGTCCGTAACTCAGAACGGCGCCCACGATGATGGCCAGCCACGCCACGATAAAAACGGAGACATCCGCGGACTTCGGAGTGAGCGCGACGGACATCAAGATGAGGGCAGTTCCGGGAAAATAGCCAAAATAGGGGAAGAGCGACTCGGCGAGAATGCAGACGAACATGAAGACCGGAAACCATGATGAACCGGTCGCCCCCTGGACGATGGCGTTCAAGTCGAAAAGATTCGTCCTGTACAGGACGAGGTACATGCAAATGGCCAATCCGGCCAACGCGTAAAACGGCAATGCGCCGGAGAGAAACCGTCTCATTCAACCATCAAGCTTTGTTGCGCGGACATAGCGGCCTCGCTCTTTTCCGGATCATGCTTTAGGCGAATGAGATTGCTCCTGTCGATAGCGCCCTTTGCTCACGCAATCCTCGCCTCGCCCTGGGCATCTATCCGATCGACAGAATCTCGATCTCCTGGTTACCAGAGCCAACCACGTCGCCAACCGCCTTCCCCATCAACGCCCGCGCCACTGGCGAGACGAACGAGATCGTCCCCGCCTTCGGGTCGGCTTCGTCCTCGCCGACGATGCGGTAGGTCTGCACGCGGCCATCAGTGCGGCTGAAGGTGACGGTGCTGCCGAAGGCAACGACATCGCTCGAGGTCGGATCGGGAACGACCTGCGCGGTGCGCAGCCGTTCGGTGAGATAGCGGACGTCGCGCAGTGGCGCGGCTGATTGCCGGCGCTTTTCGTTGACGTCATCGATCGCTTGCGCGGCTTCATAGGCCTCGCGCGCCTCGGCAAGCTGCGTCTGCAACGCCTGCAAGCCTTTTTTCGTCACGAGGTTCGGATGCGGCGAGATCGGGCGGTCCGGCAACAGCGTTTCGGACGCGGTTTCGGCGCTTTCTTCCTTGGTGAAGGCGACGCTCAATTTCAAAATCCTGTCGGACTGTCCTGGCTACCGGCAGCGTTCCGCCGCCGCTGATTGACCTGGACTATATCTCAAGTTCGACGAAACGGCGTAGCTTGACGACGATGTCCGGCATGGCCTGGCGGAACCGGGTCGCATTCTGGAACGTGGTCGAGAACGGCGCGAAGGTGATCATGGCATTCCAGTGCTTGTAACCGTAGACCGTGACGGAGGCGCCGGTCGCGGGAAAATTCTCCATCTTGCGCAATTCGCCAAGCACGAGATCGGCAATCGCTTCCGCAGGGAGCAATTGCTTGCCGTCTCGTGTGGTGACGATTTTCGGAGGCGCCTCGACCGGCTGCGTGTCGGCTGCTACGGCCTCGGCGGCAGGCTTGGCCGCTGCAGCATCTGTGTTGGACGGCTCGACCGACTCAAACCCGTTCGTCGGCGCTGTCGGTGGAGCCTCGGCGAGCGGCGGCGGCGTCACGACGTCGGCGCGCTTGTTGCCCCCCAGGATGCTGGTGATCATGGCCACCAAGCCAGCATCCTTCCCGTCCTCGCTCATTCCTTCCCCCGGACCTTGGCCCACACTAGCACCCACAAGCGGATCGCCACAATGTATGCGGTCGAACCCAATCTGGCCAAGCCCATGCGTTCGACGGCACCGGCGCCGCAACCGCTATCCCGGTCGCGCCGCGGCGCAATCCGCTACTGTTTATCGAACGGAATGTATTGCTGGTATTGCTTGGGCACCGAGCTGCGGTAGCGCGCGGGGACGGTGCCGGTGTCGACCGAATGATCGATCTCCTGCTGCCGCGTCATCTTCTTCTTCGCCGGCTTCTTCGATGCGCTCTTCTTGGAATCGGTCGGCTGGCTGGAGGTGTCGGTGGCCGCAGCCGGTGCCGTCGTCGCGGCTGGCGCAGTGCTCGTTGCGGCAGGCGCAGCGGTTCCGCCGGCGGCCGGTGCGCCCTGCGCCAGGGCCAGGGCCAGCGGCGTTTGCATCAGGAGCACCAGCGCTGCCGTCGCAGCCAGCAAATATGATCTCTGCATCAGAACCTCCAAAATGCCTGATCCGAATGAGGCAAGCCTAGTCCCACGGGATCGAGGCGTGCAAGTTCGTTGAGATTAGGTCAGAACCTGTGCGCGAACTGTGGTGGAGATCACATTGTCCGCCGCCGGCTGCGTCAGGATGTATCTCACCTCGAACGCATCCCGCGTCGCGGACACCAAGATAGGCATGACCGTGCGTCCGTCAGGCCACGGGGAACGCCAAGGCACGGCCGTTCCACCCCGCCCTAGAAGGAGATTGAAATGCGTCGCACCATCCTCACCCTTGCATCGTTCGCAACCGTGATCGCCGCGTCCTTGGCGGCGGCGCCGGCCCAGGCCGCAAACGACAGATATTGCCTGCAAGGCCGCAACTGGGGCTATCCCGGCAATTGCCAGTTCGCAAGCTATCAGCAATGTGCCGCCACCGCCTCCGGCACATCGGCCTCTTGCGGCATCAATCCGCGCTACGCCTACTCGCAGCCGTACTATTACTGACGAGAAGGCGGCGTGCGTGACCGCGCACGCCGCGCTCCGCTATGCGCGAGCTCCGAGACCGGTCTCCTCCAGCCGCATCGCGAACCAGCGCGACAGCGCTTCATCGACGAGCCCGCTGACATAGACCTCCGACATCGTGACGTGGTGCCTGTCCAGCACCAGCAGTACGCCCATCCAATAGGGAAACCAGACATGCACGTCGGTCAGCGCCCTCAGTTTGTGCTGGTCGTGCTCGAGCGGCGTGTGATTGCTCGCCTTGCGGATCTCGACAGTGAGCAAATTGTTCGGGATCTCGCGCTGATGCACGGCGACATCAGGATAGATCGACTTGCCGAGATGGTCGTCGGTCGAGATGATAGTGCCGTGCGGCAGATGCAGCGTGCGCTCACCAAGCCGGTCGTAATTGCAATCAACTGACCAGCCGGAGAACTGCTTCTCCAAGTGCACGGCGAAGCGGTGCGTGATCGCGCGCTCGCCGACGTCCTTCTCGAACAGGAATGCTTCCTGCGCGTAGAAGTCCCGGAGCGCCGCGATCACCTTGTTCAGCTCGGTTTGCATCGTGCCTCCGGGCCCATCACGCGCCCTCAGTTGCGCCGCTGCCAGATCCTCATGGTGAGGAGCGCGGAACGCGCGTCTCGAACCATGAAGGCCCGTATCCCACCTGCAAGCATCCTTCGAGGCGCCCGCTCACGCGGGCTCCTCAGGATGAGGACTGAAGTCGCGGCGCAACCGGCCAGACTCACATCTGGACTTCGATCAGGCGCGGCCCGGGCTCGGCGACGGCTTCGGCCAGCGCCTTGTTGAACTCGTCGGCATTGGTGACGGCGCGGCCAGGCACGCCCATGCCCTTCGCGAGCGCGACGAAATCCAGCGTCGGACGATCGAGCCGCAGCATGTCGTTGGCGCGCTGGCCGGGCTCGCCGGCGCCGACATTGTCGAACTCGCCGCGCAGGATCTGGTAGATGCGGTTGGCGAACACGATGGTGACGATGTCGAGGTTCTCGCGGGCCTGCGTCCACAGCGACTGGATCGTGTACATCGCGCTGCCATCGCCGACCATGGTGATCACCTTGCGATCCGGACAGGCGATTGCGGCGCCGATCGACAGCGGCGTCGAGAAGCCGATCGAGCCGCCCATGTTCTGGAGCCAGTCGTGCGGGGCGGCGACCGCCGTCGGCGGGAAGAAGCCGCGGCCGGTGGTGAGGGATTCGTCGACCATGATGGCGTTCTCGGGAATCGCACAGGCGATCGCCTGTGCGATCGAGGCAAAGGTGAGCGCGCCGGTCGGCTTGACCAGTTCCTGCAAAGCCTGCGGCTTGACGTCCTTGGCGCTGGCCTTTACGGCGCCCGCAAGCGCTTCCAGCGCCGCGACCGAGTTCTCGCCCCAGGAGGTCATGCGATGGACCTCGCAGCCCTGGGGCTTGAGCATGCTCGGCTTGTTCGGATAGGCGAAGAACGCCACGGGATCGTCAGACTCGACCAGCACGATGTGACGGAATTTTGCCAGCATCGGCAGCGCCTGCTCGATGACGTAGTGAATGCGATCGATCGAGAAACGGCCGCGGCCGCGCGCCATCTTGGGACGGAAGGTCGGGCCCATCACCGTGCATCCGGTCTTGCCGGCTATTCGCTCGGCGAGCGCCAGGCCCTGCTCGCTCAGCGCGCTGCCGGTCATCAGCAGCAGCGTGCCCTCGCCGTCGCCATGCAGGATCCTTGCGGCCTGGTCGACCGCCTGCGGCGAATAGCTCGCCCGCTGCTGCTCGGCCGGAACCTCGGCGATGCCGTCGGCCTCGTTCCAGGCGGTGTCGGCGGGCAGGATCAGGGTGGCGATCTGCGGCGGCGCGCTCTTGGCGGCGGCAATCGCTGCTGCGCCGTCGGCGGCGACCGATTTGGAATCCGGCGAGGTGCGGACCCAGGACGACATCGGCCGGGCCAGGCCCTCGATGTCGGAGGTCAGCGGCGCGTTGTAGCCGATGTGGTAGACGGCGTGCTGGCCGACAATGTTGACGATGCCGGAATTGGCCTTCTTCGCGTTGTGCAGATTGGCAAGGCCGTTGGCGAGGCCGGGGCCGAGATGCAGCAGCGTCGAGGCCGGTGTTCCCTTCATGCGGAAATAACCGTCGGCAGCTCCGGTGACCACACCTTCGAACAGGCCGAGCACGCAACGCATGCCGGGCACGCGGTCGAGCGCTGCGACAAAATGCATTTCGGAGGTGCCGGGGTTGGTGAAGCAGACGTCCACCCCGCCCTTGACCATTGTCCGCACCAGGCTTTCCGCACCGTTCATCCCAAGGCTCCCACGACAGGCATTGTCCAGATATCCGTGCGATCAATCATTGTTCGCGCGTTCCGTCAAAGCAATAGCCGCCATCGCGGCCCTGCCCGGCGTAACGATGCGCTGGCTGGGCTAATTCCTTTCGGCAGATGGGGCGCGGTTGCCGATTTGGTAACGCCAATCGTTAAGCATGGCGTCCCTCACGCGGCCGTGGCTTGCGAAATGCCCGCAAATATGGCCTCTGGCTTCCATTGAATCGATTTTTTGCTTGGGGGAGACAATGATCCGGTTTTTTGCCGCGCCGATGGCCGCCATGGCACTGGTGTCGGCCATGGCAGGAGGCGCGCTCGCCGAAGAGTTCGACTCGCGCGACATCATGGGCGGCGGCCCGAATTTCTTCCGTTCCGGCGCCAACCCCGTCCCCCGCACCACCGTCATCTATAACGGCAATTACGCGCCCGGCACGATCGTGGTGAACACGAGCGAGCGGCGGCTGTATCTCGTGCTCCAGAACGGCCAGGCGCTGCGCTACGGCATCGGCGTCGGCCGCGACGGCTTCCGCTGGGGCGGGGTGCACAGGATCACCGCCAAGAAGGAATGGCCGGACTGGACGCCGCCGTCGCAGATGCTGGCCCGCCGGCCCGATTTGCCGCGCCACATGAAAGGCGGCGTCGACAATCCGCTGGGCGCGCGCGCGATGTATCTGGGCTCGACGCTGTACCGCATCCACGGCTCCAACGAACCGGAGACGATCGGCCAGGCCGTGTCCTCGGGCTGCTTCCGCATGACCAATGAGGACGTCACCGACCTCTACAGCCGGGTCGCGGTCGGCACCACCGTGGTGGTGCTGAACAACTAGGCCGCCACAGAGGGAACCCGCAGGGCGCGTGAATTTGCGGGCTTGTGCGCGCGACGCGAATGCGGCAGCGTCGCACGACAATGAGCGCATTGAACCTGACCGCGCCCGCCGTCCGCGCCGCCCTGCTGGCGCTCGCCGCGCTCACATTGGTGCCTGACACCGCGACCACGGCCCGAGCGGGCGAACTGCCCGCGATCGCCTCGCGCCAGCGCTCCGAGAAGAAGAGCTTTACCGACGGCGAGATCGTTGACGGTTTTCTCAAAACGGCGTTCGGCGCCGAATATCACCTCGCCGGCCGCGTCGACCGCATCCGCAAGTTCGACGGGCCGGTGCGCGTGTACGCCGAGAGCGACCGCGCCGACCGCAAGATGCAACTCGCAAGGGTCGTGACTGACATCGCCGCCCGCGTGCAGCATCTCGACATCGCCATGACCGACACCAATGAGGCGGCGAATGTGCGGGTGAAGCTCGTGCGCGATCGCGATCTCTACCGCACCCTCACCAGCTTCTACGGCGCGGAGAAGGCGCGCGAGATCCGCACCTCGCTCGATCCGCAATGCCTGTCCGGCTTTCGCAAGAACGACAATTTCGAGATCGAGCATTCCGACGTCATCCTCACGGTCGACAACGGCGATTTCGTCTTCCTCGACTGCGCCTACGAGGAGCTCTTGCAATCGCTCGGGCCCATCAACGACACCGCCAGCGTGCCGTGGACGATGTTCAATGACAACGTCTCGATGGGCTATTTCGACGTCTACGACCAGTACATCCTCAATCTGCTCTACGACCCCCGCATCAAGCCCGGCATGACGGTGCAGGAGGTCAAGGCGGTGCTGCCCCAGGTGCTCGCCGACGTGCGCACATGGGTGAAGCGGGTGAACGATCTGAAGGAATGAGGCGCTTCTTACCCTTCCCTGGAGAGCAGGCAATCGCATATGGGTTTTTGGGCGGCGAATGAGCGCGCGCCTCGTCCTTCGAGACGACCGCTTCCAGCGGTCCCCTCAGGATGAGGCTAAGCGGCACCGGTGTTCGTTGAAACTGCGGTCCTCATCCTAAGGGCCCGCCAAAGCCGGGCGTCTCGAAGGATAGCCGAAGGCGAACAGTCTTCAAATGCGATAGCCCGGCCCTCCAGGGGAGGACGAGCAAGACTTAACCCGGCAAGCCATTAGCCTGAGATCGCGCCCTCACACCTTCCTTGCTCTCGTCATCAGATACTGCTGGCGCATCACGTTGTTGCCGGCATCGAAATATTCCGAGATCAACGCCTCGAACTCGGCGCGGAAGCTCCTGAGCTTGTCCGGCTCGTCCTGATACTGGGCGACGAGCTTGATCAAAGGCCCGATCGTCGTTTCCATGGTGCGGCGGAAATGCTGCGGGCTGAGTGCGGACGGCGTCATCATGTCCATCTCGAAGGAGAGGTCCTGTGCTTTCCCGGCGAGACGCTCGGCGACCGTTTTCGGATCGCCCCACAACACCGGCGACGCCACACCCTCGGGCGGCGGCAGATGGCGGCCGATCAGCGCGAACATCCGTCCGACATAGAGATGTGGCGGCCAAGTGGAGAAAGCGATGGTGCCGCCGGGCTTCAGCACCCGCAGCATCTCGCCGATTGCAAGGTCCGGACTCGGTGCAAACATGTGGCCGAACTGGCTGAGCACCACGTCAAACTCATTGTCGCCATAGGGCAGGCTTTCGGCGTCACCGTCAGCGAAGTCAATATCGAGGTTCACCAGCTGCGCGTGCTCGCGGGCGCGCTCGATCAGAACCGGCGAAAGGTCGAGACCCCTGACCTTCGCACCGCGGCGCGCGGCCGTGATTGCGACCACACCCGTGCCGCATGCGACGTCGACCAACCTTTGGCCGGCGACAACGCCGGCAAAACCGACCAGCTTGGCGGCGGCCGGTGTGGTGAACACTTCGATCGGGGTGAACAGCGACCAGGCTTCCTTCTGAACGGCCTTGAAACCTGCAAACGGATCCTGCGCGGTCATGGAACTCTCCTTCTCGAGCTCGATGTTCATGAGGCTGACGACGGACGCCGAAGGTTCAACGCGCTCACCGAAACCTTCTTCCCGTATGGTCCGCCTTGTCCGTCCATCCATGCAAGGCTCCGCGGCACGAGGAACGTGGATGCGCGGGACAAGCCCGGGAATGACGATCCCACTGCAACAGCCTAACCCCGCGCGGGCCCGCGCTACAGGCTCAATAGATCGAAGGCTATTGCACGAGATCGGCAACGGTGGTGGCGGCTTTCAGGCCGGTGCCGGTGAGGACGGCGACCGTGGTCTCGTTCGCCTTGATGGCGCCGGCAGCGGACAGTTTTTCCAGCGCGGCAGCCGCGCTGGCGCTGGTCGGCTCGGCAAACAATCCTTGCCGTGCAAGACGCCGCAGGGCAGCAACGATCTCGTCCTCGGTGAGCGCGACGGTGCCGCCGCCGCTTTCGCGCAAGGCGCCGATGATCTCGCGCAGGCGCAGCGGATTCTTGATGGCGGTGCCTTCGGCGATGGTCTTGTGCACCTCGCGCGCGACAGGCGTATCGACGCCGGCCTGGAAGCTTGCATCGATCGGCGAGCAATTTTGCGGCTGCGCCGCGAACAGGCGCGGCAGCTTTGTGATCTGGCCGGCTTTGCGCAGCTCCCGGAAGCCGAAGGCGCAACCGAGCAGGCTGCTGCCGGCACCGACCGGGACGATGACGTTGTCGGGCGCGTGGAAGCCGAGGTCCTCCCAGATCTCATAGGCGAGCGATTTGGTGCCTTCGAGGAAAAACGGCTGCCAATTGTGGCTGGCGTAGAACGTCTGGTGCGACTGGCGGATCGCCTCGGCCTCCGATTCCTCGCGCGGGCCATCGACGAGCTGCACCGCGGCGCCATAGGCGCGCACCTGCGCGATCTTGGCCGGTGAGGTCGAGGCAGGCGCGAGGATCTTCACGCGCATGCCGCCGGCGGCACCCAGCCCGGCCATGGACGAGCCGCCATTGCCTGAGGAATCCTCCAGCACCGCATTGATGCCGATCTGGCGCAGGAAGGACAGCATCACGGAAGAGCCACGGTCCTTGAAGCTGCCGGTCGGGTTGAACCATTCGAGCTTGAACAGCGGCCGCAGTTCGCCCCAATCCTGCTGGACCAGGGGCGTGCAGCCCTCGCCGAGCGTGATCGGCTTTGCGATCTCGACCGGGAGCGCCGCCCGGTAACGCCAGAGCGATCGCATGCGGCCATCGATGTCTTCGCGCGACATGCCGGCGCCCGGCGTCACCAGCAACGGCGTGCGCTCGTCCGAGCACCAGCGCGGCCGGTCCAGCGGATAGAGTTGTCCGTTGCGGGGGTCGATGTAGCTGGCGGCGGGCATGGCAGTCTCCAAGGCGAGGCGATCCTACGGTTGGGCTGAGTCAGGTTTTGTCGAGAACGTGTCGTCCGCACAGCCAGACCATTCGGCACCCCTTGAAAACACGAAAATTGGAAATATTTCAATCTCTTAAACTGGCCGCACAGGCAGAGCGGCCGGGTCCGCCAACGCGGGCGCGCGGTGCCAAAGGCGGCGCTGCTGGCGCGTTGACGACGGGAATTAGGCACGAAGGGGCTCTGCCCGCCCGGCACGATTAACTTGTCTGTCGTGCCTCGCCGCTACAATATGTCGGATTGAGCTCGCGTCGCCGGTGTCCTCGACTGGCAACGCGACCGAGCCAGGCCCGTCCGAGCGGCGGGCCGTTGGCTTTTTGGGAGCCTGGACATGAGCCGCGCGAACCGTACCGACCACATCCGCCTGACCTCCCATCCGGAGCCGGGCCGGAAGGCCGCCTTCCCGATCCATTGGGGCGCCACTGAGGCGCGCGCCCGGGGTCCGATCATCGGCACGGTGTCGCGCGCTGGGGATCGTAACGTGATCGGCAGCCATGGCGGATCCTACGCGATGTACCGGGCGCTCGCAGTGTCCGCGGGCGCGCTCGATCCGATCCGGCGTCCTGACCTCACCAACACGTTTCCCGCCGCGACCATTGGCCCGTTCCCGCAATGGAATGATCCCACGAAAATCGTCGCGCTCGATCCGTGGGGGCATCTCGTTGCGGAAAACTTCCGCCAGGAGATCGCCGAGGGCTTCGACATCAGGCCGAGCATCGCGGTAACCCGCGCGCGACTGGACCTCCCGGAGATCCGCGAGGCGCTGGCGGCAAACCGGCTACGCGCCGACGGCGAGGTCGTGCACGCCAATGGCAGCGTGTCGGTGGTGAAGATCGCGATCGATCCGGTGTGGTACCTGCCGGGCCTCGCGACTCGCTTCGGCACCGGCGAGACCGAGCTGCGGCGCACGCTGTTCGAGCAGACCGCCGGCATGTTCCCGGAGCTGGTGACGCGGCCGGACATGAAAGTGTTCCTGCCGCCGATCGGCGGCACCACGGTGTACTTGTTCGGCGATGTGACAAAGCTGCCGGACCACCGCACCAAGATCACCTGCCGCGTGCATGACGAGTGCAACGGCTCGGACGTGTTCGGATCCGACATCTGCACCTGCCGGCCCTATTTGATTCACGGCATCGAGGAATCCGCGCGCGGCGCGCAGGAGGGCGGGCTCGGACTCGTCGTCTACAATCGCAAGGAAGGCCGTGCGCTCGGCGAGGTCACCAAATTCCTGGTCTACAACGCGCGCAAGCGCCAGGAGGATGGCGACGCGGCCGCGGCCTATTTCGAGCGCACCGAATGCGTCGCCGGCGTGCAGGACGCGCGCTTCCAGCAATTGATGCCGGATACGATTCACTGGCTCGGCTTGACCCGCATCGACCGCTTCCTGTCGATGAGCGACATGAAATACGACGCGCTGACCTCGCAAGGCATCGACATCGTCGAGCGCGTGCCGATCCCGCCGGAGCTCATTCCCGCCGACGCCTATGTCGAAATCGCCGCGAAGAAGGCCGCCGGCTATTATTCGACCGAAATCGCGCCGGAGAAGGACGTCAACGACGTGGTCGGGCGTTCGCTGGAAAAATACTGATCGCGCGATGGCGGAGGCTTTGGAACGAGAGGCGCGCGCGCTGCTCACTGCAGCGGCGGTTCGCGCGCGGGCCGCGCAGATGCTCGAGATCGGCCTCGCCGGCGGCCTCCAGCATTTCACGATCGATCTCGGCCGCATGGACGGCGTCGCGCAGGCCGTGCTCGCGGTGACGCGCAAGGCCTATCCGAGGCTGGACATTCCCTTCCATGCACGATGGCGGCATTTCGTGCTTGGCGGCGTCGATCGCTGGGCGGAGCTCGCGGACGCTACGTCCTGGCCGGATCGCGCGGCGCGGGCGCGCGCGGAGTTCGACCTCGCCATCGTCAGCGTGCTGCTCGATGCCGGCGCGGGTGCGGCGTGGCGATATCGCGACGCGGTGACAGGAGAAAGCATCGGCCGGTCCGAGGGGCTTGCGATCGCAAGCCTCGATATGTTTGCGGGCGGCCTTTTCTCGCGCGATCCCGGCGCGCCGTTCAGGGCCGATGCGGACGTGCTTGCAAGGCTGCCGCGCGACAGGCTCACATCCGCCTTTCAGGTCGGCGATGCCAATCCACTGCTTGGACTGGAAGGGCGCACGGATCTGCTGCGCCGTCTGGGCAAGCTGGTCGCAGAGCGTTCGGAGGTATTCGGTTTGAACGATACGCCGCGGCCGGGCGGCCTGTTCGATCACATCGCGGCGCAAGCTGTGGGCCGCGCGCTTCCCGCGCCCGCCATCCTCTCCGCGGTGCTGGACCAGCTCGGACCAATCTGGCCGTCGCGGCTGGAACTCGCGGGCATTCCGCTTGGCGATTGCTGGCATCACCCGGCGATCGAGGCGGACGACGCCACCGCCGGTCTCGTACCGCTGCACAAGTTGTCGCAATGGCTGAGCTATTCGCTCATCGAGCCGCTCCAGCGCGCAGGCTTCGAAGTGACCGACATCGACGGCCTGACCGGGCTCGCCGAATACCGCAATGGCGGCCTGTTCGTCGATCACGAAGTGCTGCGTCTGCGCGATGCCGCGGATGCCGCGCGCGCGCATGCCGTGGATTCGCTGCTCGTCGTCGAGTGGCGCGCGCTCACCGTCGCCCTGCTGGACCGGCTGGCAGAGCGCATCCGCGCCAAGCTCGACCGCACGCCTCAGACGTTACCGCTCGCCAGCATTCTAGAGGGCGGCACCTGGGCCGCGGGCCGCGCGATCGCCTTCGCACGCCGTCCGGACGGTTCGCCGCCGCTCAAAGTGATCAGCGACGGCACGGTTTTTTAATAACCCTCTCCCCTTGTGGGAGAGGTGGCTTCGCGAAGGGCGAAGCCGGGTGAGGGTTGTCTCCGCGGGCACATCTCTCATCGAAGTTCGTGGAGACGACCCCTCATCCGGCGCTTCGCGCCACCTTCTCCCACAAGGGGAGAAGGGAAGAAGAAGAGCATCCCATCATGGAAGGCGTCACGATCGTCGATCATCCGCTGGTGCAGCACAAGCTGACGCTAGTCCGGGACAAGTCCATCTCGACCAAGTCGTTTCGCGAGCTGATCAAGGAAATCGGCATGCTGCTGTGCTACGAGGTGACGCGCGACCTACCGCTCGCCGACACGGTCATCGAGACGCCGCTGGCAACGATGCACTCGGCCAAGATCGCCGGCAAGAAGCTGGTGTTCGTGCCGATGCTGCGCGCCGGCACCACCTTCGTCGACGGCATGATGGATCTGGTGCCGACCGCGCGCGTCGCCCATATCGGGCTCTACCGCGAGCCGCACAGCTTTGCCGCGGTCGAGTATTTCTTCAAATCGCCGTCCGATCTCGGCGAACGGCTCGCGATCGTGGTGACGCCCGTGGTCGCCACCGCCAACACGGCCGTCGCGGCCATCGACCGGCTGAAGGAACGCGGCGCCAGGGACATCCGCCTCGCCTGCCTGATCGCCGCGCCGGAAGGCCTCGAGCGCCTGCGCGGACTGCACCCGGACGTTCCGATCTGGACGGCCGCGGTGGACGAAGGCCTCGACGAGAATGGCTTCATCCTGCCCGGCCTTGGCGACGCCGGCGACCGCGCTTACGGAACGCGGTAAGTGCTACGCGCACATTAGGAACAGCTTCCGTCGCGCGATGTTCTCCTGCTCTAGCATGGAGAGCACGATGACCTATCAGAATGATGACCGCAGGACTGACCGTGCGCGCCGCAACAGCCCGGTCGGCTGGGCGATCGGCGCCATCTTCGTGATCGCCGTGGTCGCAGCCATCTTCTTCTACAATGGGCGCGAGGTCGGTCAGCAGACCACGACATCCAGCCCGAACAACGCGCCGAACGTCACCACTGGCTCGAACCCGCCGGCGGCGCCGGCGAAGTAACCCCCGGCGGCTCACACCTTTCCGCTGCCGCAAATCGCCTTCAGCGCCCGCCACTCCTTGTCCGTCAGCAGCGGCGGGCCGCTGGCAGGGCGATCTTCCTTGGTCATGCGCGCAAGACGGTCTTCGGTCAGCGGATGGCTGGCGAGGATCGTCATGAGACCGGAGCCGCCTTCCTTGCCGGTGATGCGGAACATCAGCTCGGCCGCGGGTTTGGGCGAGCGGCCGAGTGCGTGCATGACGTCGATGGCGAAGGTGTCGGCGCCGGTCTCGGCCTCGCGCGAATAGGAGGCTTCGACCACGCTGCGCGAGGCGAAGATCACGGCCGAGGAGCCGGTGACGTCGCCGAACAACAGGCCGATCAGGAACGAGGTGCCACCGTTGTAGATCAGGCCGCGCATGTTGTCGTGATGCTTGAGATGGCCGAGCTCGTGCGCGAGGATGCCGGCGAGCTCGTCGGGGCTTTCAGCCTTGTCGAGCAGGCCCTTCAGCACGAACACTTTGCCGCCCGGGAGCGCGAACGCGTTCGGCACCGAACTCGGCAGCACGCCGGCCGTCATGGAATCGTCGTCGAGGCCGGCGGCATCGCGCAGACGGTTGACGAGCTTTGTGAACGCGGCCTTGCCTGCGGGATCTTCGCAGGCGCTGCGGCCGAAAATGGTCTTCACCTGGACCTCGGACGCATCGCCAATGCGGCGCTCGATCGGTTTCGGCACGAGCGGCGCGAGCCGATCGGCGGCGAGCGGTACGCCGAACAGCACGACGCAGACGATGGAGACGGCGGCGGCCACCGACCAGCCGACGATCCTCGCGACACCACGGCGCGTGGTCTGGCGCTCGTCGAGGCGCAAGCATCGCGCGGTTAGATCGGCTGCGAGCGCGGCATCACGGACCTCGAGCCGCGCGAGTGGCGGCGCGGATGTCGAAGCCAGACGCAAAACCCCGGCCGGGCTGTCGGCGCGGCGGATATCGGCATAGGCCCAGCGAACGGGCGCTTCGCCGTCCTCGGCGATCTCTAGGGCGTCACCGAGCGTCAGCGTCACCTGACGCCTGCGGCTCGAGACACCGTCGAAGAAGATCGCCGGCTTTGCGGACTGCGCGGGGACCTCGGTCAACAACTCACTCACAGCTCAGAATCCCGCAACATCCAGTCCATCGGCAAAACCTTCGCCGAGCGCGCCAGCGAGCTCGCCGCTGCCGCGCACATCCGCGGCGGCCGCGATGTTGTGCACCTCGACGTTCTCCAGCACCTTGGCCCAGAGATCGCGCTGGAGATAGACGCGCATGATGATGTTGACGGCAAGGGCGAGCGCGAAATAGCCGATCACCATCATCACCAGCATCGGGATGCTCTTGGCAGCATTGTCCGGGCCGAACACCTCCTCCACCGGAACGCCGCTCAGGGTGACGACGAGCATGGTGGCGCCGCCAAGATAGGCGGCAAAAGCCATCGAGAGCAGCAGCCACCAGCCGATCACCTTCCAGTACAGGCCGTAGAAGGCGTCATGAGGCAGCCGCGAGGACAGGCTGACGCCGCCGATACGGATGCCGTCGAGCCACCAGCGCCATTCGCGCGCCTTGAACTCGGCATAGAAGAACGGTGCGAGCGGGAAGATCACCAGGACGATCGGGCTGAGCAGCCACAGCCACCAGCCGCGCTTGAAGAACGTCCAGCCGTCGCCTTCGAAATCGCCGGTGAGATCGCCGTAATGGGTGTGCTGCATCTTGTAGCGTTCGAGCGCAGCCTCACGCCAGGGCAGCGCCAGGCCGAGCGTCAGAAACACGAGCAAGCCCCACAGCATGGCACGGAACGAATAGGCCCAGCCCGAGCCGTCCATCCAGAACCGCACGCCGCGCCAGGCCGTGCGCGTCAGGCGATAGCGGCGCGCGCGAAAAATCGCGAACTGGCCGAAGGCATAGAAGGCGATGAAGAGCGGCGCCGAGGCAAAGCCCTGCCAGCGTTCGAACTCGATGCCGACAAGGAAATACGCGAGATAGATCGGCACCAGGATCGCAAGTGCGAACAGGAAGCCGACCAAAAGCTCCTTACCACGTCCGGTGTATTCGGCTGCATCGCCGTCGATCGCGGTGTTGGTCCACAGATGACGGCGGATGTCGGTGACGAGCCAGAACCGGTAGAAGCCGAAGGTGACGAGCTCGAGCATGGCACCCCTGGTGACCAGCTTGCGGAATTCGGGGCGGCTGCCGGTGAAATCGACCCGCATCGGCGGCAGCGGCGGCGGTATGGGTTCGGAGCCGGTGGGGGCCCATTGCATGTCGTTCACGGCGGCAACCTCGGGGTGCGGATCTGTGACGGCCAAACTATAGATCAGAGGTTAGTCGATCCCAAGATAACCGGGTTCGATTTACCTCGATTCCAGTTGGTTTCTTGCACGATCCCCCACTGAGCGGCGTGCGGGAGGTCACGTTCGCGTGCCAGCGTGACGTCCGTCCGACGCTCTCGGGAAGGTTGGATGTGGCAAAACTCTCCTTGCCCCGGCGCAGACAACCGGCTGTAATTGCAAATCAAATACCGCAGCGCAGAATTCAACGACGCGCGGTTCACGACAGGGAGAGCGGTCATGCATGGGACTATCGAGAGCGCAGCCAAGCTCGACGCGTTGCGCGAGCGCGCCACATCGCTGCCGCTGGAGCAGTTCGATCCCGGCGATCCTGAACTGTTCAGGACCGATACGTTCTGGCCCTATTTCGACCGCCTGCGCCGGGAGGATCCCGTGCACTATTGCAAGGACTCGATGTTCGGCCCGTACTGGTCGGTGACGCGCTACAATGACATCATGGAGATCGAGACCAATCATTCGGTGTTCTCCTCCGCCTCCGCACTCGGCGGCATCACGATCCGCGACATCGATCCAGACCTGCGCCGCGAGAGCTTCATCTCGATGGACCCGCCGCGGCATGCGGCGCAGCGCAAGACCGTGGCGCCGATGTTCACGCCGACGCATCTGGACAATCTCGCGCTCAACATCCGCAAGCGCTCGGCCGAGTGCCTGGACAACCTGCCGCGTGGCGAGGTGTTCGACTGGGTCGACCGCGTCTCGATCGAGCTCACCACGCAGATGTTGGCGGTGCTGTTCGACTTCCCCTGGGAGGACCGCCGCAAGCTGACGCGCTGGTCCGACATCGCCACCACCATTCCCGGTCCGGACGGCCTCGTCGCCACCGAAGACGAACGACAGGCCGAGCTGACGGAATGCGCGGGCTATTTCTCCCGCCTCTGGAAGGAGCGCATCGAGCAGCCGCCGAAGAGCGACCTCTTGTCGATGATGGCGCATGGCGCCGCGACGCGCGACATGGATGCGAAGAACTTCCTCGGCAATCTCATTCTTTTGATCGTCGGAGGCAACGACACCACCCGCAACACCATGTCGGGCTCGATCTACGCGCTGAGCCAGCATCCGGACCAATATCGCAAGCTGCGCGAGAATCCTGATCTGCTCGACAGCTTCGTGCCGGAGGTGATCCGCTGGCAGACGCCGCTCGCGCATATGCGGCGCACGGCGCTCTCCGACTTCGAGTTCCGCGGCAAGCAGATCAAGAAGGGTGACAAGGTCGTGATGTGGTATGTCTCGGGTAACCGAGACGAGGAGGTGATCGAGAGGCCCTACGATTTCATCATCGATCGCGCCCGCCCGCGCACGCATCTCTCCTTCGGCTTCGGCATCCACCGCTGCGTGGGCTTGCGGCTGGCCGAACTCCAGCTCAAGATCATCTGGGAAGAGATCCTCAAGCGCTTCGACCATATCGATGTGGTCGGCGAACCCAGGCGGGTCTATTCGAGTTTCGTAAAGGGTATCGAGACGCTGCCGGTGAAGATCGCCGTGTGAGTCGAAGAACTCCCCTCTCCCGCGTGCGGAAAGAGGCGAAGGAAAGATCAACTGGAGCCACGACCATGAACATCCAAGCGCCGGTTAGAGTGAACAAGGCCGAACGCATGCGCAGGGCCCGCGAGGAGGCCTATGCGACGCCGTTGTCGCAATTCCACCCCGGCGCGCCCAGGCTGTTCCAGGACGATACCTTGTGGCCTTGGTTCGAGCGGCTGCGCAACGAAGAGCCGGTGCATTACTGCACCAACGCGCCGATCGAGCCCTACTGGTCGGTGGTGAAGTACAACGACATCATGCATGTCGACACCAATCACGGCATCTTCTCCTCCGACTCCAAGCTCGGCGGCATCTCGATCCGCGACGTGCCCGAAGGCTATGACTGGCCGAGCTTCATCGCCATGGACCAGCCCCGGCACTCGGCGCAGCGCAAGACGGTGTCGCCGATGTTCACCCCTCAGCATCTGGACGAACTGGCCAAACTGATCCGCCAGCGCTCGCAGACCGTGCTGGACAATCTGCCGCGCAATGAGACTTTCAACTTCGTCGAGCGCGTCTCGATCGAGCTGACGACGCAGATGCTGGCGACCCTGTTCGACTTCCCCTGGGAGGAGCGGCGAAAGCTGACGCGCTGGTCCGACGTCTCGACCGCGTTGCCCAAGAGCGGCATCGTCGCCTCGGCCGAAGAGCGCCGCCGCGAGATGGACGAGTGCTATGCCTACATGTCGAAGCTGTGGAACGAGCGCGTCAATTCCGAGCCGCGCAACGACCTGTTGTCGCTGATGGCCCATAACGACGCCACACGCCACATGGACCCCGACAACCTCATGGGCAACATCATCCTGCTCATCGTCGGCGGCAACGACACGACGCGCAACACCATGACCGGCTCGGTGCTGGCGCTGAACGAGAACCCGGAGCAGTACGACAAGCTGCGCGCCAACCCGGCGTTGATCGATTCCATGGTGCCGGAGGTGATCCGCTGGCAGACGCCGCTGGCGCATATGCGGCGCACCGCGCTCCAAGACACCGAGATCGGCGGCAAGCACATCAAGAAAGGCGACCGCGTCGTGATGTGGTACGTCTCGGGCAACCGCGACGAGGAGATGTTCGAGCGGCCGAACGATTTCATCATCGACCGCGCGCGGCCGCGCACCCACCTCTCCTTCGGGTTCGGCATCCACCGCTGCGTCGGCATGCGTCTGGCCGAGCTCCAGCTCCGCATCATCTGGGAAGAGATGCTGAAGCGCTTCGACCGCATCGAGGTGGTCGGCGAGCCCAAGCGGATCTATTCGAGCTTCATCAAGGGGTATGAGTCGCTGCCGGTGCGGATTCCGGGATAGGCTCCGCTCCTAGAAGGCTCTTTGGGGCAAGCGACCTCATCAACCTCCGCTGTCATGCTCCGCGAAAGCGGAGCATCCAGTACGCCGCAGCCTTTCGGTTCCAGCCGTGCGGCCTCTGGAATACTGGATTGCCCGCCTTCGCGGGCCATGACACCGAGGGTGAGGCGAAGAGCGCATCGCCCCTGACACTCCGCAAGCGCAGCGACACCCCGGCTATAAAATTCCGGCATGACAGCTCGCGCCAGATGCGAAGGCAAGTTGGCACCGGGCTGTTCTAAGCACGAGCGCACTTAACTCAGCCTGATGTCCCACAGGCCCTCCTTGCGGCAGGCCGCGACCTCCTCACGCAAAAGCCCGGTGATGGCGAGCGAGGCCGTCGAGGCCGGACGATCGATCGGAGAAGCGAAAATGAGCTCGCGCGTCATCGGCTTGGACACGGGCGCGGTCTCCAGCCGGCCGTCCGCGACCTCGCCGTGGACGGATGATGGCGGCAGCAGCGCGAAACCGAGGCCCTCCTCGACCAGGCTCGTCAGCACCCGAAACGAATCCGCTTCCAACTGGACGTCGAGCTTGATCTTGCGCTGGGCCGCCGCGTGCTCGATCAGCGCGCGGAGGCCGTGCGAATGACTGGGCAGCACCAGGCGTTGCCGCAGCAGCCAGCCGATGTCGACGCTCTTCCTGCGCGCGAGACCACAGCCGCGCGGGCCGACAGCGACGATGTTGTCGCGGCCGAGACTCTCGACGTTGAGATGCAGGTCGGCCGAGCGGCCGTAGAGGATGGCCAAGTCCATCTCGCCGCGATGCAGCCATTCGACGAGATGGCCGCTGTAGCTCTCGACGATACGCAGCGAGATACCGGGAAATTTCTCGACGCAGCGCCGCGCAAAGCGCGCCGACAGCACGCAGCTCACGGTCGGAACCAGGCCAAGCACGACCTGGCCGGATGGCGGGCCCTTGGCCGACTGGATGTCGTCGCGGATCTGGTCGATCTGCCGGACGATGCCGGAGGTTCGCGCCAACAGCAGGCGCCCGGATTCGGTCAGCACCATGCCGCGGCCGTTGCGCGTGAACAGCTCGGTGCGCAGCTCGTGTTCCAAGAGCTTGATCTGGCGGCTGAGCGCCGGCTGCGCCACGCGCAACGTGTCGGACGCCTTGGACAGGCTGCCGAGCTCCGCCACGCAACTGAAGGTCCTAAGCTGACGGAAATCCATGCTTGCCAATCCTGGAAGGCTACTCCATACGCTATAGCAAATGAGCATAGGGGGCTGGCGTTGTTTTCACAACGCCGGGGGATTGGCCGGCGTTATCTTAACTGCCGCTATTGATTGGAAACGCCATGAGTCAAGAACACCACTCCGAAGATTACGCCGACATCCGCGAAGCGGTCGCCAAGCTCTGCGCGCAGTTTCCCGGCGAGTATTGGCGCAAGCTCGATCGCGAGATGGCTTACCCGAAGGCTTTCGTCGATGCGCTGACTGAGGCCGGCTATCTCTCGGTGCTGATCCCTGAGGAATATGGCGGCGCGGGGCTGAAACTCTCGGCCGCAGCGGCGATCCTGGAAGAGATTCAACGTGCGGGCTGCAACGGCGGCGGCTGCCACGCCCAGATGTACACGATGGGCACGGTGCTGCGGCACGGTAATGCCGAGCAGAAGGCGAAGTATCTGCCGAAGATCGCGAGCGGCGAATTGCGCCTGCAAGCTTTCGGCGTCACTGAGCCGACCAGCGGCACCGACACCTCCTCGCTCAAGACCTTCGCGCGCAAGGATGGCAACGACAGCTACATCGTCAACGGCCAGAAGATCTGGACCAGCCGCGCCGAGCATTCCGACCTGATGGTGCTGCTGGCGCGCACCACGCCGAAGGAGCAGGTCAAGAAGCGCACCGATGGTCTCTCGGTATTCATCGTCGACATGCGCGAGGCCAAGGACAATGGTCTGGAGATCCGCCCGATCCGCACCATGATGAACCACGCGACCACCGAAGTGTTCTTCACGGACATGAAGGTGCCGGCGGAAAATCTGATCGGCGAGGAAGGCAAGGGCTTTCGCTACATCCTCTCCGGCATGAATGCCGAGCGCATTTTGATCGCGGCCGAATGCGTCGGTGACGCCAAATGGTTCATCGCGAAGGCCACGAACTATGCCAAGGAGCGCGCGGTGTTCGGCCGGCCGATCGGCCAGAATCAAGGCATCCAGTTTCCGATCGCCAAGGCCTACGCCTCGATGCGCGCGGCCGAGCTGATGGTGAAGGAGGCCACGCGTAAATACGAGGCCGGGCTCGATTGCGGCGCGGAGGCCAACATGGCCAAGATGCTCGCGGCGGACGCGTCGTGGGAAGCGGCCAATGCCTGCATCCAGACTCATGGCGGTTTCGGCTTCGCCGAGGAGTACGACGTCGAGCGCAAGTTCCGCGAGACGCGACTCTACCAGGTGGCGCCGATCTCGACTAACCTCGTGCTGTCGTACGTCGCCGAGCACGTGCTCGGCATGCCCCGCTCGTATTGAGGCAGCCATCATGGGAGCACTTGACGGGATCAGGGTGATTGCGGTCGAGCAGGCGGTGGCAGCACCGTTCTGCTCCTCGCGCCTGGCAGATGCCGGCGCGGAGGTGATCAAGATCGAGCGGCCCGAGGGCGATTTTGCACGCGGCTATGACGCGGCAGCCAAGGGCCAGAGCAGCTACTTCGTGTGGCTCAACCGCGGCAAGCAATCGGTGGTCGTCGATCTCGCAACGAAAGAAGGCTGCGCCGAGCTGGAAAAGCTGATCGCAAGCGCCGACGTGCTGATCCAGAATCTCAAGCCGGGCTCGATGGACAAGCTCGGCTTTTCGCGCGAGCGGCTGCTGAAGGACTATCCCAAGCTGATCTCGTGCACGATCACCGGCTACGGCGACGCGGGCCCCTACGCGCATCGCAAGGCCTATGACTTGCTGATTCAGGCGGAAAGCGGCCTGGCCTCGATCACCGGAAATCCCGACGGCGCCTCGCGCGTCGGCATGTCGATCGTCGACGTCGCGACCGGCGCGACCGCGCATGCGGCGATCCTGGAGGCGCTGATCGGGCGCGGGCGTACCGGCAAAGGTGCCGACATCCGCATCTCCATGTTCGACGTGATGGCGGATTGGTGCACCGTGCCGCTGCTCAACTCGGAGGCCGGCAATCCTCCAAAGCGCATGGGCCTGCGCCATCCCTCGATCGCGCCCTATGGCGTGTTCACCTCGGAGGATGGCAAGGACATCTTGATCTCGATCCAGAGCGAGCGCGAGTGGAAGACGCTTTGCGCAAAGGTGCTGGACCAGCCGGACCTGCCAAGCGATCCGCGCGTCGCCAACATGGTCGAACGCGTGCGCAACCGCGACTTCACCGACAAGACCGTCGCGGACGCCTTCAGTCATATGACGCGCGACGAGCTGCTGAAGCGGCTGTCCGATGCCGACATCGCCTTTGCCGAGGTCAACACCATGGCCGACCTCACCAACCATCCGCATCTGCGCCGCATCGAGGTCGATACGCCCAACGGCCGGGTCAGCTATCCCGCGCCGGCGCCGATCATCGTTGGCGAGACGCGCAGCTATGGGCCGGTGCCGGCGATCGGCGAACGTCCCCAATCCAAAAAATAATAGAGCGAGGCGTCATGACCGAGAAGCTCGACATCGATCATTTGCGGCAATGGATCGGCCGCAACCAAGAGGCCACCGACATCGTCACCGCGCAGCTCGTGAAAGGATTGCGCGCGACGCTGTTCCAGGAGGTCGGCGAGCCCAGGAACGGCGATGCCGCACCGTTCACGGTGCATTGGTGCCTGGCACAACCGGTGTTTCCAATGTCGATGTTAGGGCCCGACGGCCACCCGACCCGCGGCGGCTTCCTGCCGCCGGTGCCGCTGCCGCGCCGGATGTGGGCCGGCGGTGAGATCGAGTTCCTTGAGCCGCTGCGCGTTGGCGATGAATCGACGCGCACCTCACGCATCGCCGACGTGCAGGTGAAATCGGGCTCGACCGGCACGCTGTGCTTCGTCTCGGTCGAGCACAGCATTTCCTCGCCACGCGGGCTCGCCATTCGCGAGCGGCAGGACATCGTCTATCGCGAGATGACGAGCAGCGCGCCCGCAAAGGCTCCGCCCCCGCTACCGAAGGCGCAGCATCGCGAGACTCATGTCTCCGATCCCGTGCTGCTGTTCCGCTACTCCGCACTAACCTTCAACGGCCACCGCATCCACTACGACCGCGACTATGTCACCAAGGTCGAGGGCTATCCGGGCCTGATCTTCCACGGCCCGTTGCAGGCGGCGCTGATCATCGAAATGGCGGCCCGCTTGCATGGCGGCAAGGCGCCGAAGAAATTTACCTATCGTGGCGTGCAGCCGCTGTTCGAGGGCACGGAGTTCTCGATCAATGCGAATGAGACCGAGGCGAGCATGGAGCTGTGGACCGCGAATGCGGAAGGGCAGCCGACGATGAAGGGCACGGCGGTGTGGTGAGGCTCTCTCCTCGTCATTGCGAGGAGCGAAGCGACGAAGCGGGAATTTAGACCCTCACCCTGAGGAGCGCGCCCTTCGCGCGCGTCTCGAAGGGCGAGGCCACCAGCCGGGCCTTCATCCTTCGAGACGCGCGAAGACGCGCTCCTCAGGATGAGGTCGAGAAGGGACGGAAACCATGGCAAAGAACGGCAAGACCGGCAGCAAGTCCGTCACCGTGAAGCAGGCCACGCTCGACCTGCTGCGCTCTTTCGGCATCGACAGGGTGTTCGGCAATCCCGGCTCGACCGAGCTGCCGTTCCTCAGCGACTGGCCTGACGACATCGACTATGTGCTGGCGCTGCAGGAAGCCAGCGCGGTCGGCATGGCCGACGGCTACGCCCAGGCCACGCGCAATGCCGGCTTCATCAATTTGCATTCGGCGGCCGGCGTCGGCAACGCGCTCGGCAACATCTACACCGCGCATCGCAACCAGACCCCGCTCGTGATCACCGCTGGCCAGCAGGCGCGCTCGATCCTTCCCTTGCAGGCGTTTCTCTACGCCGAGCGCGCGTCGGAGTTTCCGCGGCCTTACGTCAAATACAGCGTCGAGCCGGCACGGGCCGAGGACGTGCCGGCCGCCATTGCGCGCGCCTATTACACCGCAATGCAGGCCCCGTGCGGGCCGACCTTCGTGTCGATCCCGATCGACGATTGGGCGCATGCGGCATCTCCCATCGAGGCGCGCAAGGTCAGCCGGGAGATCGGGCCCGAACCAGATGCGATGCAGGCGCTGGTGAAAGCGCTGACGTCGTGCAAGCACCCTGCACTCGTCATCGGCCCCGGCGTCGATCGCGCCGGCGCAGTCGATCTGATGGTGCGCGTGGCCGAGAAGGCCAAGGCCAGCGTCTGGGTCAGCCCGTTCTCGGCGCGCTGCTCGTTCCCCGAGCGCCATCCGCAATTCGCGGGCTTCCTGCATGCTTCGCCCGCGCAGCTGTCCGATGCACTACGCGATCACGACCTCATCGTCGTGATCGGCGCGCCGGTGTTCACCTTTCATGTCGAAGGCCATGCCGCGATCTTCGACGGCAGTGCGACGATCTTCCAGATCACCGATGATCCGGATGCAGCGGCCGTGACGCCGGTCGGCACCAGCATCATCGCGACGATGAAGCCTGCACTGAGCCTGCTGCTCGACCTTCTGCCGGAGAGCAAACGCGCCGCGCCAAAGGGCCGCACGCTGCCGCCGGCGCCGCAGGCCGCCGATCCGCTGCCCGTGGAGTTCCTGCTGCACTCGCTGTCGCAGGCAATGCCGGATGGCACCTCGCTGGTCGAGGAAGTCCCCTCGCACCGGCCAGCGATGCAAAAGTTCATGCCGATGCGCGGCCAGGACAGCTTTTACACGATGTCCAGCGGCGGCCTCGGCTACTCCTTGCCCGCCGCAGTCGGCATGGCGCTCGGCAAGCCGAAGCAGCGCACGGTCTGCCTGATCGGCGACGGCTCGGCGATGTATTCGATCCAGGCGCTTTGGACCGCTGCGCAGCGCAAGCTGCCGCTCACCGTCGTCGTCATCAACAATTCCGGCTATGGCGCGATGCGCTCGTTCAGCCAGGTAGTGCAGGTGAGGAACGTGCCGGGGCTGGAGCTGCCAGGGATCGATTTCGTGCGGCTCGCCGAAGGCATGGGGTGCGAAGCGGTACGGGTGACGAAGGCTGCGGAGCTGGGCGAGGCGCTGAAGCGCGGAATGACGTTTGCGGGCACGAGCCTGATCGAGGTCGTCGTGGATTCGACGGTGCCGGTGCTTTACGGGCAGAAGCACTAGGGGCGAATTCCGTCACACATTCAACTGTCATCGTCCGCGAAGGCGGGCGATGACAGCGTCAACTGCGGGAACAGCGTCCCTTACTTCCCGAACTCCTCCCGCATCTTCGCCTGGATCTTGGCCATGCCGCCGATCCAGCGGTCGTAATTCTCGGTCTTCTTGCGCATGTAGCCGAGCACCTGGGGGTGCGGCAGGATCAGGAACGTCTCCTGTTCGAGGCCGGCGAGCACGTCCTTTGCCACCTGCTCCGGCGTCAGGTCGCCGTCGCCGGATTGCGGGCCTTTCGGGATCGAGCGCAGCATGTTGGTGTCGACGCCCTGCGGACAGAGGATCGAGACCTTGATGTTGTGCGCCTTGTGCGAGATCGCGAGATTCTCGGCAAAGCCGACCGCGGCGTGCTTCGTCGTCGAATAAGCTGGGCTGCCGACCTGCGACAACAGGCCTGCGGCCGAGATCGTGTTGAGGAAATAGCCGCCGCCACGCGCCCTCATGCGCGGAACGAGATGCCGCGCGGCATAGACGTGGGCCATGACGTGGATCGCCCAGCTCCGCTGCCACGGCTCATCGGAGTCGCCGCCGGCATTTTCCGACATCGGATCGAAGCCGCCGCCGATGCCGGCGTTGGAGCAGAACAGCTCGATCGGGCCGAACTGCCGCTCGGTCTGCTCGATAACGTGGGCGATGTCCTTTTCCTGCGCGACGTCGCATTTGAAGGCGTCACCATCCACCATGGCTGCGACCGCCCTTGCGTTGGTGGCATCCATGTCCGCGACGACGACTTTGGCTGCACCCGCCCTGTGAAAAGCCTCGCACAACGCCTTGCCGATGCCGTTGGCGCCGCCCGTGACGACCACGACCTTGCCGGTCACCTGCATGCGACGTCTCCTCTTGTCTTGGCCCGCGTCTCTTCTACCGCTTCGCGGCTTGCTCAGCTCAACACGAGGTCGAGCACCGCGGTATAATGACACGCCGCGCCGGCCAAGACAAAGCCGTGCCAGATTGCATTCTGGAAGCGGAGCCGCCGCCAGGCGTGGAAGATCACGCCGAAGCTGTAAAGCAGGCCGCCCGCAAGGATGAAGCCCAGCGCCAGCGCAGGCAGCGCCCTGACCACGGCGTCGTAGAGCATGACGCCGCTCCAGCCCATCGCGAGATAGATGCCGACTGAGATGCGGTCGAACCGGCCGGGATAGAACAGCTTCAGCACGATGCCGAGGATCGCGACGCACCAGACGCCGGTGAGCAGTAGCAGCGCGAACACGCTGTCCTTCAGCTCCAGGATGAAGGGGGTGTAGGTCGCCGCGATCAGGAGATAGATCGCCGCATGGTCGAACCGCCGCAGCACCCATTTGGCCGGCGACACCGGCCATAGATTATAGGTCGCCGACAGCACCAGCATCGAAAGCAGGCCGGCGACATAGATCGAGACGCCAACGATGTCGGTGGCGTCGGCATAGACCGCCGCCAGCACCACCAGCACGGTCGCGGCGATGAGCCCGGCGAGCACGCCGATGGCGTGAATGACACCGTCGGCGATCAGCTCGGCGCGGTCATAATCCCAGCCGATCGCGTCGGCCGCAGCATGGACGGAGGAGGATGCGAAGTGTTTCAGTTGGAAGACGGTCATGGCAATCCGCAACGTGAGGCAATGCCCTCTTGCATGGGTGTTTCGCGACCGGCGCGTCGTTCAAACGGCTGATTTGCCGACAAAGGCGGTGGAAGTATGAAACTTGATTTTCCTCACGCAATTGCCACTTTTGTGAACGGTCGCACATTCCTCCCGCCCGAGATCACTCAGCGTTCATATGGCATTCAGTTTCCAGGATATGGTCGAGGAGGCGCGGCTGTCGGCGAGGGCGCTGATCGACTATGGCGAGCATTTCTTCAATCCGACGGTGCGGCTCGGGGTCACCGGCCTCTCGCGGGCCGGCAAGACGGTGTTCATCACCGCCTTGATCCACGGCCTTACCCGCGGCGGCCGGTTTCCGGTGTTCGACGCCTATGCCTCGGGCCGGATCGCGAGGGCGCATCTGGCGCCGCAGCCGGACGATGCCGTGCCGCGCTTTGCCTATGAGGCCCATCTGCGCGCGCTGATCGAGGAGCGGCGCTGGCCGAACTCGACCGTCGACATCAGCGAGCTCCGCCTCGTCATCGATTATCAGCGCCGGAACGGCGCGGACCGCACGCTCACGCTCGACATCGTTGACTATCCCGGCGAATGGCTGCTCGACTTGCCGCTGCTGCAGAAGAGCTACGAACAATGGTCGGCCGAAAGTCTGGCCCTGTCGCGCGAGGCGCCGCGCGCGCATCTTGCCGCAGACTGGCACGCGCATCTTGCAACGCTCAAGCCCGAGGCACGTGAGGACGAGCAGGCGACGCTCACGGCCGCCAAGCTCTTCACCAATTACTTACGCGCCTGCCGCGACGAACGGTTTGCGATGAGCCTCTTGCCGCCCGGCCGCTTCCTGATGCCCGGCAATCTCGCAGATACGCCGGCGCTGACCTTCGCGCCGCTCGACCTGCCCGCTGGCGGGCAGGCGCCGGAAGGATCGCTGTGGGCCATGATGGTACGCCGCTATGAGGCCTACAAGGACATGGTGGTGCGGCCGTTCTTTCGCGATCATTTCGCCCGGCTCGACCGCCAGATCGTGCTGGCCGATGCGCTCACGGCATTCAACTCCGGACCCGAAGCGCTGCACGATCTCGAAGCCGCGCTCGCCGGCATTCTCGATTGTTTCAACATCGGCCGCAGCACCTTCCTCTCCAGCCTGTTTCGGCCGCGCATCGACCGCATCCTGTTCGCGGCAACCAAGGCGGACCATCTGCATCATTCCAGCCACGACCGGCTCGAGGCCGTGCTGCGCCGTGCGGTCACCCGCGCGGTTATGCGCGCCGAAAATACCGGCGCGGAGATCGACGTCGTCGCGCTCGCCGCCGTCCGCGCCACGCGCGAGGCGCAGGTGGCGCATGGCCGCGACAAATTGCCGTCGATTTTGGGAACACCGGCCGCAGGCGAAAGCGCTGGCGGCGAGTTCTTCGACGGCAACATCGAGGTTGCGACCTTTCCAGGCGATCTACCGCTGGATCCCGAGCCGCTGTTCAATGGTACGGATGCGTTCCGCGGACTCGCGACGCAAGCTGCCGAGAAGAGTGATTTCCGCTTCCTGCGCTTCCGGCCGCCAAAGCTCGAGCACGAAGGCACAGAAGAGCCGGCGCTGCCACATATTCGCCTCGACCGTGCCTTGCAGTTCCTGATCGGAGACAAGCTCTCATGAACGAGCGATCCCAGCAACGGCGGCCGGCGACGTTCCGGCTGGATGATCCCGGCGTCGTCGTCACCGAGGCCGACGAGACAGGGCGGATCGGTCGCGGCACGATCCAGATTACGCCGGAGCCCGATCCGCTGGCGCTGCCGGTACCAGTTCAAACCACGCTTCCGGCGCGGCGCGGCTTTCCCTGGGGCACGCTGTTCTGGTCCGGCCTCGCCGGGCTGACGCTGCTCGGTACCGGGCTCGGTGTCGTCCGTCTGATCGAGGATCTGTTTGCGCGCAGCGACAGCCTCGGCATGGTTGGCCTTGCCTTCGCGTTCGTCACCGCACTTGCGCTCGCGGTCGTGATCGGGCGCGAGGCGTTCGGGCTGGCGCGGCTCGCGACGATCGAGAAACTGCATCAGCGCGCCGCCGCCGTCCTTGCCAATGATGATCGCAAGGAAAGCCGCGTCATCGTGCACGACCTCCTGAAGATCGCGCACCAGAACCCGCAGCTCGCACGCGCCCGCGCGACGCTTGAGAGCCATGCTGGCGAGATCATCGACGGCGCCGATATGATCCGCCTCGCCGAGCGCGAGTTGATGTCGCCGCTGGACGCGGAGGCGCGGCGGCTGGTGTCGTCAGCCGCGCAAAAGGTCTCGATCGTCACGGCAGTCTCGCCGCGCGCGGCGATCGACGTGCTGTTCGTGTTCGTCGCCGCGCTGCGCCTGATCCGCCAGCTCGCCTATCTCTACGGCGGCCGCCCCGGCGCGCTCGGCATGGTCCGCCTGCTCCGCCAAGTCATCGCCCACCTCGCCATCACGGGCGGCATGGCCGCGAGCGACAGCCTGGTTCAGCAGATGCTGGGCCACGGCATCGCGGCGAAGCTGTCGCAGCGGCTCGGCGAAGGCGTGCTCAATGGGTTGTTGACGGCGCGGCTGGGGCTGGCTGCGATCGACGTGACAAGGCCGCTGCCGTTCGCGGCGCTGCCGCCGCCGAAGCTGTCAGATTTGGCGACGGATCTGTTGCAGCGGAAAGACGACGAGGAGTAGCGCGTTTCTTCCCCTCTCCCCTTGTGGGAGAGGGTGGCTCGCTGCGTAGCGGCGAGACGGGTGAGGGGTATCTCTCCGCGCCCTCTCTCTCGCAGTAGCGTTCGCCGAAGCAAACCCCTCATCCGGCGCTTCGCGCCACCTTCTCCCACAGGGGGAGAAGGAAGAGGAGCTTGCCTCTAGGCGAGCTCTCGCTTCTCGAGTTCCCCCGCCAGCACCCGCCACTGGAACAGCGGCGAGTCCTTCGGCGGTGAGAGCTCCGGGGTCCATCCGGTGAGCTCTTCCAGCACATAGGTGTCCATCACGAGCCCGCGCCAGCGGCGCTCGACTTGGCCAAGCTGCTTGCGTTTCGCCGGGATGCTCTCCCACAGCAATGATCGATTATCCGGCTCCCGCCCGACATAGATGCCGGCGTGGTCCCTGATCCGGTCCATGCCGGGATCGCGGAAATTCTGGAAGCGGCCGCGCTCGTTGATCTCGACGACGGGCACGCGGCCCCTGAACAGCCAGCGCATCATGGCGTAGGTGCGGTAGTCGGTCGTCGCGATCCAGGTCGCGCCGGTCTCGTCGAGTGCGGCCTGCGCGCGCGCGGCGACTTGCTCGTAGCCGGCTTCGGCGCCGATCGGATCGATCTTGCCGAGCAGATTCCAGGACGCGGCGACGTAATAGAGGAACACGATGACGACGAAGGCGATGCCCGTCGTGATGGATGTCCTGGCCCAGAACGCCGACGATCTGTGCATGCGAGCCGACCATCCCTCCTTCGTCATCGTTGCGAGGTTCACTGCCGCAGCGGCAAAGCCAACCGGCCACATGAACATCGGCCAGGTGTCGCCGACCCGCAGCGTCATCGACTTGACCAGGAAATAGAGAAACGGCACCAGCACCGCGGTCGACAACAGGATCGCGACCGGCTCGCGCGTGCGATAGCCGCGCCACGCCGTCAGCACCAGGCCCGTTAGCACCACCGGCAGCATCACGAAGCCGACCAGGCCGAATTGCAGGCCGATGTAGTCACCGATGGTGCGCAGCGAAATGCCGTAATTGGCAGTGGCGCGCACCCCCTGGAAGCGGAACGAGGCCCAGTCGTGCTGCGCATTCCAGATCAGCACCGGCGAGAACACGAGGGTCGCGACCAGCACTGCGAGATAGGGATAGGGGCTACGTAGCCAACGCCAGCGCCAATCCGGCACGAGCAGAAAGGCGGCAACGGCCGGCGCGAACATGATCGCGGTGAATTTCGACAGCATCGACAGGCCAGCGAACAGCCCGGCCGCAAGCCACCAGCGTTCATCGCCGCCCTGCGCCAGCCGCACCAGCGACCACATCATCGCCGTTGCGAACGGGATCATGGCGACATCGGGCGCGATCTTGGCCATCAGCAGGCCGTAATAGAGCGCGGCCTCCGGCATCAGCACCGCGATCATGATTGCCCGTGCGTTATGGGTGAGACGACGGACGATGTCGGCGAGCAGCAGCTGCGTCATCAGCATCGCGACGATGCCGCCGAAGCGGACGCCGAGCGCGGTATCGCCGAAGATCGCGGTGCCGAAGCGAATGAGCCAGGCAACGCCAGGCGGATGATCGAGGAAGCTGAGCGCCGTTTCCTTTGACCAGGTCCAGTAATAGGCCTCGTCGGTCCGCAACTCGATCTCCGAGGCGTAGACGATGCGCAGCACGGTCATCGCGGCGATGATCGCCGCGGCCATGACGAGGGGCCGGCGCGCGGCGCCGCGAAGGGAAACGGTGATGTCAGGGGCTGTCGTCACGGCCGCGCTTTTCGCCAACCTGCGACGGGGAGTCAATGCGGGAGCTCCATTCTCCCTGTCGTCGCGGATCGACGCGCGCTCGCCCCGGACGACGGCGGAGTGTGTGGCTCCTTGCCGCGCATGTGATCTCCAAAGCTGTCCACCTCCGGAATTAAACGCTACGCTGGCTGTTCTCTCTCATGAACTGATACAATCGAATCATGGCCACCGCTCCCATCCAGATGTCTGCCGTCCGTGCCACCAGCGTGCGGCAGGTGCGCCTCGTCTGCGGCGTCATCCTGTTCTCCTACGTGGTCAGCCACTTCCTCAACCATGCGCTCGGCAACATCTCGGTCGATGCCATGGAGGTCGGGGTCTATTACCACACCGTATTCTGGCAGTTCCTCCCAATCGCGATCGTCTTCTACACGGCCGCACTTACCCATATGGGGCTTGGCCTCTACGCGCTGTACCAGCGCCGGCAGTTCCGCTGGCGGACGATCGAGCCGCTACAGCTGGTGCTGGGCTTGAGCATCCCCGTCCTGATCATGGCACACGTGATCGGAGTGCGGCTCGGCCAGACGCTGTATGGACACCAGAAACTCTATCCGCAGGAGCTCTATCTGTTCTTCGTCGCCTCGCCCGGCCGGCTCTGGCAGATGACGATCCTGCTTCTGATTGCGTGGGTGCACGGCTGCATCGGGATCTTCTTCTGGCTTCGCCTCAAACCGTTCTTCGCGCGGGCGGCACCCTATCTGCTCGCGGCTGCCGTGCTGATTCCGACGCTGTCGCTGCTCGGCACCTACCAGGGCGGACGCAGCGTCGCCGTCGAGAGCGACGATGGAGAATGGCGTACGCACAATCTCAGCCGCCGCCAGATCGGCACGGCTGCCGAAGGCAATACGCTCGACCGCATCACCGGCAGCCTCACCATCGGTTATTTCGGCCTGCTCGGACTGGCGCTGGCGGCGCGCGGCGTGCGCGCGTTGCGCGAACGGCGCGGCGGCATGATCGCGCTGTCCTACGGCAATGGGAAAACGGTGCGGGTCCCCAAGGGGCTGTCGGTGCTGGAAGCAAGCCTGCGCCACAATGTGCCGCATGCCAGCGTCTGTGGCGGCCGCGCCCGCTGCTCGACCTGCCGCATCCGCATCATCGGCGATCATGGCGCCCTGCCCGAGCCGTCGCCGCGCGAGGCTTTCGTGCTGACCCGCGTCGGCGCCAGCGACCCCTCGATCAGGCTCGCCTGCCAGCTGCGGCCGACGTCCGACCTCTCCTTCTTTCAGCTCTTCACACCGCACACACTCTCCGCGAATGCGCAAGCCTCGACGCCCGCCAGAATCGGCCAGGAGCGTTATCTGGTCAGCCTGTTCGTGGACATGCGCGGCTCGACCCAGCTCGCGGAAAAGCGGCTGCCGTTCGACACCGTCTTCATCGTCAACCGCTTCCTCGGCGCGGTGTCGCAGGCCGTGATCGAGAACGGCGGTCAACCGAACCAGTTCGTCGGCGACGGCATGCTGGCGCTGTTCGGGCTGTCGGCCGATCCGCAAGCGGCCTGCCGGCAGGCGCTGAAGGCGGCCTCCGGCATCGCGACGCGTATCGACGAGCTCAACGAGCTCCTGAGCCACGATCTGCGCCAGCCGATCCGCTTCGGCATCGGCATCCATGGCGGCGAGGTCATCATCGGCGACATCGGCTATCGCGATCACATCGTCTTCACTGCGCTCGGCGATGCTGTCAACGTCGCTGCCCGGCTTCAGGACATGACCAAGACGCTCGCTTGCGAGGCTATTGTCTCGGAGGAAGTCCGCCGCACCGCGGGCCTTGCCGACGACGCCCTGCCGCAGCAGGAGGTCGCGATCCGCGGCCGCGACGAGCCGCTTGCCGTGCGTGTCGTCGCGGATGCGAGGGACTTGACGGCGCTCGTCGACCGAGGCGAGCGCGTTGCCGCGTAGCGCGTAGGCCACACGAAAGGTGCGCTTCCCCCGCTTGCGGGGGAGGGTTGGGGAGAGGGTGTTTCCGCAACGCGACAATCCCCCAGAGGGGAAAGCCCTCACCCGCGTCTTCGGCGCGACCTCTCCCGCAAGCGGGAGAGTCGAGCGAGTTCTGCGGCACCATTGATCCACCCCGCTGGAATCATCGCGGCGTAACACCGGCCTGCTGCAACGCAGCGGCATGGGCTTGCTGCGAAAGCACGAATTGACTTCGTCCAAATCGTTGCAACAGATGAGTGCGGGATCGCGGTGATGACCGCGATCCGACGAAAAGCTCCGGGAGGGGATGAGAATGTTCGATCGACGCGACCTGCTCAAAGGAGCGGGCCTTTCCGCCCTTGCGGCCACACTGAACTCAACCAGAGCGCTGGCGCTCGACACCGTCACCCTGCCCTTTGCAAATGGCGAACGGCCGCTGGTGAAATATCCACAGAAGCGGCCGATGATCGGCCTGACCAGCCGGCCGCCGCAGCTCGAGACGCCGTTCGCGGTGTTCAACGAGGGCCCGATCACGCCCAACAACGCATTCTTCGTGCGCTATCATCTCTCCGACCTGCCCTACAATCTCGACCCCGACAAGTTCACGCTCGAGGTCAAGGGCAAGGTCGACAAACCGCTGAAGCTGTCGCTGAAGGACATCAAGAAGATGAAGGCGACCGAGATCGTCGCCGTCAACCAGTGTTCGGGCAACAGCCGCGGCTTCTTCGAGCCACGTGTTGCCGGCGGCCAGCTCGCCAACGGCGCCATGGGCAATGCGCGCTGGCGCGGCGTGCCACTGAAGGCGGTGCTGGAAATGGCGGGCGTGCAGGCCGGCGCCAAACAGGTCACCTTCAACGGCATGGACGGCCCGGTCAGCGACAAGACGCCGGATTTCGTCAAGGCGCTCGATCTCGATCACGCTACCGACGGCGAGGTGATGCTGGCGTATGGCATGAACGGCGGGGACCTGCCGTTCCTCAACGGTTTCCCGCTGCGCCTGATCGTACCGGGCTATTACGGCACCTACTGGGTCAAGCACCTCAACGAGATCACGGTGATCGACAACGTCTATGACGGCTTCTGGATGAAGTCGGCGTATCGCATCCCTGACACGCCGAACAACGCGGTCGAGCCGGGCACCGCGCCGAAGGCGACGATCCCGATCAACCGATTCACCATCCGCTCCTTCATCACCAGCATCCCCGACGGCGCCAAGCTGAAGGCGGGAACTGCGATGCTGCGCGGCATCGCCTTCGACGGCGGCAAGGGCATCAAGGAGGTCCAGGTCTCGACCGACGGCGGCAAGACCTGGAGCAGCGCCAAGCTCGGCAAGGATCTAGGCAAGTACTCGTTCCGCGAATGGAAGCTGCCGGTGAAGCTCGCGGCCGGCAGCCACGAGCTCAAAGTCCGCGCCACCGGCAATGGCGGCGAGACCCAGCCGGATACGCCGCGCTGGAACCCGGCGGGTTATCTGCGCAACGTCGTCGAAACCGTCCGCGTGACCGTGGCCTGAAGGAGAATGATCATGCAACGCACCGTTCTCCTCGCCATCTCGCTCGCTCTCGCCGCCGTGATCGGTTCGGCACTTGCGGCACCGGTCAATTACAAGACCCCAGACGAGGTCGCGGCATTAAAGCCCGGGCCCAATCTCGAGGTCGTGCAGGGCAATTGCAGCGCCTGCCACTCGTCCGACTACATCGCCACGCAGCCGCCGATGAAGGACAAGAAGGGCTTCTGGCAGGCCGAGGTGACCAAGATGATCAAGGTCTATGGCGCACCGATCGACGATGCCGATGTCGGCAAGATCGTCGATTATCTGGCCGCGACGTACTGAAGGACCGCGTCAACGCGTTTTCTCTTACCCTCCCCTGGAGGGGGAGGGTCGCTATGCATGAAGCGCAGCGCAATGCGTAGCGGGGTGGGGTGACAGTCTCTCATCTCGCACACTGCCCGAGTGGAAGGATCACCCCACCCCGCTCGCGCTTCGCGCAATCGACCCTCCCCCTCCAGGGGAGGGTTAAGGAAGAACGGCTATGCGATGATCCCTCGCGATATTAGATCCGTCGCGCTCCTGCCATTTGACCGCGAAACGGGCAAAACCGGCAAAATCGCTGCGAAGTTGAGCGGAATTCGGCGAAATGCCGATGTGGTTTGAGCTACCAAGCCTGCCACATTCCGCGTATCCTGTTAGGACCGAACCGGCCGGTTGGCGGGGACTGGCGATTCGAGATCTCGGAGGAAGACCCGCGGAGAAGTCGTGATGGCTAAAGGTACGGTCAAGTGGTTCAACCCGACGAAGGGTTATGGATTTATCCAGCCTGCGTCGGGTGGCAAGGATGTGTTCGTGCATATCTCGGCAGTGCAGAAGGCCGGTCTGTCCACCCTCAACGAAGGACAGACGGTGGAATACGAAGAGATCGCAAACCGGGGCAAGACCTCCGCAGAGAACCTCAAAGTATAAGCCCGCGTCAGCCTTTGCTGCCTCCCGGATCCGTCCGGGAGCTGGGCTAAGAAAAATTTCAGAAGACGGCCAGTGCATTCGACGACAGGCGTTGCGATTGCACAGGATAGCTATTTTTCCCGTGAAGACCGCGCATCCAACGCCACAGCAATGACAATCGCGACGGCATTTCGTCAGCCCATCGGCAACGGTGCGTCGCGCTTGATCTCCTCCATCACCGCATAGGTCCGCGTCTCGCGCACGCCCGGCATCGACAGCAGGGTCTCACCGAGGAAGCGTCGATAGGCGGTCATGTCTGCCAGCCGGGCCTTGAGAAGATAGTCGAAACCGCCGGCAACCATGTGACATTCCAGCACCTCGGGCGCCAGCTTCACTGCGCGCGCAAAACGCTCGAAATTATCGGGCGTGGTCTTGTCGAGCAGCACCTCGACGAACACCAAGAGACCGAGGCCAAGCCGGTGCGGGTTGAGGCGGGCGCCGTAGCCTTCGACAAACCCCTCGCGCTGCAAGCGCTTCAGTCGCTCGCCGATCGAGGTCGGCGACAGGCCGATGCGCTCGGCGAGCTCGACATTGGCGATGCGCCCATCCTCCTGCAAGATCGAGAGGATTTTCCGGTCGATTCGGTCAAGTTCCATATCTTACGGTGCCAAATAGCCAATGATCTTCATTTTCTAAGGCAACCTGGCTAAATTGTCTATCGAGCTACGGTAACGCGGGCCTTATCCTGGATTTCAGCCACAGGACACGCCATGCCGAACATCCCACCGCCCTTCTCCGCGCCCTACACGGCCGATGATAGCGAGATCGCCGCCCGCCTCTTGCCGGCGTCGCATCTCAGCCCGCCGCAGGAGGCGCGGATCGACCGCACCGCGACGCGGCTGATCGAGGCGATCCGCAAGCGCGACGACCGGCTCGGCGGGGTCGAGGACATGCTGCGGGAATTCGCGCTCTCGACCAAGGAGGGGCTCGCTTTGATGGTGCTGGCCGAGGCGCTGCTGCGCGTGCCGGACGCGCGCACCGCCGACCAGTTCATCGAGGACAAGCTCGGCGAGGGCGACTTCATCCATCACGAAACCAAGTCCACCGCCTTCCTGGTCAATGCCTCGGCCTGGGCGCTCGGCCTCTCGGCACGGGTAATCCAGCCCGGCGAGACGCCTGACGGCACCATCGGCCGGCTGGTAAAGCGGCTGGGGGCGCCCGCCGTGCGCACCGCCACGCGCCAGGCGATGCGGCTGATGGGCAATCATTTCGTGCTGGGGGAGACGATCGAGCAGGCCCTCGAGCGCGGCCGGCCGCGCTCCGGCCAGAAGCCGCGCTATTCCTTCGACATGCTCGGCGAAGGCGCACGCACGGCGGCGGACGCCAAGCGCTATTTCGACGCCTATGCGCGCGCGATCGAGACCATCGGCAAGACCGCGGGCAACCATCCCCTGCCCGATCGGCCCGGCATCTCGGTCAAGCTCTCGGCATTGCATCCGCGCTTCGAGGCGACCAGCCGCGAACGCGTGATGCGCGAACTGGTGCCGCTGCTGCTGGACCTCGCGCAGCGCGCCAAAGCCCATGATTTGAACTTCACCGTCGATGCCGAGGAAGCCGACCGGCTGGAGCTGTCGCTCGACGTGATCGCGGCAACACTCGCCGATGGCTCGCTGAGCGGCTGGGACGGATTTGGCCTGGCGATCCAGGCCTATCAGAAGCGCGCGAGCGCGGTGATCGACTATGTCGATGCGCTGGCCCGCGCGCACGACCGCAAGCTGATGGTGCGGCTGGTGAAGGGCGCCTATTGGGACACCGAGATCAAGCGTGCACAGGAGCGCGGGCTCGACGGTTATCCCGTGTTCACGCGCAAGGCGATGACGGACCTGAACTACATCGCCTGCGCTTCGAAGCTGCTGGCTTTGAGGCCGCGCATCTTCCCGCAATTCGCCACCCACAACGCGCTAACCGTCGCGACTGTGCTCGAGCTTGCGCAAGGCAGTGGCGGCTTCGAATTCCAGCGCCTGCATGGCATGGGCGAAGCGCTGTACGAGCAGCTTGCCAAGGACCATGCTGACATCGCCTACCGCACCTATGCGCCCGTCGGCAGCCATCGCGACCTGCTCGCTTATCTGGTGCGGCGGCTGCTCGAGAACGGCGCCAATTCCTCCTTCGTGGCGCAGGCCGCTGATTATCGCGTGCCGGTGTCGGCGCTGTTGCAGCGTCCGGCCGACGCCATCGAACGTCCGCAACAGGCGGTTCATCCCAGGATTCCGCTGCCCCGCGATCTCTTTGCACCGGAGCGCCGCAATTCGCGCGGGGTCGAATTCGGTGAGCGTGCCGCACTCGACCAGCTGCTGGCCGACGTCAGGGCTGAGGCGATCGATCTCAAGCCCATCCCAGATGCGACACCGGATCGGGCCAACGCAGCGGTGACTGCTACGCGCGCCGGCTTTGTCGCCTGGAGCCGGACGCCGGCGGCTGCGCGCGCGGCGGCGCTGGAGCAGGCTGCGCATCTTTTGGAGAGCCGCAGGGCCCATTTCATCGCGCTGCTACAAGCGGAGGGCGGCAAGACGCTGGACGACGCGCTGTCGGAGCTGCGCGAGGCCGCCGATTTCTGCCGCTATTATGCCGCGCAGGGCCGCAAATTGTTCGGCGTTGACGCGGCCATGCCCGGTCCGACCGGCGAGAGCAATGCGCTCGCCATGCGCGGCCGCGGCGTCTTCGTCGCGATCTCGCCGTGGAATTTTCCGCTCGCGATCTTCCTCGGCCAGGTCACAGCGGCGCTGATGGCCGGCAACAGCGTTGTCGCAAAGCCTGCCGAGCAGACGCCGCGCATCGCGCGCGAGGCCGTAGCCCTGCTGCACGAGGCTGGCATCCCCAAGAGCGCGCTGCATCTCGTCACTGGCGACGGCCGCATCGGTGCCGCGCTGACCGCGCATGCCGACATCGCGGGAATTGTCTTTACCGGCTCGACCGAGGTTGCTCGCAGCATCAACCGCGCGCTCGCCGCCAAGGACGGACCGATCGTGCCGCTGATCGCGGAGACCGGCGGCATCAACGCCATGATTGCGGACGCGACCGCGCTGCCCGAACAGGTCGCCGACGATGTCGTGACCTCTGCCTTCCGTTCCGCCGGCCAGCGCTGTTCGGCGCTGCGGCTCTTGTTCGTGCAGGAGGACGTCGCCGACCGCATGATCGAGATGATCGCGGGCGCGGCGCGCGAGCTCAGAATCGGCGACCCAAGCGATGTCGCGACCCATGTCGGGCCGGTGATCGATCGCGAGGCCAAGCAGCGTCTCGATGCACACATCGCGCGAATGAAGGGCGAGGCGCGGCTGCACTTTGCAGGGCACGCACCGGAGGGCTGCTTCGTCGCGCCGCACATCTTCGAGCTCAAAGAAGCCAGCCAGCTCACCGAGGAGGTGTTTGGGCCGATCCTGCATGTCGTACGCTACCGCGCCGAGAATCTGGGACGTGTCCTGCAAGCGATCGAGCGCACCGGCTACGGCCTCACCCTCGGCGTCCACTCCCGCATCGACGACACCATCGAGGCCATTATCGATCGAGTCCAGGTCGGCAACATCTACGTCAACCGCAACATGATCGGCGCCGTTGTCGGCGTGCAGCCGTTTGGCGGCAATGGCCTGTCCGGAACTGGCCCCAAGGCCGGCGGCCCGCACTATCTCGCGCGCTTTGCCACCGAGCAGACCGTGACCATCAACACCGCGGCGGCCGGCGGCAATGCTGCGTTGCTTGCGGGGGAGGAGTGAGGCCCTGCAGCGGGCGCCGTTGCATCCTGCCGAAACATCGGTCTAATGCTCCCACGAGGCGCCCGCGCCAATTCCAGCGCGCGGGAAACGACAAGAGCGAGGGAGCAACGCCGCGATGGAAAAGGGCATCTTTGCTGGGCTGAAGGTTCTGGACTGCGCGAGCTTCATCGCAGCGCCCGCGGCCGCGACCGTGCTGTCGGATTTCGGCGCCGACGTCGTCAAGATCGAGCCGCCCGGCACCGGGGATCCCTACCGCAATCTGCCGAACCTTCCGGGCTATCCGACCGGTGAGCACAATTTCGCCTGGCTGCTGGAAGCCCGCAACAAGAAGAGCATCGCGCTCGACCTCTCCAAGCCGGAAGCGCAGGCCGTGCTCTATAAGCTGGTGGCGGAGGCCGACGTCTTCATCACCAATATGCCGCCGCCGGTGCGCGCCAAGCTCGGCATCACCTATGACCACCTCGCCCATCTCAACGACCGGCTGATCTACGCCTCCTTCACCGGCTATGGCGAGAAGGGCGAGGAAGCCAACAAGCCCGGCTTCGACAGCAATGCCTATTGGGCGCGCTCCGGCCTGATGGACCTCGTCCGCGCCGATACCGACACGACACCGGCCCGCTCCGTCGCCGGCATGGGCGACCATCCCTGCGCCATGGCCTTCTACGGCGCCATCGTCACCGCGCTCTATCAGCGCGAGAAGACCGGCAAGGGATCGCATGTCGCTTCCAATCTGATGGCCAATGGCGTCTGGGCCGCCAGCGTGCTGGCACAGGCAAAACTCTGCGGCGCCAAGTTCGGCGAGCGGCGCCCGCGCGAGCGCGCGCTGAACGCGGTGGCCAACCACTACCAGTGCAAGGACGGCCGCTGGCTGATCCTGTCCCTGCTCAACGAGGAGCGGCAGTGGCCGACGCTGGCGCGCTGCCTCGGGCGCGAGGACTTGATCGACGATCCGCGCTTCGTCACCAAGGCCGACCGCCACGCCCGCTCGGTCGAGCTGATCAAGATTCTGGACGACACCTTCGCCACCAAGGATCTCGGCGAATGGCGCAGGATCCTCGACGGCAACGGCCTCGTGTTCGGCGTCGTTGCCATTCTCGACGACATCCCCAACGACAAGCAAATGCTCGACAATGAGGTTCTGGTGCCGTTCGAGAACGACACCATGCTCACCATCAACAGCCCGATCTGGATCGACGGCGCCAGGAAGGTGCAGCCGCGCAAGCCGCCCGCTGTTGGCGAGCACAGCGACGAGATTTTGCGTGGGGCGGGATACGACGAGGCGGCGATCAAGCAGCTGCGGGGTACGGGGGCGGTGGGTTAGGAGCCGCGCTCGCACGGCATCGTCATCGCGAGCGCTGCGAAGCAATCCAGAATCCCTCCGCGGATGCATTGCTGGATTGCTTCGCTATGCTCGCAATGACGGCGTGAGACCGTCTCGGTATAATGATCGGCAGCGCATCCCGTCCGCCTGCGAGGTCCCATGCCCAGCTACCGCCTGCACTACTTCCCCGAATCCGGCAACAGCTACAAGCTGGCGCTGATGCTGACGCTTTGCGGCGAAAAATTCGAGCCGGTCTGGACCGATTTCGGCGGCGGCGTCACGCGCACCGCGGAATGGCGCAGGGCGGTGAACCCGATGGGTGAGATCCCCGTGCTCGAAATCGACGGCGTGAAGATGACGCAGACCGCGCCGCTCCTGCTCAAGCTTGCCGATCAGTACGGGCGCTTTGGCGCTGATACGGACGAGGAAAAATTCGAGCTGTTGCGCTGGCTGTTCTGGGACAACCACAAGCTCACCGGCTACATGGCGACCTATCGCTTCATGCGCGCCTTCACCGCGAAAAACGATCCGCAGGTACTGAAGCATTTTCGCCGACGGCTCGAGGACTTCCTCGGCATCCTCGATGGACACCTCCAGCACAATGAATTCGCGATCGGCGCAAAGCCGACGGTCGCCGATATCTCGATGATGGCCTATCTGCATTATCCGAGTGACGAGCACGGCTTCGACTTCGCGGCGAGCCATCCGGCGATCCACGCCTGGCTCGGCCGCATGGCCGCACTGCCCGGCTGGAAGCCGGCCTATGAACTGCTGCCAGGAAAACGGATGACGAATTACGCCAAGTGAGGGCGCCGACTACCGCAAGGCCAGCCAGCCGAGCGTAAACAGGATCCCGCCGATGATGACCACCATCGCGACCGCCCAGGTGCTAACGCGGATGCTGCCGGTGACCTGCTTGGCTTCCTCGTTGTGCGCAATCTTGCGATTGCGCTCCTTGTTGGCTTCGCTCGGGTCCGTCATGGGTCATCCAAATCGGTTTAGCGCGTCTTGATGAAGCACATGCCGATGCGGCGCGAGGCCGCGGCAGCCTGACAGGTGAGGCCTTTAGCACAGCTCCATGACGTAAAACTCTTGTCCGTCGTTCCTGATCCCGCATTTTGCAGGGAACAATGCGCCCCCCAGCCGTCCTGATATTCGGTCCCGGCCAGCTCGCGGCCACCGCGGGTCTGTGGCCGGCTGGCAAATCCGCGTGAGAAATCGGGACGTTTGCCCGCGGCGAATGCGGTCAGGATGTCGCGGCGGCGGAGCTGGTCACCGAAGAAATGCGGCGATGCCGGCACGTTGGCGGAGTTCGAGGACTTGTCCACAAGCCAATCCACGCCCGGGAAATGGAAGCCGCCGATGCCGCGGGTCTGGTGGCAGCCGGCACAAGTGACGTCGTTGAGACGGCGCTGAAAGCCAGCGACCGAGCGGACGTTCTGCAGATCGATGCCGCGCGCGGCAGCCTGGTTCAAGGCACCGACCACGTCGTCATCGCCGAAGACGGGAACGTCGCTGCCCTCCCCTTTTCCTTCTCCTTGCATCATGCCGAACTCTGGCTGCAACGCCGAGGCATCGAGCCCGGCAGGTGTCGGCACCACCGCAGACGTCGCCAGGAATCTTTCCGGGATCAGCACCGTGCCGCGATCGAATTCGCGCAGATTTTCGGGCGCGAGCAACCAATCCCTAAAGTCGCGCCGAAGCGCATCGTCGGCAAGGATTCGGTCACGGTCGATTTGGTTCTCCAGCGTCGCTTCCTCGAACGTTTTCCTCGCAGCGTCGTACTTGAACACCTTGAGTAGATAGTCCGAGCGAAAATCGTGCAGCGCCGATTTCGGCGCGACGGAGACCTGGATGTTGGTCTCGATGCGGTCGAGCATGGCATCGTGAGGCGAAGAGCGACTGCCGATCAACTCCTGCCAGTCGCCATCGTCGAGCCAGCGCCGCGCGATCGCGGCGCAGGTGACGGGATTATTCCCGTCCGTCTGGCGCGCGTCGCGCGCCTTCATCACCAGATTGAGCGTCATCGGCAGGCGCGTTGCGGTCTTGCCGCCCTCCGGCCTGCTCTCGTAACGCGCGAGACGGTAGATCAGCCGGATCTCACCGCAGGACTCTTCCGAGACATAGGCGCGGTCCATACGGTTGACGATGCCGGCCAGCACGAAACGCGTGTCGCGCGATCTCAGATTGGCTCGGTCGAACAATTGCACGTCAAAGCCTTCGCCGACGCCGATGGTCTCGCCCGGATATGTCGCCTTGTACCGAGAAATGTAGCGGTCAAGTTCCGCATTGATCGCCGGCGGAATCGCTTTGAGCTGCGGCAACGACGAGAACAGCAGGTCGGTCGTGAGCGGGATGTCGGCGTTCCGCTCCGGCCTTAGCAGGCTCGCGATCGTGAGAGCATCGCTCTGATCGAGCCGGCGCAACAGATCAGGATCGGTGATCGCCGTGCCGCGCGCCAATTGCACGTTCTCCGCCGCAGAAAGCGAGACGACACCGCCAAACAATGCGGCGGCAGCAACGACAATTCGCAAGGCGCGGCTCATGCCCCAAGTAACACCGCGGCGACCAGCCTATTCAAGCAAAAAGGCGCCTCACGCAGTGGTGAAGCGCCTTTTCGAAGGCCGGATATGAGGGCTCAACGCGCGACGATCAGGCCCTTGCTGGTGACAACCACCCAGCGGCCGTCCTGGCGGCGGATCGCATCGACGCGGCCGACGCCGGGGATGGGATCGCCGGGATATACCTCGTAGAGGCCGTCGCGGCCTTCGATCAGCGCGCCGCCATTGGCGGCGTTGCGCAGCCTCCAGCCTTCGATCGTCGGCAGGCGGCCGACCTCGGTCTTGGGCGCGGCGGGTGCGGGCGCAGCCGCGGCGGTGGCAACCTGGGTCGGCGCGATCGAGCCGGTGGTCTCCTTGGCGGACGCGGCGGCTGCGGCCGGCGCGAGGGCCGCCGGCGGCGCGGCGCGGAGTTTGTCGACGGCCTCCGACAGTTTTGCGATCTTGGCCAACGGCTCGGCCTGCGCCTTCTCGAGCTTGTCGAGGCGGTCGTTGGTCCGGTTGAACTGGCTCACGTCGGTCTTGGAGGAGCGCTCGACATTGGCCTTCAGCGCGACGAGGTCGGCATCGATCCGCGCGACGGAAGCGTCCAGCGCGCTGGTATCGGCGACCTGTACCGGCGCCGGGGCCGTGGCGGCAAAGTGCATCATCCCTGCGGTCGCGAGCGTGCCGCTGATCGCGCCGACGCAAGCAGCGATCGCCACCACCGCAGCCATCGCCGACAGGCGGCGCTTGCCGCCGGCTTCGCGCGGCTCCTCCGCCTTCACATGCGGGGCAAAGTCCTCGCGATCCCAGGAGCGTTCCGATGGCGCCATCACAATCAGCTTGCCGGGCTCCGGCTCGGGCTTGGATTCAGCCCTGGACTCCGCCTTGGACTGAGCCTTGGGTTCAGTCTTGGATTCGAACTTCGGCACCTCGATCCTTGATGTCTCGATTTTTGGCGGCTCGATCTTGACCGGGTCGGGCTTCGGCGGCGCCTCGTGGTCAGGGGCGATCGAGGGGGCGTCGATCCCGGCAGCCTCGACCGTCTGCGAGGCGCTTGCTGCGGCTTCGACGGCGCCATGATCCAGGGAGGCCTGCTCGGGCATTGGTTCGCTCACGGCTCAAATACTCCAGTCTAGGTTGACCTTTTGGTAACTTTCATTGCTTGCGAAATCCTTACCTCGGGACCCGCTTACCGAAATTTTAGGAACTCGTCCGAGGCCGAATTTGGCCGGGAAAGTGGAACCGGCGTGGCGACGTGCAACAAATTGTCAGCGGAGGCGGCATTGGGGCGCATTGCGCCCGTAGAATTCACTCGCGAGGCAGGGCGCCTCTCCGACGTGGTTCTGGCCTTGGCCAGTACCGGCGAGATCACATCACCACGGGCGCATCCGGCAGCTCGTTCGAATGCGGTCTTTGCGGCGGGAAATGCCGCGCCAGTTCGCGCGACACGGCCTCGATGCCAGCGATCACGCCGCGCTCGAACTGGCCCGCCCTGAACTCGGTTTCCATCGCGTGGCAGATGCTCTCCCAGCGCTCGGCTCCAACCTTCGCGTCGATGCCACGGTCGGCGACGATCTCGACGTCGCGGTCGGCGAGCAGGAGATAGATGAGAACGCCGTTGTTGTGCTCGGTGTCCCAGATGCGCAGATGCGAGAACATGTCGAGCGCGCGCGCGCGCGCCGGCTGGTTGTGGAACAGCGGCGCACCGTCGAGCGCGCCTTCGACGACGAAGCGGACCTGGCCGGAATGGGTGGCTTCGCCCCGCTTGATCGCCTGCTCGATGCGGTCGAGCACGGCCTGCGGAAAAATCCGCTTCGCCCGCCAATGATGCTGCACGAGGTGCCTGGTGATGCGCTTGATGCTCATGACCTACCAACTCCCCGAGGCGCCGCCGCCGCCAAAACTGCCCCCGCCGCCGCTAAAGCTGCCGCTATCGCTGTCGCTCGATGAGCCGCCGCTCCAGCCGCCCGATGGGGAGCCACTCGACCAAGAGCCGCCACGCGACCACCCTGTGCTTGGTCCCATCGCCGAAAACAGATCGGCGATGAACCCGATGATGAAGCCGAGAACGCCGACCGCCACGGCGAGGGTGAAAGAGCCGAGAATGAGCCAGGTCAGTGCTGCGATGATGCCGCCGGTCGCCAGCGATCCGAGCAGCCGGCCCAGCATGGCCCGGAAGACCCCGCCGACCCCGATCGAGGCGAACAGCGTCACAAGGAAGACCGGCGCGAGGTCGTCCAGATGGCCGAAGCTGACAGTCGGCGAGGGAACCGGCAGCGGTTCGCCATCGATGACCCGCATCATGCGATCGACACCGTCCGAGATGCCACCGCTGAAATTGCCGGTCCTGAATTTCGGCGTGATGACTTCATCGATGATCCGCCTCGACGTGACGTCGGTGAGCGCGCCTTCGAGGCCATAGCCGACTTCGATGCGCAAATGCCGGTCGTTCTTGGCGACGATGAGGATGGCGCCGTCGTCGACCTTCTTGCGTCCGATCTTCCAGGCCTCGGCAACGCGGATCGAGAACTGCTCGATCGTCTCCGGCTGTGTGGTCGGCACGATCAGGACAGCGAGCTGGCTGCCCTTCCGATTCTCGAAGTCGCGCAGCTTTTGCGACAGCGTAGCGATCTCGGCGCTCGAGAGCGTGCCGGTCTGGTCAACCACGCGGCCGGTGAGTTGGGGCACGGCGACGTCGGCGTGGACGGGGAGCGCGAAGGCGAAGAGAAGTGCGACGGCGAGAACAAACGAGGAGAAGACCGAAAGGGCCCACCACACCCTCGCTGTCATCGCCCGGCTTTGCGTCTTCGCTGACGCTTCGCCGGCCCAATACCGAGGTGCCCGGCGAAGCCCTTGGAGCCGGGACCGGGCGATCCAGTATTCCAGAGATGGCGGCGAGATACGGAGAGGCCGCGGCGAGCTGGATTCCCCGATTTCGCGGGGAATGACGGCGGTGATTGGGGCTTGGCGCATTCGCGAATCGACGCGCCTACTTCGACGGCGCTGGAGCCGGGTTGAAGTCCACCTTCGGCGCGGTCGAGATCTCTTTCTCGTTCTCGACCGAGAAATTCGGCTTCTCCTTGTAGCCGAATGCCATCGCGGTGAGGTTGGTCGGGAACGATCGGACCGTGATGTTGTACTCCTGCACGGCCTTGATGTAGCGGTTTCGCGCCACCGTGATGCGGTTCTCGGTGCCTTCGAGCTGCGACATCAGATCCTTGAACAGGGCATCCGATTTGAGCTGCGGATAGTTCTCTGTGACGACGAGGAGCCGCGACAGCGCGCTGGAGAGCTCGCTTTGGGCGGCCTGGAATTTCTGGAAGGCGGCGGGATCGTTCAGCACCTCCGGCGTTGCCTGGATGCTGCCGACCTTGGCGCGCGCATTGGTGACGCCGAGCAGCACGTCCTTTTCCTGCTGGGCAAAACCCTTCACCGAATTGACCAGATTGGGGACGAGATCGGCGCGGCGCTGATACTGGTTCACGACTTCGGACCAATTGGCCTTGATCTGCTGGTCCTCGCTCTGGATCGCGTTGTAGCCGCAATTGGCCAGGCTCAGCGAGGCCAGCGCTGCCAGCACGGTCAGGATCTTGCGCATCAAATTTCTCCCGGTGGAATCTGGCGCAAACTACCAGATTGGGCGCGTGAGAAAAGCAGCCGACTGACGCAAGCCTCTTGCCTATGCCCCGACGACATAGTCAACTCGGATAAAACAAGAACGGAAACGGCAAGGGGAAAGCGATGAGCTCGTTCGAGACCATCCTCGTGGAGCGACCGGAGCCGCCGATTGCCCGGATCGTGATGAACCGGCCCGACGCGCGCAACGCGCAAAACCTGCAAATGACCTACGACCTCAACGCCGCCTTCGATGCGGCCGTGCAGGACGACGCGGTCAAGGTGATCATCCTCGCCGGCAACGGTCCGCACTTTTCGTCCGGGCATGATCTGCGTCCCGGGGCTAAGAATGCCGCGGGCGTCGATTTTCCGCCGATCGGAAATTGGGGTGGCTTTGCCGAGCCGAATGCTCACGGCCGCTTCGCTCGCGAGCAGGAAATCTATCTCCAGATCACGCGGCGCTGGCGCAACCTCGCCAAGCCGACTATCGCCGAAGTGCACGGAAAGTGCATCGCCGGCGGGCTGATGCTGGCCTGGGCCTGCGACCTCATTATCGCCAGCGACGATGCGCAGTTCTGCGACCCTGTCGTCACCATGGGCGTCTGCGGCGTCGAATGGTTCGTCCATCCCTGGGAGCTCGGCCCACGCAAGGCCAAGGAGTTCCTGTTCACCGCCGATAGCTGGAGCGCCCAGGAGGCGCATCAGCTCGGTATGGTCAATCAGGTCGTGTCGCGCGCGGAGCTGTCATCAAGCGTGCTGGCGCTGGCGCGCCGGATCGCGACGAAACCGTCCTTCGCGCTGAAGCTGACCAAGGAGGCCGTCAACCGCTCGGTGGACGTGATGGGCCAGCCCGCCGCGATCGACCAGGCCTTTGCGCTGCATCAGCTCTGCCATGCCCACAATCTCCAGGAGTACGGCATGATCGTCGATCCCTCCGGCCTGCATCCCTCGGTACGCAAGCCGCCGGCGTCGGAGTAGACACATGGACCTCAATCTCAGCGACGAGCAGCGCCTGCTGCGCGAGAGCGCGGAACGCTTCGTAGCCGAAAGCTACGATGCCGCTCACCGCCGCACGATGGCAAGCGATCCGCTCGGCTTCAGCCTGGCCGTCTGGAGGCAGTTCGCCGAGCTCGGCTGGCTGGCGTTGCCGCTTCCTGAAGAGTTCGGTGGGCTTGGCGGCGGCGCGATCGATGTCGGCATCCTGATGGAAGCTTTTGGCCGCGGGCTGGTGTCGGAGCCCTATGTCGCAACCGTGGTGCTAGGGGCCGCGCTGATCGCTAGATGCGGCACCACGGCGCAAAAGCAGGCGAGCCTGCCCAAGGTCGGGGACGGATCACTGAAGCTCACCTTGGCGCATTCCGAGCGCACGGCGCGGTTCGATCTCGCTAAGGTCGCAACCAGCGCCAACAAGACGTCGCAGGGCTGGCATCTGGCCGGCAAAAAGATCGCGGTGCTCGACGGGCATGCTGCCGACGAGATCATCGTCTCCGCACTCATGCATGACCATCACGGACCTTCGGAACGGATCGGCCTGTTCGTGGTGCCGGCGGCGGCACCGGGCCTCACAATCTCCGACTACGCTCGCCTCGGCGGCGGACGCGCCTGCAACATCGAGCTGTCGGACGTGCAGCTGCCTGCGGACGCCCTGCTCGGCGACGGCAGCGATGCTCTGCCCGCAATCGAATGGGCCGTCGACCGCGCCATGGCCGCGCTAGGTGCGGAAGCCATCGGCATCATGCAGACGCTGCTCGACACCACGCTGGAATACACCAAGATCCGAAAGCAGTTCGGCCGTCCACTCTCCGCCAACCAGGTGATCCGCCACCGCCTCGCCGACATGGCGATGCAGGTCGACGAGGCGCGCTCGATGGCGCTGCGCGCCGCACTGAAAGCCGACGCCGAACCCGTTGAGCGCGCGCGGGCTGCGTCGGGCGCGAAGGCCAAGATCGGCAAGTGTGCGCGCTTCGTCGGCGAGCAGTCGATCCAGCTCCATGGCGGCATGGGCGTCACCGAGGAGCTCGAGGTCGGCGCCTATTTCAAGCGGCTGGTCGCCTTCGACACGCTGTTCGGCGGCAGCTCGTACCACTATGCCCGCCACGCCCAGCTTGGCCGTACCAAAGTGCCGGCCTGATACGAGGAGCGCATCATGGACCTGTCGTTCAATGCCGAGGAGCGCGCCTTCCAGGACGAGGTGCGCGGCTTCATTGCGAAAAACCTCACAGAGGAGATGAAGCGCGCAACCGCGCTGACGCCCTCGGTGTTCTCCGATCCTGACATCGGCAAGGCCTGGCAGCGCGCGCTGCACCGGCAGGGCTGGGGCGCGCCGGGCTGGCCGGTCGAATATGGCGGGCCGGACTGGACCCCGGCGCAGCGCTGGATCTTCGAGACCGAATGCGCACGCGCCGGCGTGCCGAACGTCAACGTGATGGGCGTGAAGATGGTCGGCCCCGTCATCATCGGCTTCGGCAGCCCCGAGCAGAAGAATTTTTATCTGCCGCGTATTCTCTCAGGTGACGATTATTGGTGCCAGGGCTATTCCGAGCCAGGCTCGGGCTCCGATCTGTCGTCACTGAAGACGCGCGCGGTGCGCGACGGCGACGACTACATCATCAACGGCACGAAAATCTGGACCACGCATGCCCACCACGCCAACCGCATGTTCGCGCTGGTGCGCACCAGCGACGGGCCGCGGCAGCAGGACGGCATCAGCTTCATCCTGATCGACATGAACACGCCGGGCATCACCACGCGCCCGATCCTCACCATCGGCGGCGACCACGAGGTCAACCAGGTGTTCTTCGACGACGTGCGCGTGCCCGTCGCCAACCGCGTCGGCGAGGAAGGCAAGGGCTGGACCTATGGCAAATATCTGCTCGAGTTCGAGCGCGGCTCCGGCATCGCCTCGGCGAAGCTGCGCGAGGGATTGAAGGCGATCGCGGACCTTGCCGAGTCCGATCTCACGGGCCGCGCGATCGACAGCCCTGACATCGCAACGCGCATCTCCGAGGTCGAGGTCGACATTGATGCGCTTGAAATGACCGAGCTGCGCGTGCTCTCGGCGCTGCAGACCGGACAAAATCCCGGCGCGGTGTCGTCGATCCTGAAGCTGCGCAACAGCGAAATCCGGCAAGCCGTGACGCGGTTAGGGGCCGACGTGATCGGTCACGACGCCCTCGCGGTGGAGCCGATGCGGCCGCTCTACAGGCTCAACCACGAGCCGCCGATCCCGGAGGAGATGCTGACGGTGATCCCGGAATATCTCAACGGGCGAGCGTATACGATCTTCGGCGGCACGTCGGAGATCCAGCGCGATATCATCGCGAAGATGATGCTGGGGATTTGAGGCCTGTAGCCCGGACGGAGCGAAGCGCAATAGGAGTTACGGCTCGCTCATCCGTCATTGCGAGGAGCGCTTGCGACGAAGCAATCCAGAATTTTCCGCGGAGAGAATCTGGATTACTTCGCTGCGCTCGCAAAGACGGTGCACCTGAAATATTAACCACCCGCCTTCGCGTCCCGGATCGCCTGCCAGATCTTCTGCGGCGTCAGCGGCGTGTTGAGCTGGGTGATGCCAAGCTCGGCGAGCGCATCCATCACGCCATTGGCGACGCAGGGCGGGCCGCCGATGGCGCCGGATTCGCCGCAGCCCTTGGCCCCGAGCGGATTGGTGCGGCAGGGCGCGGAATCGTCGAGCGTCACCACAATCGGCGGCACGTCGTCGGCGCGCGGGATGCAGTAGTCCTGGTAGCTCGCGGTGAGGAGCTGACCGTCGGCATCGTAGGACACGCCCTCATACAACGCCTGACCAATGCCTTGCACAACGCCGCCATGGATCTGCCCGGTGACCAGCATCGGGTTCACGGCAACGCCGACGTCGTCGACGGTGGTGTAGCGCACGACGCGGGAGACGCCGGTCTCGGGATCGATCTCGACCTCGCAGATATGCGTGCCGTTCGGCCAGCTCGGTCCGTCCACCTCGCCTTCGGAATCGACGCTGAGCTTGGCGCCGCTCTCCTTCTCGGCGAGATCGAACAGGCTGATGCGGCGGTCGGTGCCGACCACGGTGAGCATGCCGCCCTGATACTCGATGTCCTCGACCGAGGTCTCCAGCACGTTCGCGGCCTTCTCGCGCGCCTTCTGGATGAGGTCATTGGAGGAGACGGCCACGGCCGTGCCGCCGACGAACAGCGAACGGGAGCCGACGCTGCCAAAGCCCATGGCGAGATCAGTGTCGCCTTGGACGACGTCGATCTTGTCCATGGGAATGCCGAGGGTGTCGGAGATCATCTGGGTGTAGGTGGTCTGCAAGCCCTGCCCCATCGCCATGGTGCCGGAATGCAGCACGACGCGGCCTTGCGAGGTCGCGTGCAGGCTGACCTTCTCGGTATGCGCGCGCCCGCCAGTCCATTCGATATAGGAGGTGAGACCGCGACCGTAGAGCAGGCCCTTCTTCCTGGCCGCCTTCTTGCGCGCGGCAAAGCCGTCCCAGTCGGCGAGCTTCACGGCGCGGTCGAGCATGTGCGCAAAGGCGCCGGAGTCATAAATCTGGCCCGCGGCGTTCGTATAAGGCAGCTGCGCCGGCTTGATGTAGTTGGCCTTGCGGATCGCGCGCGGATCCATGCCGATCTTTCGCGCAGCCGCGTCGAACAGGCGCTCGACGATGAAGACGGCTTCGGGACGGCCCGCACCGCGATAGGCGCCGACGGGTGCGGTGTGGGTCATCACCGACTTCACCTCGAAATGCACCAGCGGCAGATCGTAGACGCCGGTCTGCACGAACGGCCCGAGCACCAGCGGGATGATGTTGGCCGCACCCGAGGAATAGGCGCCGGTGCAGCCGATCGACTTGACGCGATAGGCCAGCACCTTGCCCTTCTCATCCAGCGCGAAGGAAGCGGTCGAGGTGAGATCGCGGCCATGGGTGCCGCCGACGAACTCGTCGGTGCGGTCGCCGCGCCAGCGGATCTTCTTGTTCAGCTTGGTCGCGGCATAGGCGACGATGCCGTCCTCGGGATAGAGGTTGGTCTTCTGGCCGAAGCCGCCGCCGATGTCGCCGACCAGCACCCGCACGCTGTCCTTGGGACGCTTGAGCACGGCCTCCGCCAGCACGTCGCGAGTCGAGGCCGGTGTCTGCGACTGCACGTGCAGCAGGAGCCGTCCCGTCTTCTTGTCGACTTCGGCGATGGTCGAGCGCGGCTCCATTGCGGATGGAACGAGGCGTTGGCTGACGAGATCGAGCTCGACCGTGTGCGCCGCTTTGGCAAAAGCCTCGTCCACCTTGGCGGCATCGCCATAGCTCATCGCGCCGACGATGTTATCGGGCGCTTCCGGCCACACCACGGGCGCACCGGGCTTTACGGCCTCCACCGGGTCGACCACCGCAGGCAGCACGTCGTATTCGACCACGATCGCTTCGGCCGCGCTCTGCGCCTCCACGCGCGAGGCGGCCACGACGGCGGCAACCGCTTCGCCGGCGTAGCGCACGACTTCATGGGCCAGCAGCCGGCGCGGGGGCACCGTCATCGGCTTGCCGTCGGGACGTTTGAAAATGTTCAGCGTCGGAATGCTGCCGATGTCGTCCTTGACGAGCTCGGCGCCGGTATAGATCGCGGTGACGCCAGGCATCGACGCCGCGGCGCTGGTGTCAATCGAGACGATCTTCGCGTGCGCATGCGGCGAGCGCAGCACGTGCAACCACAACGCGCCGTCTGCCGGTTTGTCGTCGATGAATTGCCCCTTCCCGGTGAGCAGCCTAAGGTCTTCCAAACGCTTGACGGGCTGTCCCGCTCCGAAACGCAAATTGCCGGGAAGAATGTTCATTCCGTTATGTCCTTGAAATCCGGAAAACGACCGCGGCGGTTTTAGCCGATTTTGCAGTCGATACAACCGAGCCGCAGCACATCAGCATTGCGTGCCACGCCCCCATTGGCCGCGCAGATTGCCACGTCAGGAACGCTCGATGTCGATGATGCCTACATTCACGTCGCGGCTGTCCGAGCCCCGCTTGACAGTGAGGCGAATGGTCTTCCCGGCGCCGGCCTGCTCCAGCGCATCGGTCAAGTCGGAGAGGCGCCTCACCGGCTTGCCTTCGACCGCAGTGATGATGTCTCCGACCGCGCCAGTCGACAAGTTGACCCCGCGAATCCCCGCCCGCTCCGCAGGGCTGCCGGGGGCCGTCCGCACCACGATCACGCCTTGGACGCCAAGCCGCGTCGAAACATCCTCGCTGGCGGCCACGATGCCGATGCCGGGGGTCGGCACGCGACCGTTGCGGATGAGTTCGGGGACAATCCGGTTCACGACATCGACCGGCACCGCGAAGCCGATGCCGGCGTTCGAGCCGGACGGCGATATGATCGCCGTCGTGACGCCAATCAGGCGGCCTGCGGAATCCAGCAGCGGCCCGCCTGAATTGCCCGGGTTGATCGCGGCGTCAGTCTGGATGACGTTGGCAATCTCCCGGCCGCCATGGGTCGGAAGCCTGCGCTTGAGAGCACTGATGATGCCGCTGGTCATGGATTGATCCAGCCCGAAGGGATTGCCGATCGCAAAGGCGGATTGCCCGACCTTCAGATCGTTCGAACTGCCGAGAGCGACCGGCGGAGGGAGTTCGCGCACACTCCGGATTCGCAGGACCGCAAGATCGTAATTGGGAGCCGTACCGACCAGGTCAACCTGGGCCACCTCTCCCGACGCAAAGCGCACCGCCATCTCGCCGCCATTGGCCACGACATGATTGTTCGTCACAAGGTGCCCCTCGGCGTCCCAAACGAATCCCGTGCCGGAAGCGCCGCCCTGGCCCTCCTCACCCATGAGAGGACTAGCCGCCGATCTCACCGCTACCTGGACAACCGAAGGCGACACGCGCTCCAAGATGTCGATCGTGGCCTTTTCGGCCTCCGACAGCGGCCCGCGCTGCTCGACGGCTCGCGCGGCGGGAGTGGTCCACGGCGCATGCTGGATTTTCGCGGCAGTGACCACGAGCAGCAGAGCGGCCAGGGCTGCCGCGGCAATTCCGTAGCGACGATTCATGGGTGATCACCGCGGTGTACTGAAGACAATGCTCAGAATGCTCATGCCTGAGGTGGCGGATCTCGCTCACGCAGCAACGTCGCAAGCGCCTGGAAGTTTCCTGATCGAAGCAGATAGGAATAGGTCGGCTTGCGGCAGCATCTGGGGGCATATTGCCGCGTGACAATCGGGCTATGCCAGCTCCCGCAACGCCGCTTCCACGATCCTGCGCTGCTCGGCCGTCAGCGCGGCCTGCGGCGGCACAGGGTCGGCGACGTCGTAGCCCTGGATCGAAAGCCCCGCCTTGATGCAGGCGGCGAGATTAAAGCGGGCAAAGGCCTCGTTGATGCGCCACAGCCTGCGCTGAAGCTTCATGGCCTCCTCCCAGCGACCAGCCCTGCACAGTTCGTACAGCGCAACGCTCTGGCGCGGGATGATGCAGGCCGGGCCTGCCATCCAGCCGAGACCGCCGATCAGCATCACCGCGACCGGGATATGGGCGGAGGCCGAGAACACCCGCAAGCCATCGCCGCAGCGGTTGATGATGGAGAGCAGCCGGCCGGTGTTGGTCGAGGCGTCCTTGATGTAGCCGATGCGCGGATGCTCGGCGAGGCGCGCGATGACATCGAGGGTAAGGTCGGAGCGTTGGAATTGCGGATTGGTGTAGATCACGATGGGGATGTCCACGGCATCGGCGATGGCGCGGAAGTAGGATTCGACCTGGGCATCGGCGAGCGGGAAATACGCCTCCAAAATCGCCAGGATGCCGTCGGCACCGAGCTTCTGGTACGCTTTCGCCTGCGCCACCGCGTCCGCGATCGAGGTTGAAGCGACGCCCGCGACCACCGGCACGCGGCCCTTGGCCGCCTCGATCGTGGTCTGCACGATCGCCATGCGCTGCGCGGCATTGAGATAGGCGAACTCGCCGGTCGAGCCCAGCGGCGTCAGCCCGTGCACGCCGGCGGCGATTAGATCGTCGCAGAGCTTGCCGAGGACTTCGGTGCGCACCGTGCCACCGGCATCGACGGGCGAGACGAGATAGGGAAAGACACCGTGGAATTCGGACATGTCGGGCGTGGACCCCGGTCAATTGGTTTGCGCCTGAGGCGTATTACCAACGCCTGCGCCGGCGATCAAACCCTGAGAAGGCGCACCCGCGTGCCCCAGGGATCGACAGCCTCCAGGCCGTCCGCAAGCGCCCTGACCCGTGCGCCAACCTTGCGTAGGCGCTCCTCCTGGGCTGCGAGGATGTCGTGCTTCTCGGTCACCAGCGAGAACCAGGCAAGACCGGTCATTTGATCGTCGCGTTGGCCGGCACCCTGGCTCTGCCAGACATTCATGCCGAGGTGATGATGATAGCGGCCCGAAGACAGGAACGCGACACCGCTGCGGCGGCGGGTCGGGTCGAGGCCGATGCTGGCGTGATAGAAGCTCTCGGCCTGCGCGAGATCGCCGACGCGCAGATGCATGTGGCCGATGCGCAACCCTTCCGGCGCACCGGCATAGTCGGCCACGCGTGTATTGGTCAGCGACAGCAAGTCGGGGATGTTGAGCTCGTCGGTTGCCATCTTCACGCCGCCCTCGCTCCACTGCCATTGCGATGGATCGCGGTCGGCATAGACCTCGATGCCGTTACCTTCGGGATCGTCGAGATAGATGGATTCGCTGACAAGGTGATCGGCAAATCCCGACAGCGGCACGCGATGTGCGGCGGCATGCACCAGCCAACGCGCGAGATCCTTGCGCGTCGGCATCAGGAAGGCGGTGTGATAGAGGCCGGCGGCGTTGCGCGGCTCGATTGCGGCATTGGGACGGGCTTCCAGCACCAGCAGCGCGAGGCCGGCCGTGCCGAGCTTCGCGCCAGTCGCCGAGCGCTCCATCACGGTGAGCCCGATCACGTCGCGGTAGTAATCGGCGAGCTTGTCGAGGTTCTTCACCCGGAGCGTCACCATGCCGACCCGCATCGGCGTTCGGCTGGCATAGGTCGGGCCACCGCCCTGCGCATTGCCTTCGGCGCGCGCCGCGGCAGCCGCCGCCATTGCGAGAGAGGCCGCGCCGGCGAGCTGAAGCAGGGTGCGGCGGGTGAGATCGATGCTCATTCAGTCAGGGCTCGCGGAAATGGTTTGACGCCGTACAGCGCAATGTCGGGCCGGTTGCTACACGTTTCCGTGAGTGGGTCCCAATCACATGTTCGTCGGCCGGCACTGACGCTGCCCTGGCCACCCGGCCAGTTTCCGGATTGCCTGCGACATCCCAGATTGAGCACAGCTACAGGAGCCTGCCATGACCGACCCAACTCCTCTGTCTTCACTGTCGTCCGCGCTCGCGGACATGGTGGCGCGCACCGCACCGTCCGTCGTCTCCGTCTACTCGCATCGCTCCCGCGCGAGCGGCTTCGTGTGGAAGCCAGGCCTGATCGTCACGGCCGACGAGGCCCTCGCCGACGAGGGTGCGGTCGAGATCGGCCTTCCCGACGGCAGCCGAGTGGCCGCCGCTATCGCCGGTCGCGACCATACGACCGATATCGCGCTGCTGCGCACTGAGGCCGCGATTGCCCCGGTCAAGCTGACCACATCGGTCCCTGCGCTAGGCACGCTGTCGATCGTTGTCGCCACCAATCGCGATGCGCCGAGTGCGGCGCTCGGGATGGTATCGGCGTCCGGCAAGAGCTGGCGCTCCTTACGCGGCGGCGACATCGATGCACGGATCGAGCTCGACGTCCGCCTGCGCGGTAGCCAGCAGGGCGGCCTTGCGCTCGATGCATCGGGTGAAGCCTTCGGCATGGCCGTGCTCGGACCGCGGCGGGTGCTGGTGATCCCGACGGCGACGATCGAGCGCGTCGCGCCGCAGCTCGAGGCGCGCGGCCGCATCGCGCGCGGTTATCTCGGCGTCGGGCTGCAGCCGGTGCGGCTCGACGACGGTATCGGTGCGATGGTGATGAATGTCGATAAGACCGGGCCTTCGGCCGCGGCCGGCATCCGCCAGGGCGACGTGATCGTGGCGGTCAACGACCAGAAACTGTCCGGCGTGCGCGCGCTGTCGCGGACGCTGGGACCTTCCAGCGTCGGCGCGGTGGTCGATGTCGCAGTTCGCCGCGGCGGCGAGCCGGTCAGCTTCAAGGTCACGGTCGGCGAGAGGCCGGAGGCGTGAGCGAGGACAACGCGCCGGAGATCGTGCTCGCGCTGGAGATCGACGACCCAGCCCTCGCCGATCGGCTGGCCAAGCTGCTCGGCAACGTCGCCGGACTTCGCCTCGTCGCGCCTGGCGAAGCCGCCGCGGCGACGATTGTTGCCCGCGATCCGCGCATCATGCCCGGCGACATCGCGCTGACCCAGCGCGAGCTCGACGTGCTGGCGCTGATGGCCGAGGGCGCCTCCAACAAGATGATCGCGCGCCAGCTCGGCATCTCCGTGCACACCGTGAAATTCCATGTCGGCTCGCTGCTCGACAAGCTGGATGCCACCGGCCGCACCGACGCGGTCGCGCATGCGGCGCGCCGCGGCGTGATCGAGCTGTGACACCACCAATTCACGTCGCTAGTGCCGCCTTGAAGCTGAGCTGGACGGTGAGGCCCGGCGCATTGTCATGCAGCGCGATCTCGGCGCCATGGAGGCGCGCGACTGCGGCAACGAGACTGAGACCGAGGCCATTGCCCGGCGTATAGCGGCTCTGCTCGAGCCGGTAGAAGCGCTTGAACACGTAATCGCGTTCCTCCGCGGGAATGCCCGGGCCGTCGTCGGCGATCGCGATCACCGCGCCGCCATCGGCGCTGCGGCAGGTGACGGTCACCTGCCCGCCTTTGCGGCCGTGCTTGATCGCGTTGTCGACGAGATTGGCGATGGCATCGAACAAGAGGTCGCGGTCGCCGGTCACCGGCACCTCGCGGTCGCTGGCGAGACTGAGCTTTGTGGCGACCTGCTCGGCGGCGGCATCGTAGAGCTCGACGACCTCGCCGGCGATCTCGGCGAGGTCGAGCCCGCGGAAGGCGCCGGTGCGGGCCCGGGTCTCGATCTCCGATATCCGGGTGATGGAAGCGAACATGCCGAGCACGGCGTCGAGATCGGCGATGGTGTCGCCGATCAGCGCCGCATCCGCCTCGCTGTTGCGCGGGGTGTGATAGGCCTTTTCCAGCCGTCCGCGCATGCGCGTCAGCGGGGTGCGCAGATCGTGGGCGACGTTGTCGCTGACCTGTTTGACCTCCCCCATCAGCGTCTCGATGCGGTCGAGCATTTGGTTGAGGTTTTCCGCGACGCGGTCCCATTCGTCGTTGCTGCCGCGCAGGGGAATGCGCTGGTCGAGGCCGGCGAGCATGATGGCGCGGCTGGTGGCGTTGATTTGCTCGATCCGCCCGACCGTGCGCCGCGTCACCAGCACGGCCGCGAGCCCGGCGAGCACCAGAAGCAGCACGGCGACCGCAGCGATCGCGAGCTCGATCATGCGCGCGAAGGCATCGTGATCGCCGGCCTCGCCGAGCCGGCTCTGCACATAGGCGAGCGTGCCGAAATAGACGTAAGCCATGATCGCCGCGACGATCAGCCCGAACGCCGCGATCGCGATCAGCGCGAGGCGGAAGGTCGAGGAGCGGAGCGTCTTAGCCAGGAGCACGGAGGCAATATCCGATGCCGCGGATGGTGTGGATCAGCGGATAGGCTTGGGCATCGTCGACCTTGCGGCGAACGCGCCCGACATAGACGTCGATGATGTTGGTGGAGGGATCGAAATGCAGGTCCCAGACGTGCTGGAGCAGCATTGCGCGGGAGACGACGCGGCCCTCGTTACGAACGAGATATTCAAGCAGCTGGAATTCGCGCGGCAGCAGCGGGATCTTGCGGCCGCGGCGACTGGCGCTGCGTGCGATCAGGTCGACGGCGAGATCGCCGACCCGCAGCAGCGTCTCCTTGGCGATGGTCTCGCTGCGGCGGCCAAGCGCCTCCAGCCGTGCGAGTAGCTCGACGAACGAGAACGGCTTGACGAGATAATCGTCGCCGCCGGCGCGCAGGCCGCGCACGCGATCATCCACCTCGCCAAGCGCGGAAATGATCAGGAACGGCGCAGCGATGCCGTCGTCGCGCAATTGGCGCATCACGGTGATGCCGTCGATATCGGGCAGCATGCGGTCGATAGTGATCACGGCATAGTCGCGCGCGCCGCCCTGGTGAAGCGCTTCGCGGCCCGTGCCGGCAAGATCGACCTCGTAACCGGAGGTCGTCAGTTCCTCGACGAGCTGGCCTGCAGTCTCCGGATCGTCCTCGACGACCAGGATGCGGCGGTGACCTCCGGTCATGACGAACTCCGCGCGACGATCGCCACCAGACTATCCCGTTCCGGGGCTGAGCGGAACTGCCCGGTGGCGACCGCGACAATGGTGCGGTCCGGCGATGCTAGTACCAATAGTCTCCGCACACATTGACCCATCGCCAGCCATAGGGCGTCCAGCTCCTGCGCCAGCAGCCGTCGTCGTAATAGCTGGCGTAGATGAAGGGCGCGCCAAAGAAGGCGAACCGGTGGAAGCGATGATGATGATGGAAGAACGCATGCCGGCCGATGAAAGGCCTGCCGTGCCAGCCCGTGCCGGCAAACCGCGGTCCAAAGGCGGCACGGGTCGCGAGCGGAGCAGCGGCAAAGCGCGGCCCGATGGCGGCGCGGGCGGCCATTGGCGAACCGGCGAAGCGCGCGCCACCGAAATGAGCGCCGCCCATGCCGCCCACTCGCATGCCCCCGCCACCCATGCCGCCACCACCGACATGCATGCCGCCACCCCCGAAGTGGCCACCGCCGCCAAACCCGCCATGTCCGCCACCGCCGGCGCGGGCAAGAACGGGCGACGCGACCGCCAGCGTCGCGGCAACTGCCGCTGCGGCGAGGCCTGTGAGAAGCCTGTGTTTCATCGGAAAATCCTCCCTACAGTGCGGTGGTCACACAGCCGCACTCGAAGGTTCAGAAGAGGAGAACGCGCCGTCTCCTTCAACTTACAAATGCGCCAGATTCTGACGCGCGTGTTAGGGAGGCGGGCCACCGCTCTCTCCTCGTCAGTTGCAAGCAGCTCTTGCGACGAAGCAAATCCAGACTGTCCAGTGGAGGCAGTCTGGATTGCTTCGCTACGCTCGCAATGACGACGCGATAGAACTCGCTATCCGCGGAGCAGATCGCCTCTCCCCGATGGGCGAGGAGAGACTCACACCCGCTTGCCGCCGTTCTTCTCGGCTGCACGTCGCAACGCCTCCGCAAGCGCGCCGCCGCCGGAGGATTCCTGCTTGCGCGGCGCCGACGAGGTCATGCGCGCGCTGTTGCGCGAATTGTTGTCGCGCTGCATGCCGGGCGCGTCCTTCTTGGCGCCGATCTCGTCATCCAGCCGCAGCGTCAGCGAGATGCGCTTGCGGGCGACCTCGAAGTCCAGCACCTTCACCTTGACGATGTCGCCGGGCTTCACCACCTCGCGCGGATCCTTGATGTAGGTCTTGGACATCGCCGAGATGTGCACGAGGCCATCCTGGTGCACGCCGATGTCGACGAAGGCCCCGAAGGCGGCGACGTTGGTCACTGTGCCCTCGAGGATCATGCCCTTCTTGAGATCCTTGATCTCCTCGACGCCTTCCTTGAACACCGCGGCCTTGAACGCCGGGCGCGGGTCGCGACCGGGCTTTTCGAGCTCGCGCAGAATGTCGGTGACGGTCGGCAGACCGAAGGTCTCGTCGACGAAATCCTTCGGCTTCAGCGTGCGCACGATCTCGCTGCTGCCGATCAGCGCCTTGATGTCGCTCTTGGTCGCCGCGAGAATCCGGCGCACCACCGGATAGGCTTCCGGATGCACGCCAGAGGCGTCGAGCGGATCCTCGCCGCCGACGATGCGCAGGAAGCCCGCACACTGCTCGAATGCCTTCGGCCCGAGCCGCGGCACGTCCTTGAGCGCCTTGCGCGATTTGAACGGGCCGTTGACGTCACGGTGCGCCACGATGCTCTGCGCAAGACCTGTGCCGACGCCCGACACGCGGGCCAGTAGCGGTGCGGACGCAGTGTTGACATCGACGCCGACGGCGTTCACGCAATCTTCGACCACGGCATCGAGCGATTTGGCGAGCTTGGCCTGGCCGAGGTCGTGCTGGTACTGGCCAACGCCGATCGCCTTGGGCTCGATCTTGACAAGCTCGGCGAGCGGGTCCTGGAGCCGCCGCGCGATCGAGACCGCACCGCGTAAGGTGACGTCGAGATCAGGCAATTCCTCCGAGGCGAAAGCCGAGGCCGAATAGACCGACGCGCCCGCTTCGGACACGACGATCTTGGTCATCTTCAGTTCGGGCAGGCCTTTGACGAGGTCTGCCGCGAGCTTGTCGGTCTCGCGCGAGGCGGTGCCGTTGCCGATCGCGATCAGCTCGACGCGATGCTTCAGCGCGAGCCTGCCGAGGGTCGCCAGCGACTCGTTCCATTGCCGCTGCGGCTCGTGCGGGTAGATTGCGGTGGTGTCGACCACCTTGCCGGTCGCATCGACCACCGCGACCTTGACGCCGGTGCGGTAGCCGGGATCGAGCCCCATGGTGACGCGGGTGCCGGCGGGCGCGGCGAGCAGGAGGTCGCGCAGGTTCGAGGCGAACACCCGGACGGCCTCGGTCTCGGCCGAATTCCACAACCGCATGCGCAGATCGATGTTGAGATGCACCTGGATCTTGGTGCGCCAAGCCCAGCGCACGGTGTCGATCAGCCAGCGGTCGCCGGGGCGCTTCAGGTCGGCGATGCCGAACCGCTTCATGATCTTCAGCTCATAGGCGCTCGGCACGCCCGGCGGCGGCGCCTCGGCCTCGGCCTGGATCTGGAGGTCGAGGATCTCTTCCTTCTCGCCGCGGAACATCGCCAGGATGCGGTGCGACGGCAGCTTCGTCAGCGGCTCGGAGAAATCGAAATAATCGGCGAACTTCTCGCCCTCGGTCTTCTTGCCGTTGCGCACCTTGGAGACCATGCGCGCATTGGTCCACATCTCCTCGCGCAGAGCGCCGATCAGATCGGCGTCCTCGTCGAAACGTTCGACCAGGATGGCGCGGGCGCCGTCGAGCGCGGCAGCGGCATCGGCAACGCCCTTCTCGGCGTCGACAAAGGCTTCGGCCACGGCCTTGGGATCATTGCCAGGCTCTGCCATCAGCTGATTGGCGAGCGGCTCGAGGCCGGCTTCCTTGGCGATCTCGGCCTTGGTGCGGCGCTTCGGCTTGAACGGCAGATAGATGTCTTCGAGGCGCGCCTTGCTGTCGGCGGCAAGAATGCTGGCTTCGAGAGCCGCGTCGAGCTTGCCCTGCTCGCGGACCGATTCGAGGATGGCCTTGCGGCGGTCTTCAAGTTCACGCAGGTAAACCAGGCGCTCCTCCAGGGTGCGCAATTGCGCGTCGTCGAGCGCACCGGTCGCTTCCTTGCGGTAGCGGGCGATGAAGGGAACCGTGGCGCCGCCGTCGAGCAGCGTCACCGCTGACTCGACCTGCTCGGCACGAACCCCAAGCTCCTGCGCAATTTTCTGGTTGATATTTGCCACGCGAGAATTCCTCTATCCTAGCAACGGCGGCGAACCACCGGCCACGGGACGCCGCTTATGAACCAACCGGGGTTGATTCATCAAGGTGCAGCGGACGGCCGTCGACAGAGGATTTTTTATTGAACCGATGCGATCTCGCCACATTCGTGGAGATGGCGAAGACGGCGCACAAATTCCGCTGTCGTCCTGGCAGAGACCAGGACTCACCGCTAGTCTGTCGATCACGGCCGGAAGCAATACCGAACGACGAATCTTCGCCAAATTGCTCCCTGGGGTAATGGGTCCTGGCTTTCGCCAGGACGACGACGGGGATTGACAGGCGCCAAGCTTGGACGACTGTTTTGTCTGCCGGACCACCGAACCCCCAAAGAGAAGTGCAATGCAGACGACATCGGTCGACGCCATCAGGATCGCCACCAAGGGCCCCGGCGACGTGTCCGGCCTCATCAGTATGATCAGCTCAGGCGCGATCGATCCAAGCGAAATCCTCGCAATCCTCGGCAAGACCGAGGGCAATGGCGGAGTCAACGATTTCACGCGGGAATATGCTGTGGCCGCGTTGTGCGCGGCGCTTGCGCCGCGGCTCGGCCTGTCTCCAGAGGAGGTCGAGCAGCGCATCGCCTTCGTGATGTCGGGCGGCACCGAAGGCGTGCTCAGCCCGCATATCACGGTGTTTACGCGGCGCGACGTCGAGGGGCGGCCGGCGGGCATGTCCGGCAAGCGCCTGAGCATCGGCATGGCACACACCCGTGATTTCCTCCCCGAGGAGTTCGGCCACTCGGCACAGATCACCGAGACGGCGAAAGCCGTGAAGGCGGCAATGGCGGATGCCGGCATCACTGACTCTGCCGACGTTCATTTCGTGCAGATCAAGTGTCCACTGCTCACCAGCGATCGCGTCGAAGCGGCCAACGCTCGCGGCAGCAAGACGGCGACGACCAGCGCCTATGGCTCGATGGCCTATTCGCGCGGCGCCTCCGCGCTCGGCGTCGCAGTCGCGCTCGGCGAGATAGCGCCTGACGTCGGCGACGAGGACGTGCTGCGGCGCGATGATCTGTTCTCGTCCGTTGCCTCCACTTCGGCCGGAATCGAGTTGATGCACAACGTCGTCATCGTGCTCGGCAACTCCTTGTCTTCAGCAAGCGCGTTCGAGATCGGGCATGCCGTGATGACCGACGCGATCGATGCCCCGGCGGTGGTATCGGCGCTGAACAGCGTCGGGCTCGGCGTGGCGCCGCAGGCAAAGACGGGTCGCGAACTGGTCAATATCTTCGCCAAGGCGGAGGCTTCACCGAGCGGCAGCGTGCGCGGCTTTCGCCACACCATGCTGGAAGACACCGACATCAGCGCCACCCGCCACGCCCGCGCTGCGGTCGGCGGCCTGATTGCGGGACTTGCCGGCACCGGCGCCATCTACATCTCCGGCGGGGCCGAGCATCAGGGACCGCCGGGCGGCGGGCCGGTTGCAGTGATCGCGCGACTGTCGGATTGAGACGATCGGCAGCTCTGCGCCTCCACCTCTCCGCCCCATGCAACCCTGCCCCCCGCGCCGGCTCAGTTGATTCACGAAGATCCTTGCGAAAGGAAAGGTAGCGCCGCATCAAGAGGATTTTGCCGACATGACTTTGCCGATGAGCTGGAATGAATGGGCGCAGCACGACGGCGTGGCGCTGGCCGCGCGCGTCCGCAACGGCGAGCTGACGGCGAAGGAACTGGCGCGGCAGGCCGCGGCGGGCGTCGCCAAGGTCAATCCGGCGCTGTCGGGCGTGGTCGAGCTGTTCGAGGACGTGATCGCCGATCCCGCCAAGGACGGCGCCAACCTCTCCGGCCCGTTCGCCGGCCTGCCTTTCCTGATGAAGGATCTGGGACCGACCATGAAGGGCCGCCTCCAGGAGATGGGTTCGCTCCTGATGCGCGGCAATCGCGCGGACGCCGATACCTTCCTGACCGGCAAATTCCGCCAGGCTGGCCTCAACCTGATCGGACGTACCACGACGCCGGAATTCGGCGTCTGCAGCTCGGCCGACAATCCCGCCGTCTATGTCACGCGCAATCCCTGGAATACCGACTACACCACTTGCGGCTCGTCGGCCGGCAGCGCCGCGATGGTCGCGGCCGGCGTGGTGCCGATCGCGCATGCAACCGACGGCGGCGGCTCGATCCGCATTCCCGCGGGCGTCAACGGCAATATCGGGCTCAAAGTATCGCGTGGCGTGTTCTCGCTCGCACCGCACATGTCCGATCTCACCGGCCTCGTCTCGATCCAGGGCTGCCAGTCGCGCAGTGTGCGCGACACTGCCACCTTTGTCGATCATGCAAGGGGACCTGCCCCCGGCGAGTTCATGCCGTTCTGGACCACGGCGCAGCCTTATTCCGAGATGATCAAGCGCGATCCCGGCAAGCTCCGGATCGCGCTATCGCACACCTGGGGCGATTACACCGCAACGTCGCACATCGCCACCGAGCTGGAGAAGACCGGCCGCTTCCTCGAAGGGCTCGGCCATCACGTCGACTATGCGCTGCCCGAGCTCGATTTCCGCGCTGCGTTCGCGGCGCAGACCACCTGCTACATCTCGAACTTTGCGGTGGTGATCTCCAACATGCTCGCCGCGCGCGGGCTGGAGAAGCCGCCGGAAGATCTGATCGAACCCATGAACATCCGCATCTGGGAAGCCGGCCGACACACGAGCTTCGCCGAGCGCGCGAAGATGCAAGGCGTATTCAACACGGCCTCCCGCGGCTTCGGCGCTTTCTTCGAGCAGTGGGACGTGATCCTGACGCCGGTCACCGCGCTGCCGACGCCGAAGGTCGGCACAAAGGAATATCTCACGATCTCCGACAATCCCGACGTGCTCGACTGGTTCGGCAATCTCTGGCGCAATTTCGCCTTCACGCCGCTCGCCAATCTCTGCGGCATCCCGGCGATCTCGCTGCCAATGGCGACCCACGAGCACGGCCTGCCGCTCGGCATCCAGGCGATCGCCAAGCAGGCCAATGACGGGCTCTTGCTGCAACTCGCCGCCCAGATCGAGCGCGCGCTCGACGGCAAGTGGAACGGCGGCAAGAAGCCGAAGGTGCATGTGGGCTGAGTGCCGCCGCAAGGAAGCTGGCGACGGATTCCTCGCGGCCCATCCTTCGAGACGCCTGCCGTTGGCGGGCCCTCAAGATGAGGTCATCCTCGCAGCGCGATCTTTGACCCTCATTTTGACCCTCATGGTGAGGAGCGCCGCCTTACGGCGCGTCTCGAACCATGAAGGCCCTGCAATGGCGCGACTGCCATCAATTCTTCACTGCCGGAATCTCCTCCGTCGGCTGCTGCTGGCCCTGCTTGTACATCGTCAGCGCCTTGTCGAGCGCCTCGCGCAGGGCAAGCGCCGCGGCCACGCTGCAACGCAGGTGCGCGGTCTGGACCACGTCGACCCTGACTGCGGCGCCGACCGGCATCAGGAGATTCGCGGCAAGCTCGATCTGGATCGCGCCGTTATGATGGCCGAAGCATGAGGCGCCGTCGAAATAGATGATCGGCGCCCGCTCCGAGCTGGAGGTCGAAATGGTGACGGGCCCCTGGGCGGTCGAGGGTGTTTCGGGGTCGGTCATGGGCGCTCCTTGCGGATAGGTCGAACGAACGAAGCACCCACCATCGTCGCTTCGGCCGCCTCTGTCGAGACCAAACCGGCCTTGCAGGACCGTGCGAAGGTTACATGCGGGGTTTTGCGCAATGCGCGGCACTGGTCTAGAACGTCGCTATGTCTTGCTCATCGACCACGCTTCCCTTCGAGGAACTCGCCGAGGCCATCAAGGGCCGGCGCTCCGATTACGGCCATATCAGCGGGCTCCAGCTCGACCGCTTCGCGCCCGGTGAGGCCTGGTCCAGCCTGCCTTACCGTCCCGTCTTCGTCGGCGACACCGAGACCGGCGTTCTGCATGGCGGTGTCGTCACCGCGATGCTGGACGAGAGCTGCGGCATGGCGGTGCAGCTCGCGCTCGACGGCACGCGCGCGATCGCAACGCTCGACCTGCGGATCGACTATCAGAAGCCGGCAACGCCGGGCCTCGATATCAAGGCGCATTCCGTCTGCTACCGCACCACACGCTCGATCGCCTTCGTCCGCTCCACCGCCTATCAGGAGTCCGAAGACGATCCGGTCGCGACCGCGACCGCCTGCTTCATGATCGGCGCCAACCGCACCAACATGCTCGCGGACCGGAGAATGGATTCGCGCAGCATTCCGACGCTGGAGGCGCCCGAGGATCCGGATGGCCCGTTCGCGAATAGCCCGTTCGCGCGCTGCCTCGGCATTCGCGTCAACGGAGACGCCACGCTGACGATGCCGTTCTCGCCGAAGATCATCGGCAATCCGATCCTGCCCGCGATCCATGGCGGCATGACCGGCGCTTTTCTCGAAACCACCGCGATCGTCGGCGTGGCGCGCGAGCTCGGCACTGCGGCGCCACCCAAACCGATCGGCCTCACCGTCAACTATCTGCGCTCCGGCCGGGCGCTCGACACCTTCGCCGACGTATCAATTGTGAAGCAGGGGCGGCGCATCGTCGCCTTCGAGGCGCGGGCCTGGCAGGACGATCCGGACAAGCCGATCGCCACGGCCTTCGGTCATTTCATGTTGCGGCCAACGCCCGGAAGTGACGAGGAATAGGCGTATTTCACTTGACGGGCGGGGCGCAGGACACAACGATAGCGCGTTCCCGCGAGAGGTATTGGGTTGCGGCATCCGCTCGACATCGTCGCCATGTTCGCCGCACTCTGGCTGCTGGCATCGATGGTGCTCGACGCGCTGACGCCGAAGGAGCTGACGGCGGTGATGATCGCCATTGCGATCGGGCCTGCCATCGTCATCACTGCCGTGTTCTATTATCTGCGCTGCCCACGGACGGATTTCGCGGTGATGTTCGCGGCGCTCTGGCTGATTTCGGACGTTGCCATTGCCTTCATCTCGCCGAAGGCGCTGCCGCATTTGCTGATCGTGCTCGGCTTCGTGCCGGCGCTGCTGATCGGCACCGTGCTGCACTGGCAGCGCTTCCAGCACCGCCACGAGCGGCTACCGGTGCCGTCAGCCAAGCGCAGTTAACGCGGCAGCAGATTCGTCTTCGCAAGGTCCAGCACCTCGTCGCCACGACCGTTCATCACGGCGCGCAGCACCCAGAGGCTGAAGCCCTTGAGCTGCTCGGGCGTGATGGTCGGCGGCATCGACAGCTCCTGCTTGGCGGTGACTACGTCGAGCAGTGCCGGCCCGTTATGAGCCAGCATCTCCTTCATCGCGCCGGGCAGCTCGCCGGGGTCTTCGACGCGTTGGGCAAAGATACCCATCGCGCGCGCCATCGCCGCGAAATCCGGGTTCTCCAGATCGACATTGGTATCGACGAACCCCGCGGCCTTCATCTCCAGCGCGACGAAGCCGAGCACGCCGTTGTTGAAGACGACTACCTTCACCGGCAGCTTCATCTGCGTCAGGGTGATCAGATCGCCCATCAGCATGGTGAAGCCGCCGTCGCCCGACAGTGAGATCACCTGGCGGCCGGGTTGGGAAGCCTGCGCGCCGATCGCCTGCGGCATGGCATTGGCCATCGAGCCGTGCACGAAGGAGCCGATCAGCCGACGGCGGCCGTTCATGTCGAGATAGCGCGCGGCCCACACCGTGGGCGTGCCGACGTCGGCGGTGAACACGGCATCGTCGGACGCATGGTCGCTGATGACTTTTGCCAGATATTGCGGATGGATCGGCTTGGCTCCCGGCGTCCCCCTGGCGAGCTGGTCGAGACCCTCGCGCGCCTTCTTGTAGTGCGCGAGGGCATCGTCGAGATGCCTGCGCTGCGTCTTGGTCTTCAAGAGCGGCAGCAGCGCCTCGATGGTCAGCCGGACATCGCCGACGAGGCCGAGATCGATCTTGCAGCGCCGGCCGAGATTTTCGGGGCGGATGTCGATCTGCGCGACCTGGCAGTCGGTCGGGAAGAACTGCTTGTAGGGGAAATCGGTGCCGAGCATCACCAGCGCGTCGCAGGCGTGCATGGCCGCGTAGCCCGAGGAAAAGCCGATGAAGCCGGTCATTCCGACGTCGTAGGGATTGTCGTATTCGACATGCTCCTTACCACCGAGCGCGTGCACGATCGGGCTCTTGAGCGTTTCGGCAAACTGCATCAGCGGCGCATGCGCGCCGGCGCAGCCACGACCGCAGAACAAGGTGATGCGTTCGGCACCGTTCAAGAGATCCGCGAGCGCTTGCAACTCACCCGTCTGTGGCACGACCTTCGGCGCTGCCGGCGTAAGCCCGCGCGTCGTCGACTGCGCGCGCTTCGGCGGGCTGCGAAAAGCGACATCGCCGGGCATGGCGACGACGGCGACACCGCGCAGGCCGACCGCCGCACGGATCGCATTCTCCAGCACGTAAGGAAGCTGGCTAGGGTCGGAGACCAGCTCGCAATAATGGCTGCATTCGCGGAACAGGCTTTGCGGATGCGTTTCCTGGAAATAGCCGCCGCCGATCTCGGCCGAGGGGATCTGCGCCGCGATTGCCAGCACCGGAACGCGACTGCGATGCGCGTCGAACAGGCCGTTGATCAGATGCAGATTGCCGGGGCCGCAGGAGCCGGCGCACACCGCAAGGCTTCCCGTCATCTCGGCTTCGCCGGCGGCGGCAAACGCCGCGACCTCTTCGTGCCGGACATGGATCCAGTCGATGGTGCCGCGGCGGCGCAGCGCCTCGGTGAGGCCGTTCAGGCTATCGCCGACGATGCCATAGATGCGCTTGACGCCGGCCTGTTCGAGCGTCGCCACGAACAGATCGGCTATGTTGTTGATCGCCATGTCGGTCTCCTGAACTCGCTGGTGCAGCAAGATAGGATAACGCAGGACCGTGACGGCATCACGGCTTGTTTATTGGCGGCTCAGGCTTGCGCAATCGCCCGATCGTACGCCGCGATCGTCAACTTTGCGCGAGCGGCAACGTCCGTCGCCGTCATGCCGGGCTTGTAGAGGCTTGAGCCGAGCCCGAACGCCGTCACGCCGCCCTTGATGTATTCGGCAAAATTCTGGTCGGAGACACCGCCGACAGCGGCGATCATCACGCCGGCCGGCAGCACGGCGCGGATCGCGGCGATGCCGGACGCGCCGAGCACGCTCGCCGGAAAGAACTTCAGGCTCGATGCGTCGGCGCGCGCCGCCAGAAGCGCTTCGGTCGGCGAGAACACGCCGGGCATCGTCACCATGCCGTGCTGATGCGCGCGCGCCAGCACTCCGGTATCGACATTCGGCGAGACCATCAGCTTGCCGCCGACGTCGTTGAGACGATCGACGTCTGCGGCCGTCAGCACAGTGCCGGCGCCGATCAACACGCCGGCGGGCGCGAGCTTCGCGGCGGTCCCGATCGAGCGGAACGGATCTGGCGAGTTCAGCGGGATCTCGATCGCGGTCATGCCAGCCTCGATCAGCACGCCGACGATCGCCTCGGTTTCCTCCGGTTTGACGCCGCGCAGGATCGCGACCAGCGGACGCTTCATCGGCGGAAAGGCAACGCTCATTTCAAGATTCCTCTCATTTCATCCAGATCGCGGCGGCCGCCATCGAAAGACCGCGGCGAACGGCTTCATCGGCGTCAATCGGCTGCACGGTGACTGCTAACGCCTCGAAGGCGAGCCGATACAGCGTCGCGAGCCGGCCGGAGGCAATCAGCGTGACGCCGGCTTTCGGGACGGCGCCCGAAAGGCCCGCTGCGAGCTCAACGCCAATGAGGGTACCCGATACCGTTTCGCGCGCCGCGGCCGGCGTGCCGCCGAACAGGAGCTGCCGCGAGCGCGCGGTGAACAGAAGATTGGCGGCGAAGGCCGGCGCCTTGAATGCAGCAACCACCGCCGCCTTGAAGCTTGCGACGTCCTCGGCGTCATCGGCTCCGACGACCGCGAGCGACAGGATCGTCTCGCGCGAGACGACACTGAAGAGCTCGCCGGTCATGAAGGTCGAGAAGTGCTCGACAATGCCACCCTTCACGCGGACCCATTTCGAATGCGTGCCGGGCATGCAGACCAGCGCCTCGCCGGCGGCATCGAGTCCGAGCGCGCCGAGCAATTGCGTCTCCTCGCCGCGCATCACGTCCGGCGTGTTTGCATCGCGCTGCGCGATGCCCGGCAGGATGCGGATGTCGCGCAGCTCGCCCGGTACGAGCGCAGCCTGCTTCAGGATGGCGGCAAGTGGCGCCGGCGTGTCGACATAGCCGGTCTCGACCCAGCCCGTCTTGGCGCCGGCCATGCCGCAGACGAGAACCGGCAGATGATCCGGCGCTTCGACGGCTGCAAGATGCGATTGCAGCACGGCAGGGAAGCCGGTCTTGGCCGCAGCCAGCATGCCCTCGCCGCTGCGGCGTTCCGCCAGCACCTGACCGGCACGATCGATCAGCCAGAGCCGAAAGCTGCTGGTGCCCCAGTCCACCGCGGCGTAGGCGGGTTCGGTCATTCGAAACTGTCCTCGTCTTGCAGCTAAGACGTCGTCTCGCGACAATGAGACGACATGTTGCAAGTCTGTGCCGAGATACCGGCGATTGCGAGGGCAAACCAGCCCTTTCTCATCGATTTGAAGCCCCGCCGCGCTGGCACACCGCTTGCTGAAGCTTCGCCACTCAACTCCGTCAACGCGCAACAAGACGCGTCAACATCAGATGAGGAAACCCATGGAGATCGGCTATTTCACGATGCCCTCGCATCCGCCGGAGTGCGGCCTGAAGGAAGGGAACGACTGGGACCTGCAGGTCCTGCGCTGGCTCGACGAGCTCGGTTATCAGGAGGCCTGGGTCGGCGAGCACCACACCGCGCCCTGGGAACCCAACCCGACGCCGGATCTTCTAATCGCACAGGCGCTGATGCAGACCAAGAATCTTCGCATCGGACCGGGCGGCTTCCTGCTGCCCTACCATCACCCGGCCGAGCTCGCCAATCGCGTCGCGATGCTCGATCATCTCTCCGAGGGCCGTCTCAATTTCGGCGTCGCGGCGAGCGGCCTGCCGAGCGACTGGGCGATGTTCAACGTCGACGGCATGAGCGGGCAGAACCGCGACATGACCCGCGAGGCGCTGGAGATCATCCTGAAGCTGTGGACCGAGCCGGCGCCCTTCACCCACAAGGGCAAGTTCTGGACGGTGACCAAGCCTGACACGATGTTCGACTTCCTCAAGCCTCACATCAAGCCGTTCCAGGCGCCGCATCCGCCGATCGGCGTCGCCGGGCTTTCCAAGAATTCGGACACGCTAAAACTGGCGGGCGAGCGCGGATTCATTCCGATGAGCCTCAACCTCAACCCGGCCTATGTCTCGAGCCATTGGGATTCGGTCGAGATCGGCGCCGCCAAGACCGGACGCAAACCGAACCGACAGGACTGGCGGCTGGTGCGAGAAGTGTTCGTTGCCGATACCGACGAGGAAGCCTGGAAGCTCTCGACCGGCGACATGATGGGCCGGATGATGAGCGAATACTTCCTGCCGCTGCTCGGCCATTTCGGCTTCAAGGACTACCTCAAGCACGCGCCTGACGTGCCCGACAGCGACGTCACCGTCGAATATTGCGCCAAGCGGAACTGGATCGTCGGCTCGCCGGCGACCGTCGCCGAGAAGATCGAGAAGATCTACGACGAGGTCGGCGGCTTCGGCGTCCTCCTGGTGTTCGGCTTCGACTACAAGCACAAGGCCGAAGCCTGGCATCATTCGCTGTCGCTGCTGAAAAACGAGGTGATGCCGCGCCTGACGCATCTCGGCTCGGCGCGCAAGGCGGCTTGACCCGGTATGGGTGCGGCGCGATCGTGCCGCACCCACCCAATCTCGGAGATTTCCGCGTGACGGTCGACGCCAAGGATTTCAAGCAGGCGATGCGCCAATGCGCCGGCGCGGTTGCGCTGGTGACGGTCGGCGCCCAGCACGGCAAACGCACCGGACTGACCGTGACGTCGGCCTGCTCGCTCTCTGACAATCCGCCGTCGCTGATCGTCTGCGTCAACCGTAGCGCCAGCGCACACGGGCGCATCCGCGAGGAAGGCGCATTTGCAATCAACTTCCTGCACGAGGATCACGCCCTGCTGGCGCTGACTTTCAGCGGCCAGAAAGGCGTCAACGGCGACGACCGCTTCGCTTTCGGACAATGGACGCGAGGCAAGACCGGCACGCCGGTGCTGACGGACGCGGTCGCGGCTTTCGACTGCGTGCTGGCGCAGGAGTTCGAGACGAAGACGCATTCGATCTTCATCGGCGAGGTGCGCGGCGTGTCGCATGCGGATGCCGCCAAGCCGCTGGTCTATCTGCGCGGTAATTTTCACAGGCCGCAGGAGATCCGCGAGGGCGTGACGATTGGCGACATCGATGCACGGCATCTGAGCTGGACGGATTTTTCGTGACGGCGGCAGTGGCGGTGTGCTCTCTCGCCCCGCTCGCGGGAGCGGCTCGTTTTCTCGACACTACTGCGTCGTCTCGATCTTCAGCAGCTTGATCTTGCGATAGAGCGTCGCGCGGCTGAGCTTCAGCGCGCGTGCTGCCTCGGTGACGCGACCACCCTGCCTGCGCAGCGCCTCGACGATCGTGGCGCGCTCGGCCGCTTCGAGATCCGGCTCCGCCTTTCCGAACCGCGGCAAATCGAGATCGGCATCGGTGATGACACCGTCCTCCGCGGTGCAGCCGGCAAGCCGCAGCACGTGGCGGAGTTGGCGCATGTTGCCGGGGAACGGATAGGCCACGAGCTGCGACCAGGCTTCATCCGAGACTCGGCAGTTCGGCGCCTCCTCGCGTGCGATCTGCCGAATGACGTCGTCGCGGTCGGCGCGCTCACGCAACGCCGGCAATCGCACCTCCATGCCGCGCAGGCGGAAATAGAGGTCGGCGCGGAAGGCGCCCTCCTCGGCCATGCGGCCGAGATCGCGGTGGGTGGCGCTGATCAGGCGGATGTCGACGGCGACAGGCTTGAGCGCGCCGAGCGGCCAGACCTCGCGGTTTTCCAGCACGCGCAGCAAGCGGGTCTGGAGCGCGATCGGCATGTCGCCGATCTCGTCCAGGAACAGCGTGCCGCCATCGGCCTGCACGATCAGGCCTTTCGAGCCGTCGCGCCGCGCGCCGGTGAAGGCGCCGGCCTCGTAGCCGAACAGCTCGGCGTCGATCAGGCTCTCCGGCATCGCCGCGCAGTTCAGCGCGACATAATTGTTGCGCGCGCGGTTGCTGGCCGCATGAATGGCGCGCGCGAACACGTCCTTGCCGACGCCGGTCTCGCCATGCAGCAGCACCGGCAGATTGTGGTCACTGACGCGCTTGAGCCGTTTCACGCTTCTGATCAGTCCGGGGTCGCCACCGGCGAGCCGGTGCAGCGCGACGAAGCGATCGACGGAGCCGTCGCCGCGCGGGGCCGGCCGACGCGCCCTCGCACGCAACGGCGGCGCGACACGGCCCCGGCCTAACGGACTGCCGTCGGCCCGGCGCAGCTCGACGATCTCGTCCGCGCCGCGCGCTGCGTGACGAACGAACCTGACATAGCGTGATAGATCGATGCCGGACGCGATCATGCCGTCGGTCAGGCCCAGCAGCGCACGCGCCGAACGGCAGGCGCCGACGATGCGCCGATCATCGTCATAGGCGAGCAGGCCGCGGCCGCCGTCTCCAGGCACGGTCGCAACCCAGGCGTCGCGGAAATGACCGCGGAAGATCGCGTCCTCCATTCGCCGCGCCGCAGCCATCGTCACCGCGAGCGCAAGCTGATGCGCGGCGCGGCTGAGGTCATCACGACACGACGTGATGTTGACGGCGCCAGCAATGCGACCCGCTTGGTCGAACAAGGGCGTCACCGCGCAGGAGAAGATGCTCCACTGCTCGCGAAAATGCTCGTCCCGATGCACCAGGATCGGTTTCTGCTCCGCAAGGCAGGTGCCGAGTCCGTTGGTGCCTTCGAAGGCCTCCGAAAAATTGGAGCCGGTGTAGACCTTCCAGCGCAGGAAGATGTCGGCGTCGGCCTCGCCCGGCAACCGGCTTAACAGCATGGTCGCGCTCGCGTCCGCGAGATTGACGCAATAGCCGGCCTCGCGCAGCACCGTGGCGAGATCGTCGAGCTCGGGCGTTGCGAGCCTGATCGTCTCCTCCATCGGCTCGGCAACGTGACGGATCTCGGCTTCGGTCAGCGTCTGCGGCGGCCCGCGGCGGGCGGGATCGAGCTTGTGATTGACCAGGCAGCGCCGCCAGGAATTGGCAATCCGCGAAGAGGCATCGACGTCGGCCACCTGATTGGCGACGGACAAGACACGGGCGACATGGTTCGAGGCCGAAAGGCTGGCCATCGCGGACGTCTCCACCCTGTATTATTGTGCAAAGTCTGGCACTGCGGGCGGGGATGTCAATCGGGAACCGGGAACGTACGCGGCGCGGTCAAAATTGCTGCACCGCGCTCACCACGTATCGATGCACGGCCGCTTCTTGCCCGTCCGCGCGGGCGGCTTCGGCACTGAGCGCAGGCCCGCCATGATCCAGCGCCGCGTCTCGGCGGGGTCGATGACGTTGTCGATCTCGAACACGGAGGCAATCGAAACTGCCTTGCCGTTGGCATAGAGCTCGGCGACCTTGTTGCGGTAGTAGGTCTCGCGCTCTGCGGGATCGGCGATCGCCTCCATCTCCTTGCGGAAGCCGAGACGGACATAGCCCTCCAGCCCCATGCCGCCAAACTCGCCGGTCGGCCAAGCCGCGGTGAAGAACGAGGCGTGGAAGCCGCCGCCGATCATCGACTGCGCGCCGAGCCCGTAGCCCTTGCGCAGCACGACGCCGAATAAAGGCACGGTGAGGCTGGCGCCGGTCACGAACATGCGCGAGACGTGGCGCACGATCGCGGTCTTCTCCGCTTCCGGGCCGACCATGAAGCCGGGTGTGTCGCAGAGCGAGACGATGGGCAGATCGAAAGCGTCGCAGAGCTGGAGGAAACGCGCGGCCTTGTCGCCGGCATCGGCATCGATCGCGCCGCCGAGATGGCGCGGATTGTTGGCAATCAGGCCGAACGGCTTGCCCTCGATGCGGATCAGCGCGGTGATCATGCCGACGCCGTAGTCGCGGCGCAGCTCCAGCACGGAGCCCTTGTCCGCGACGAGCTCGATCACGCGGCGGATGTCGTAGACGCGAAGACGGTTTTCGGGGATGGCGCGGCGGAGCAGGCGCTGGTCGGCGGCCTCCCAATTCGACACCGCGCCCTGGAAATAGGACAGGTATTTCTGCGCAACGCGCGTTGCCTCCTCTTCGTCTTCGACGAGGATGTCGATGACTCCGTTCGGCGCCTGGAACGAGACCGGCCCGACCTCGGCCGGATGATAGACGCCGAGCCCGCCGCCCTCGATCATTGCCGGGCCGCCCATGCCGATCGAGGCGCTCTTGGTCGCGATGATGACGTCGCAGCAGCCGAGCATCGCAGCATTGCCGGCGAAGCAATAGCCGGAGACGACACCGACTACGGGCACGAGGCCGGACAACCTTGCGAACTGCACGAAGGACGGCCCGTCCAGGCCGGTCATGCCGAGCCGGTCGGTGTCGCCGGGCCGGCCCCCGCCGCCTTCGGCGTAGAACACCAGCGGCACGCGCCAATCCTCCGCCAGCGTCAGCATGCGGTCGATCTTCTTGTGGTTCATGTGGCCCTGCGTACCCGCGAGCACGGTGTAGTCATAAGCCACGACGATGCAGCGCCCGCCTTGCGGGCCGAACTTCTCGGCGTTGACGGTGGCAATGCCCATGACGAGGCCGTCGGCCGGCGTGTTCTTGATGAGATCGTCGAGCTTGCGCCGGCGGCGCTGGGCCGCAATCGCGAGGCTGCCATACTCCATGAACGAGCCGGCGTCGACGAGCTGGGCAACGTTCTCGCGCGCGGTGCGCTGGTTGGTGTTGCGGCGGCGTTCGACCGCGGCGGGGCGGTTCTCGTCGAGCGTATTGGCCTGACGGGCGATCAGCTCCGCGAGGTCGGGACGGATGTGATCGAGATCGATGTCGGCTTCCGCCGCCGTGCTATCCGCCGCGACGTCGAGCGGTTCCAGAAAAAGAATCGGCTCGCCATGCATCAGCGTGACGCCGTCGGCGGCAGCGAGCTTCATGACCCGGCCACCCTGCTCGGCCATGACGAGGTGCTCCATCTTCATGGATTCGATCACGGCGAGCTGCTGGCCGGGGCGGACGATCTCGCCTTCCTTCACTTGGACGGTGACGATGGTTCCCTGCAAGGGGGCCGCGACCATCACCGCCCCTTCGGGCACGACTTGCGCGACGTTCGCCTCGGTGCCGTGAGCGCTGCTTCGCTCGCTCGCGGCAAAGTACAGCGGCTTTGCAGCACCGTCGGATGCGTCCACGAGCTTGCCGATATTGCGGTCGATGAAATCGGTCGCGATGCGGTTGATCCTGAAATCGGGATGCGCAAGCACGGCCTGAAGGAAGGCGATGTTGGTGACGACGCCGTCGATCCGGAACTCGCGCAAGGCGCGCGAGGCCTTCGCGACAACGTCGTGCCAGGCATCGACTGGCGTATGCACGATGACCTTCGCCAGCAGCGAGTCGAATGCCGCGCTGGTCTTATAGCCGGCATAGCCAAAGCTATCGACGCGAACGCCGGGCCCTGACGGCGGCTCGAACACGGCAAGCACGCCGCCGGTCGGGTGCGTCGCCCCCGTTTCGTCCAGCGTCTCCATGTTGACGCGAAGCTGCATGGCATAGCCGCGCGGCTTCGGAATATCCACTTGCGCAAAGCCGATCGAGGCGAGCGTCGCACCTGCGGTGACCGCGAGCTGAGCGCGGACGAGGTCGAGGCCGAGCACCTCTTCCGTCACGGTGTGCTCGACCTGGAGCCGCGGATTGGCCTCGATGAAGGCAAAGCTGTCGTCGGCGCTGCCATCGACCAGGAACTCGAACGTGCCGAGGTTGTCGTAAGAGGCCGCCGCGGCGAGGTGCTTTGCCGCCTCGATGATGCGGCCGCGCAAGCCATCGCTCAGCGAGGGACTCGGCGCGACCTCGATCAGCTTCTGGTGCCGGCGCTGGATGGTGCATTCGCGCTCCCAGAGGTGAGAGATCGCGCCAAAGCGGTCGCCGATGATCTGCACCTCGATATGGCGGGCCTGCCGGATCAGCCGCTCGGCATAGACACCGTCGAAGCCGAACGCCGCCTTGGCTTCGGACTGGCAGCGCGCATAGGCTTCCGCGAGATCGGTGGCATTGTCCACGACGCGCATGCCGCGACCGCCACCGCCGGCCATCGCCTTGATCACAATCGCGGCGCTGCTGCCGAGCGAGGCGAAGAAGGCTGTGATCTCCTCCAGTGAGGACGGCCCGCTGGTGCCCGCGATGATCGGCACACCGCAGCGCTTCGCCAATTGCCGTGCCGCAACCTTGTCGCCGAACAGCTCGAGCGCTGCCGGCTTCGGCCCGACGAAAGCGACGCCCGCGTCAGCGCAGGCTCTTGCGAATGCCGCGTTCTCGCTGAGAAAGCCGTAGCCGGGATGCACGGCATCGCAACCGGCCGCTTTCGCTGCCGTCACCACCGCATCGATGTCGAGATAGGCCCGCGCACCACGGCCGGCGATCTCGATCGCATCGTCGGCAACACGCACATGCAGCGACAGCGCATCGTCGGCGGGGTGGATCGCAACGGTCATGATGCCGGCCTCGGCCGCGGCGCGCGCGATGCGGATGGCGATCTCGCCGCGGTTGGCGATCAGGAGCTTCTTGAACGACATGCAACGGTCTCCTTGCCCGCGAGGCCCGGCGCGGGTCGGCAGGTTCGATGATCCTGCTTCTTCACTTTAACCGCAGCGGTCAAGAGCGAGAAGGACGGTCGCAATGACCGCTCCCGCAGGCCGGAATTTCGATCCAGTCGCATGCGCCGTGACGAGGCCAATAGTCCACGTCACGGCAGACGGATCGGCGACGATCAGGCCGCCCGCACGCCCGCAACGAAGACGCTGACCTCGTTCTCCAGCGATTGCAGCTTCTGCGTCAGCCGGCCGCTCGATTGCAGCACGAGACCGGCGGCCTGGCCTGTCGCCGCCGTGGCATCGGTGACGCCGGAGATATTTTGCGAGACCTGGTCGGTACCGGCGGCCGCCTCCTGCACGCTGTGGGCGATCGCCTGGGTCGCAGCGCCCTGCTCCTCGACCGCCGCTGCGATCGACGAGGAGATCTCGTTGACCTCCATGATGGTTTTGCGAATGCTCTCGATGTTGCCAACCACCTGGTTGGTCTCGGCCTGGATCGCGGTGATCTGCGCCCCGATCTCGTCGGTCGCCTTGGCGGTCTGGCTCGCCAGCGATTTCACTTCGCTCGCGACCACCGCAAAGCCCTTGCCGGCTTCGCCGGCGCGCGCTGCCTCGATGGTGGCGTTGAGCGCGAGCAGATTGGTCTGCGAGGCGATCTGATTGATGAGGTCGATGACCTCGCCGATCTTGTGCGCGGCGGCGGCCAGTCCCTGCACGGTGTCGTTGGTGCGCTGACCATCGGCGGCGGCCTTGTCGGCCACGCTGGCGGCCTGCGCGACGCGCTGGCTGATTTCGGCGATCGAGGACGACAGCTCGCCGGCGGCCGAGGCCACCGTCTGCACGTTGCTCGAGGCCTGCTGGCAGGCGGTGGCGACGAAGCTCGCGCGGTCGGTCGCCTTGTTCGCGGTCTCCGCCATGCCCTGCGCGGCCTGCTGCATCGCGCGCGCCTCGTTGAAGACATCGCGCACGACAGCCTGAACGCTTGCCTCGAACTTGCCGGCAAGATCGGCCATCGCCCTGCGCTTCTCGTCGTCGGCCTTCTGCTTCAACTCCTGCTGCTCGTCATGCATCCGGCTGACCGCCGACGCATTGTCCTTGAATATGGCGAGCGCCTTGGCGAGCCCGCCAACCTCGTCGCGGCGGTCGGTGTAGGGCACATCGAACGCGCTATCGCCGGCGGCGAGCCGCTCGGTCAGCCCGGTGATCCTGGCCAGCGGCCGGGTGACGCTTCGCCCAATCAGGAAGGAGGCGCCGAGGACCAGGACCAGCACGGCGAGGCATAAATAGCCGAACGTCATCGCATTCTGGCGGAAGACGGCGTCGACATCATCGAGATAGATGCCGGTACCGATGATCCAGCCCCAGGGCGCAAAGCCCTTCACATAGGAGATTTTCCCGACCGGCTGGTCGAACCCGGGCTTCGGCCAGAGATAGCCGTAGAAGCCCGCGCCCTGCTTGTTGACGACGTCTACGAAGCCCATGAACAGCGCGTTGCCCGCGGGATCCTTCATCCCGGAGAGGTCCTTGCCGTCGAGCTCGGGCTTGATCGGGTGCATGACCATCTTGGGGGCCATGTCATTGATCCAGAAATACTCGACCTTGTCATAGCGCAGGCTCTTGATTTCGGCCATTGCCCCGGCCTGGGCCTGCTCGCGCGAGAGTTTTCCTTCGCTCTCGAGCTTCTGGTAATGCGCCAGGATGCCGTAGCCGACATCCACCATGTGCTGCGTCTTGGCCTGACGGTCGGCGATCATCTGCGCGCGCAGGGTGGATAGCGCGAGCGGCACCAGCGCGACCATGCCGAGGAGGCTGATGCCGACAATCAGGACCAGCTTGAAACTGATGCGGGAGAAAATCATCGGTGCTCGCAGGAATTGGAAGGGCAGATATGTCAGTTTTATCCTGCGCTCCTTAGCAAAGCTTTAAGCATTGGCTTTCCCAAGTCTCCGCAAAATTGCGTGGGGACGAGTGCAGGTGCACCGCCCGGCTTCGCGGGCCTGCAAAGCTGGCTTGCATCCGAGATTGAAGCTTCTCAAATCTAGAAGACTTCGATATCGCCCCTGCGAACGTTGACTTGCAGAGGGCTCTGGCAGAAGCATCGGCGCAGATGATCAACGCCAGCCGTGGCGTGAGCACAGCCGAAGGCCGGAGCCTCAATGCATCAATCGACATATACCGGGTCTCTCAACCTTCCCGCGCTGAGCGCGGCGGAGCGGCTCTTCATCTGGGGATTTCGGGCGAAAGCACGCAGCGGAAGCGCCGTCCCGACGGCCGCCGAGATCAAGCAGGTGTACGACCATTTTCGCGTCGGCGATGCCGTGCCCTCGCTGGAATCCATCATCGAGATCTTTGCGTGCACGGCGCATACGGCGATCGAAGTGCACTGCCCCACCTGCCCGCGCATGTCCGATAGTGAGCACGGAGTCCTGCGGGCGATTGCCGCGGCCCAGCAGGAGCGCATCGGCGTCGCGCGCGAGCAGTTCGAGTGCTGGCTGCTGCCGGAGGGAGCCGATTGGGCGCTGGCGCCGGTGCGCGGGCTTGCAACGATCTTCCGCGTGGCAGGTCTCATCCTGCCCGACCGGCACGTCCGCTCACTCGCACATGATCGGACGATGGCCGTGAAAAGTTGGTTTGTGGGCAGTCCCACGCTGCACTGACGTTGTGCTGACATTTTGACGGCTTCTAGTCGCATCCGGCGCGGCCTTGCGCTATCAACGTCGCCATGGAGAGGCGGAGCTCGACGCCTTCCATAAAACCTCCAGACGATCCCGGCGCGACCACCGCTGGGATCGTCGTTTCTCGCATATCCACCTAGCCACCCTTCTTACCCAGCACGAGGTCGATTGTGTGGGCGGCGATCTTGCGCAATTGCGGCTCGTCGCCGAATGCACGTTCGAGCACGGCGAGACCGCGCGTCACCGCAACGATGTGCAGGGCTGCGGCGGCGGGGTTGCCGCTGAACTCGCCACGTTCGGCGCCCGCTGACAACGTATCCTGGACCAGAGCAGTGATGCGCGAGACGAGGCTTGCAAAAGCCTGCCGTGCCTCTTCATCCAGCCCTTCGCCTTTGGCCGCGCCGAGCTCCATCAAGCCACGCGTGGTCGGACATCCCCGCGGGGGAGAGCCGGAGCGGAAGTTGCTGATGGTCAAGTCGAAGAACGCGGTGAGGCGTTTGCGCAATGAGCCCGCGCCGAGCGCCTTTTGCAGGACGAGGAGATAATCGCCTGCGTAGCGTTCATAGGCTTGCAAGAACAGCGCCTCCTTGCTGCCGAACGCATTGTAGAGGCTGCCGCGCTGGACGCCGGCATCACGCGCGATGTCCGACAGCGACGTGCCGCGCACACCCTTGCGCCAGAACTGCTCGAACGCGATGCGCAGGACGTCGTCGTGGTCGAACTCGCGCGGTCTCAATGGCGATCCTCTTTAACTGCCGGTCCTGACTTGGCCGATGGTATTTGACAAGGTGTCAAGAACGTGATTTCTTGACAACTACGTCAAAAACAAATTGATCGCCAGCATCGTCTATGCGCCGGCCCGCTAGCAGGCGGTCGCGCCGAAAACCAAAAGGGCAATCCCGATGCCTCTGCTCCACATCTCGATGCGCGCCGGCAAGCCGGAAGCCTATCGGCAGGCGATCCTCGACGGTCTCTACGGCGCCATGCGCGAGACGCTGAACGTGCCCGAGGGCGACCAATTCATGACTATCAGCGAGCTCGCGCCCGCGAATTTCCGCTGCGGCAACGCCTACGGCGTCCAGCGCAGCGATGACGCCGTGCTGATCCAGATCACGGTGTTCGCCTCGCGCACCGCAGAGCAGAAGATGGCGCTGTATCGCCGGATCGCGGACCTGCTCGGCGAAAGCCCGGGCATCCGGCCCGCGGACGTGTTCGTGAACGTGCTCGATGCGCCCAAGGAGAACTGGTCCGTCGGAAACGGCATCGCGCAATTCGCCTGATTGGTACGAGTTGCAGCTTCAGCCTGCAACGCACGCCTCCATGATTCCATCCAGCTCCGCCTTCGAGAGCACCCCGAGCTCGGCGATGAAAACGATGCGTGCTCGCGGCACGCCTGGTGCCGGCGCTTCACCCGGCACCAGCGTGGCGCGGCCGGAGGCGAATTGAAACACCATCAGGCGGCCGGGCTGCTCGATAGTCTCGAACAGACCTTTGGCGCGCGCCAGCTTTGGCGCAAGGCGGCTGATGGCCTGCTGCAAACGCGGCAGCGAGATGGGCTGCTCCGAGGTCCAGCTCAGCGTCTCGAAGCGCTCCTCGGCGGGACGTTTCGGCCCGGGCTCGCGCAGCGCGGGCGCGCGGTCGACATTCGCAGGAAACAGCAGCGCGGCAGGAATCTCGCCATGGTTCGCATCGACGACCGCGGCAGGGACGCGCTGTGCCCGGATGGCCTCGCGCATGCGCAGCCCTGCGCTGGCATCCGCCAGATCCAGCTTGGTCAACGCCACGATATCAGCAACGCGCAATTGCGACCGCTGGAGCGCATCCTCCAGGGAGGCCGTCGGTGCCGTCGCATCCATCACGCAGAGCACTGTCTCTAGCGGCGCCTCGCGCAGGATCACCGGATCCATCAGATTGCGCACGATGTCGACGGGATCCGCGACGCCGCTGGTCTCGATGACGATATATTCGGGCTTAGGATCACGCCGCAGCAACGTCGACAGCGTGCGCAAGAGATCTCCTTCGAGCGAGCAGCAGATGCAGCCGTTGGCGAGGCTAACCACGCCGTCGCTCGCACCGGCGATCAACTCGGCATCGATGTTGATCGCGCCGAAATCGTTGACCACGGCGGCAATACGTCGCCCGTCCGCATGCGCCAGCAGATGGTTCACGACCGTGGTCTTGCCCGCCCCCAGAAAGCCCGTCACCAGGAGGATGGGGACCGGCATGAATCAGCTCCCGATGACGGGCCGGCGCACGGGGCGGCCGGGCCGCGCCGCCACGTCCAGCACGCCGTCACTAATCAGCGGCTCGCCGCTGACGATCAGATGCCGCACGCCTTCAGAGGGACGGTTCATCGCCGTGAATGTCGCGCGGTCCGAGAGCTTCTCGTAGTCGAACACGACGATGTCGGCATCCGCGCCCCTGTCGAGCCGGCCCTTGGCGCGCATCGCCGGCGTGCTCTGCGACAATATCTCCGCGGGGATCAGCGCGCATTTGCGCACGCCTTCGAGCAGCGACACCGTCTTGCGCTCACGCACCCATTCGCGGATGAATTTCGTGAAGCAGCCGGCCGAGCGTGGATGCGAGGTGGCATCATCCGGCAGCGGCCAGGCATCGCCGGTGTAGGTCGAGCCGTCAGGCAGCGTCCACGGCATCGCGTCGGAAGCGATCGCGCCGCCGGGATACAGCACCGACAGGTCGAGCAGGTCGCGGTGATGCGCATTGTTCTCGGTGTCGAGAATGTGCCAGAGCACCAGCGAGGACGGCTCTTCGGTTTGCGCCTTGAGCAGCTCCTCGCGGTCGCGAAAGCGATGGCCGTCAGTCACCCGCTGCACCGAATCATAGCCGGTGCCGTTGCGCTCGACGAACTCGGGATCGCTGAAGAAGGCGGCGGCGAGCACGGTCGAGCCCGTGCCGTAAGGATAGGCCTCGACCGTGATCGGCAGGCCCTGCGCCTGCGCCTTCTCGACCAGCACGCGGCAGCGCTCGATGTCGGTCTTGCTCGATGAATTGAAATGGCAGATGTGCATGTGCGCGCCGGTGGCGCCGGCATAGCCGATCAGGCGGATATAGGCTTCCGCCGCGCTCTCAGGGTCGATGCGCGACATGAAGGCGACGTGGGTGAAGGTCGGCACGTCCTTGGCGGCCGCGAGCTGGCAGACCGCGGTCAACTCCTGCACCCCGGCGCCGGGCGCGTAGGCGTTCAAAATGCCGATGCCGATGCCGCCCTCGTTGAGGCCGCGCGAAAGGCGATCGAGGATGCCGGCGACCTCCGCATCGGTCGCGACGTTCTCGATCCAGCGGCGGTCGCGCATGGCATTGCCGAAAGCCTCCAGCGAACTCTCCGCATTAGAGCCCGTCATCGCGCCGATGCGCGCAAATGCCCAGTTGGCGGCGGCGCCGTAATTCAGCACGCGCCCCTTCCTGGCCTGGCGTTCATACCAGGATGCGACCGGCAGCACGCCGGCCTCGAGATCGAGCGTCGTCGTCACGCCGTCGAAGGCCTGCATGCGGTCGGCCGGGACCGACTGGCCATGCGCGTGCAGATCGATGAAGCCGGGCGCGACCACGAGGCCGGTCGCGTCGATCACCCGCTCGGCGCTGCCGAGCGAGGCGCCGACCGCGGCGATCTTGCCGTCCACCACCGCAACGTCGCCGATGGCGTCCATTCCGCTGGCGGGATCCACTACCCGACCGCCAGAGATCACCAAGCCGCTCATGTCGAAACTCCTCCGCGCTGATATCGCATCAAGGCAGATTCCGCGGGCAACGACCACCTCCACCGAGGCCGACGCATCATGCTTCCCCGGAAGGTCGTTTGGCAGCAGATCACGGAGGCGCGCTTGCAGCCCCGCGGCATGTTGTGCCCGAGCTGTGCTCTCCTCTTAACACCCTCTCGAAAGAAAGGGCGCCGGGAAGACCGGGCGCCGGCTGGCACCCATAGGACCCCTGCGCTGAACGAATGCACACGCAATGCACAGGGGAGACACAGGGCAGCCGAAACCAGGCCTTCCCTGCGCGATGGTTTGACGGCCTATGCCGCGCTCTCCCGGGAGCCGAATTCGTTCTGGCCTCCCTCGCCCTCGCAGAAGTCACGGACACCGCGCCGGTTGACGCCAATGCCGCATCCGCAAGAGCTTGACCGTAGCAACGACGGCCAGGACCACACGGTTTCGCCGCACGCGAGCCATCCGGCTCCGCCAAAAGGCCTCGCCGGACATGGGCGCCGTCCGCCTTCGCGGGACGTGCCATGCTCACGAGGTTCATCTCGCCCTGCACGCAACAAGCCCGCCTTTAACGCCGCCCGCGTCCACCGCAACTCCAGCCCGCGTTCGTGACGACGTACGACCGCCCCTTTGGAGGGCTGGAATGGGCGACACATACGACAAATCCGAATTTCGGTAAAGTGGAATATTTTTGCAAGGAAGGCTTGACGCCAATTTAGCTGTTTTGCCCGACGTCGGTGGGTCCCATCCGAGCCGCCGCCGATACCGCGCGACGGCGCGGCAATTTTTACGACCGGGGCTAGGTTGCTATGCCGCAAGGGTGTCGGAGGGTCATCATTGAAACGACGCCAGCCGGTTCCAGAACTTCACCGGACGCTCGCACGTCCTGCGGCAGCGGACGCGGACGCCATGATCATGCAACCAATCGCGAAGCGGCTCCGCCGTCTTCTCGCCTCCATTGTCATTCAGGGAGCTAGCCGGGGCGGCGTTACGGTGGGCAAAGTTCCCAAAGGTTCCTGTGATCATCCGACGTCTCCTGCAACGCGACTCCCGTCATGCCGTTTCCCGCCGCGCTCTGCTCGGCGGATTTGTGTCGGCAGGGAGTGCCCTCGCGCTCGGCGGATGCGCCGGCTTGGGTGCGACCGGCGCGCGCTTCGACGCCTCGTCCCTCTCGATCGACCCCACATTGCTTGTCACCACCACGCGCAAGCCCGTGAGCGGCGGTCGCACCAAACCCTGGTTCGGGCCGGAGCGCGCGACCAGCATGACGGTCGCGCGGGCGAAGCTGGTGGCGCCGGACGAAAGCCGTCTTTCTCTCGCCTCTGTTGGACTTGGCGATTGGCGCCTGGATCGGGTCGAGCCGGTGTCGGCCGACGTTGCCGATCTCGTTGCGCAGGCTGGCGGAGGAGACGTGCTGATCTATGTGCACGGCTTCAAGCAGACATTCGAGACGGCGGTGCTGGACGGTGCCCATCTCTCCGATGGGATCAAGTTCCGCGGCCGGACCATGGTGTTCTCCTGGCCCTCCAAGGCGGGATTGTTCGACTATGCCTATGACCGCGACAGCGCGATGTGGTCTCGCGACGATTTCGAACGCGTGCTCTCTGCGCTGGTGTCGGCCCCAAGCGCCGGTCGCGTGCACATCGTTGCGCACAGCATGGGAACCATGCTGACGCTCGAAAGCCTGCGTCAGCTCTATGCCCGCTACGGCGACACCGTTGCGAGCAAGATCGGCTCGGTCGTGTTTGCCGCGCCCGATATCGACATGGACGTATTCTCGTCGGCGATCCAGCGCATCGGCCCGCTCGCCGGCAAGATCACCGTGATTGCCGCGACGAACGATCGCGCATTGGCGCTGTCGGGACAAATCGCAGGTGGAATGACGAGGGTCGGCGCCGCCGAGAAGGCTGCGATCTCGCGGCTCGGTGTGCGGGTGATCGATGCGTCCCAGGAAGGCTGGGGCATCGTCAACCACGATCTGTTTCTGTCGAATGCGGAAGTGCAGCGGGTGATCCGCCGCTCGATCGACGGCACGACGGCGTAAGGGAGCGCGGTGCCAAGCCACGCCAAGAGCTTGCTCAAGCGCTCGTTGCGGCTTCGAGCAGTAAAACGGCCAATTTTGGAGTGCCCAGCTCGCAGGCAAATGGCGCTCCCTAGGGGAATCGAACCCCTGTTTCAGCCTTGAGAGGGCCGCGTCCTAACCGCTAGACGAAGGGAGCGTGAGGGTTAGCCAATAACCTCGAAATTTGTCCGCCGCAAGGACCCAGCAGCCGTTTTAGGGCTCATTGGCGAATTTCAACATTCCGGCCGGTTTCAAGGTGCGGGCATCGAAGGTGCGGAGCTCGGTGGCGCCGCCGATGTCCAGTGTGACCACGAGGCGATCGCCCGCGACGCCGGTGGAGACGATCCTGGCGCCCTTCGGCAGGGTGGCGATGACGTCGCCGGCCACCTCGACCGCCCTTCCCTCCGACTTGAAAAGACGGTAGCCCACCGCGATCAGGACGGCGCAGATCGCCAGCGCCGTGGTCAACCCCGCGATCAGCATCATCCGCCGCACCCGCGCGAACAGCGCGGCCTGCTCGGGGGTCGGTTCGGGAACAGCGGTTTCGGTCGTCATGGAAAGCTCGGGCTCTGCGCAAAGGTTGGAGGTTGTCGTCGCCGGCGACGAGGGCTCGGCCCGGCTCGACCGCGTGCTGGCGGCGCACCTTACCGAACTGTCGCGATCGAGGCTGAAAGCCCTGATCCTGGCGGGCGCAGTACACCTGAAGGCCTCCGCGGTCCGCGACCCCGCTTATCACGTCAGTCCCGGCGATACGATCACAATCGACGTGCCGGAGGCGGCGCCGGCGGAGCCGAAGGGCGAGGATATCGCCCTCGACATCGTGTTCGAGGACAACGACATCGTCGTCATCAACAAGCCGAAGGGCCTCGTCGTGCACCCCGCGGCCGGGCACGAGACCGGCACGCTGGTGAACGCGCTGATCGCCCATTGCGGCGCCTCCCTCTCCGGCATCGGCGGGGTGCGCAGGCCCGGCATCGTGCACCGGCTCGACAAGGACACGACAGGGCTGATGGTGGTCGCCAAGAACGACCTCGCCCATGCCTCGCTGTCCACGCAATTCGCCGACCACGGCCGCACGGGCGAGATGCGGCGCGGCTACATGGCCTTCGCTTGGGGTGTGCCGAACCGGCATCGCGGCACGGTGGACGCGCCGATCGACCGCCATCCGCATGCGCGCGAGAAGATGGCGGTTCGCCAAGGCGGCCGCGAGGCGGTGACACATTGGCAAATTCTGGAGAGCTTTGCTGGCCGCGATGGCAAACCCGTCGCTGCCCTGCTCGCCTGCGAGCTCGAGACCGGGCGCACCCACCAGATCCGTGTCCACCTCGCCCATATCGGCCACCCCCTGCTGGGCGACGCGGTCTATGGCCCGCATTTCAAGACCAAGGCGAACCAGCTCGGGCCTGGGTCGCAGGCAGCCCTGACGGCGCTGGGGCGACAGGCCTTACATGCTTACCTGCTCGTATTTGAGCACCCAAGAACCGGAGAATTACTGCACTGGGAGGTGCCGCTGCCGGAGGATTTGCTTCTCCTTCGAAGCTGCCTCAAAGCGGCGCTATGACGCAGCCCCTTTCAGAAAGCCTTTACATTACAAAAAGTTATAGCTGCCACACGGGGACGTGACGTCAGCAATCCTTCCCTTTTCGACCCCCGATAGGATATATTGCGCCTGCGTTGAAATTGACCAACGCGGAACATCGCAGCCCGACCGGCTTTGACACAGCGGTCGTCTGCCTGGCCCGCCGCTATCGGGGGCCTGAACCTTTTGGAGGGCGCACTATGGCCCGTACCGCTGCTTTGCCGGTCCTCAATGGAGAATCCGGCCTTTCTCGCTACCTCGCCGAGATCCGCAAGTTTCCGATGCTCGAACCCCAGCAGGAATACATGCTCGCCAAGCGTTGGCGCGAGCATGACGATCGCGACGCGGCGCACCAACTCGTCACCAGCCATCTCCGCCTCGTGGCCAAGATTGCCATGGGCTATCGCGGCTACGGCCTGCCGATCTCCGAGGTCGTCTCGGAAGGCAATGTCGGCCTGATGCAGGCGGTGAAGCGATTCGAACCCGAGAAGGGGTTCCGTCTCGCCACCTACGCGATGTGGTGGATCAAGGCGTCGATTCAAGAGTACATCCTGCGTTCCTGGTCGCTCGTGAAGATGGGCACCACCGCGAACCAGAAGAAGCTGTTCTTCAACCTGCGCAAGGCGAAGAGCAAGATCAACGCGCTGGACGAAGGCGATCTCCGCCCCGACCAGGTCGCGACCATTGCCAAGCGGCTGGGCGTGACGGATCAGGACGTGATCGACATGAACCGCCGTCTCGGCGGCGACGCCTCGCTCAACGCGCCGATCCGCGACGACGGCGAAGCCGGCGAATGGCAGGACTGGCTGGTCGACAATACGCCCAACCAGGAAGCCATGATGGCGGAGCACGAGGAGTATGATCACCGCCGTGACGCGCTGAACGGCGCCATGGGCGTGCTCAACCCGCGCGAACGCCGCATCTTCGAGGCCCGCCGCCTCGCCGATGAGCCGATGACGCTGGAAGACCTTGCTGCCGAGTTCGGCGTGTCGCGCGAGCGCGTCCGCCAGATCGAGGTCCGCGCCTTCGAGAAGGTGCAGTCCGCGGTCAAGGGCACGATCGCAAGACAGGAACAGGCTGCGCTGGAAGCTGCGCATTAAGCGGGCTTGCGCGCTAAAGGATTGGCGGATCGAAAGAGACGAAAAGCCGGCGGCAACGCCGGCTTTTTTGTTTGGGTGGTGAAGCGCAGTACTGCGGGATCGCCGGATGTGGTGTTAGTGGCCTGCCCTTTTGAGCGGCGGGTTGACTATCGCGGACGCTGTGCAACCTCTATCGCTGCCATTAACAGGTTTGCGGCGACGTCTTTGCCGAAAGTGTTGACCCGTGATCGGACCTTCGTCCGGCTCGCTGACCTCGAAGATCACATTCCCTCCGCTCGAAAGGACTTCCAGTCGGACACCGTCGAAAGAAATGTCGCTGGCCCACTGATATTCCACAGCGCGTTCTTCGAACGTCAGTATTCCCATGCCTGATGCCTATGCTGGATTGAGTGATCAACCTCACCCAACGTGGGTCGAAACCGAGCTTGCCTTGAACCCGCGCGTCCGGTCAACCGACCCAAAATGACCGGGCGACAACAATCAAGCCAATGGACGCACCGTGTCGATCATCCTGCAATCCACCGTCGGCGGCTTCGAAGCCCAGTTCCTGCGCAAGCTGCCGCTGGTCGAGCAGGCGATGCGCGAGCACGGGCTCGAGCCGTCGGAATTCGTGATCTCGAAGGATTATGCCGGCACGGCGACGATCCCGCTGATGGGCCCGTTCTTCTACAGCTACAGCGTGTTCTTCGGCGAGGAGCAATTCACCGTCACCGAACCGAACGACGTGGTGTTCCTGGATTATTTCTTCAAACGCGTGCTGGCCGCAGACGGCCCGCCGGTGGTGCCGCGGCGGCCGGGATTGATCCAGCGGCTTTTCGGCTGGATGTCGCCGGCGGTTTAGCTCGTCCCGGCCGCTGGTCATTCACCTTCCGCAAGCGGGGCGAGGAGCGCACTTGCTACTCCCCCCAAACCCTCGCCAGCGTCGCGAGCCAGCAGCCTTCGCAATAGCGGGCATCCTTGTAGTCGATCCAATTGTGCGCGTAGACGCGATCGGCCGGGATGCCGTAGCGCATGCGCAGCACCTTAACGAGGATCTTCCAGGCCGCGACCTGCGCCTCGGTCGGCCCGGCCGCGACGTCAGGATAATTTCCGGCGAACTCGACGCCGATCGAATTGTCGCGCACGACCTGGCGATAGGTCGACCTGTTGTCGATGTATTTGTTGTCGTTGCGGTTGGCGCCGTCGCCATGGGTCGGCACCAAATTCTCCGCCGCCGCCCAATAGACCGTGCCGTCGGTCTCGACCCACACCGTGACCCCGCGCCGGGTCGGGTTCTTCGCCTGCGCCAGCGCGCCGCCCCGCGCCGAACCGGCCGGCCCCTCGGTCTGGTGCACGATGATGTTGCGCCAACGGTTTGCGCTGTCGACGTCGCGCCATGGTGCCAGCCACACGATCTTCAGGCCGGGAATCTCGGGCGTGCCGGAGGCGCGCGCGAGTTTTTCGAGCTCGGCATCCTCAGCGGCGGCGGGGATGGTCAGATACAGAGCGGCGAGAACGGCCGCGAGCAGGCGGGACATCGTGATGCGGGTCCAATGCGACCCCTGATGTAGCACGCCCTTACGCGAAGTTGTGCGCGGCCTCACCTCGACCGATCGGCTCGGGCGAGAGCGGCGGGGCCGGATCGTAGACGGCAAGATCGTTCTTGCCGTTCTTCTTGGCAGCGTAGAGGGCGTGGTCGGCACGCGCGATCAGGCGGTCCGGGAATTGACCGATGCCGCGGTCCCACTGCGCAACCCCAATCGAGATCGCGATCGGAATGTCGCGGCCGGTGCAGGCCGCGGCGTCCTGACGGCAGACCTCGAGCACGCGGCGGGCGATCGCGGCAGCCTCGCGCAGCGACGACGACGGCAGCACGATGCAGAACTCGTCGCCGCCGGTACGAGCCAGCATGTCGCCGGGCCTTAGGCGCGTCTGCGCCATCAGCGTGAAGTGCTTCAGGCAGGCGTCGCCCGCGGCATGGCCATGGGTATCGTTGATGGTCTTGAAGCCGTCGAGATCGATCACCAGCAGCGAGAACGGCGCGCCGCCGCGCTCCGAGCGCGCGCATTCCTCGGTCAGGCGCTGCAGCAGATGCCGCCTGTTGGCGACGCCGGTGAGATCGTCGAGCAGCGCGAGGTCGGCAACCTCGTTGCGCAAGCTGTCCATTGCCAGCAGCAGGAAACCGAAATTCAGCGTCATCGACAGGAACAGCAGCCCCAGCACCATGATGGCATGGGTCTGGCCGCCGGCCCGCGCCGAGAGATCGTGGCCAAGCAGATTGCCCACCATACGGGCGGACAGGATCGCGATGATGCTGAGGATGACGATGCCGGACAGCCGCGCGCCGGGGCTGACACGCCCCTCCGGCGACAGCAGGAGGCGCAGCGCCAGCGCCAACGGCAAGGCTTGGCCGAGCGTGTAGCTGAGCATGCGCAGCTGCATGTGCTCGAAGCCGACCGTAAAGACCACGACGCCGGTGAGGCTCAAGCCTCCCGTTGCGGTCATGAGACGCCACGAGACCGGCCGGTCATAGAAGCGCTGAATGCCCATGGCGGCGAGGCAGCTCGCGGCAATGACGCCGGCTGCGCCGAGCAGAAGCGGCAGGGGCGAGGCGACGAACAGACGGATCAGGGCCGTCATGGCGCCGGCCGCGCCGACGAAGGACGAGGCCATCCACAATCGCGCGGCTGCGAATTTCGGATAGGAGCGCGTCACGTAGGCCCAGATCACACCGAGCGCCAGGAAGTTGACGACGAAGACCGTCCACAATGTCGGTACGTTCAGCATGGCGCGTGCAGCACGCGCAGCGTCGCGCCCCCCGTCCCTGGCAGCCGTCCGTCCATCACCCATCCCCGTTTTCTTCCGGCGACAATGCGCGAGTTGCGCTTAATGGAGTCTCACTGCGACTCTTGAAAACGCGCCTTTGGTTTTGGATTCATGAACGGCGCCTGGCTGTTGTCGATCGTTAAGCCTGTCGCAAGCGACGGTGCGCCGACGCGGCGATGCGGATTCGCGCAGCAAAATCACCTGAAAATGCATCTGAGCTGTGGATAACACGATGACACAGATATGACGACGCGGGGCAGAGGAGCGCGAATCTGCTGAGTTTGTCGTCGAGGATGTTGCGAGGCTGGCCCTCCGCCGAGCATCCCTCGTGTCGCGTTCCCACCATTAAACCCTAAGAGGATACTATGGCTAAGAAAGCGAAGAAGGCGGCGAAGAAGAAGGCGAAGAAGGCCAAGAAGGCGAAGAAGAAGTAACGCGGCTTCTTTTTCTTTGCCCGGGTGGAGCCTCGCTCCGCCCGGGCGTCGGGCAAGATCGAGAGTTTGAAGGGTGGCGGGCGCAAGGCCCGCTTTTTTATTGGGAGAAAGAAAGACTACCGCTCCGCGAACGCCAGCTTGGCGCCGAGTGCGGCAAAGCCGGCGGCGAAGCTGCGGCGCAGCCAGGCCATGACGCGGGGCCGGGAGATGACGCGCTCGCGCACCGAGGCAGCGCAGAGGCCATAGACGACGAACACCGCAAAGGTCATCGCCATGAAGGCGCCGCTCAATTCCAGCATCCGCGCCAGCACATGGGCCTCGTCGAGCGCGATGAACTGCGGCAGGAAGGCGAGGAAGAAGATCGACAGTTTGGGATTGAGGATGTTGATCAGGAAGCCGGTGACGATGACGCGGCCGCTCGACCGCTCCTTGATCTTGCCCTCGACCGCGAGCGCACCTCGCTCGCGCAGCGCCTGCCAGGACATGTAGAGCAGATAGGCGACGCCGCACCATTTCAGCGCGGCGAAGGCGAGCGCGCTGGTGTGGAGCACCGCGGCAAGGCCGAGCATCGCCGCCATCATGTGCGGCACAATCCCCAGCGTGCAGCCCAAGGCCGCCGCGATGCTGGCGCGCGAGCCTCGGGTGAGCGCCGCCGCCAGCGTGTAGAGCACGCCGGTGCCGGGCGAGGCGACCACGATGAGCGAGGTGAGCAGGAACGACCAGGTCATGATTGGACGTTATCACCGCGCCTTGCGTCGGAAAAGCGATGGTCGGCAACGGCCCTCAGGACAGCTGCGCGATCTCGGCCTCGCGCAACACATCGAGCGGCGCCCACGGCTTGGCCCAGAACTTGGCACCGTCAGGCAGCGCCTGCATCAGAGGCCGCCCGGAGGTGACGACGACGTCGAGCTTCGGATTACGGTCCTTGGCGAGATGAGCGAGTTCGACCCCGTTCATGCGGCCAGCGAGCTGAACGTCAGTCAGCATCAGGCAGAGTGCGCCCGCATTCTTCTCCAGCACGCGTTCGGCCGCCTCCGCGCTCTCGCACTGGATCACGTCGTACCCACTTTCCTCGAGGAGAACGCAAAGCATCTCCCGCTGCATGTGGTCGTCTTCGACGATCAGCGCTGTTGCACGAAAAGGCTGTGCCTGTCCCATGAGCGGCTCCCAATGCTTGCTTCGTATCGTATGTTAAAGGCCCAAATCGGTCGTGGTTCAGTTCCATTCTGAAAAAATGTAAATCATAGTTCCCGCTTTCCGGACTTGGCGAGGAGATCCATGACTGCGATTCGCGGCGCCGCCGCCATGACCGGAGAACGCGGCGAAGACCACGCCGAAGGATGCCGCCCTGCGCATCATCAGAGGCATCGAGAGGAACGAGCCTCGCATCCTGATCGGCAACGACGCCCGTTTCATGGATCTGCTCCAGCGCTTGCGCCTGGGCGCGGCGCGACAGCAGCGCGACGCCCCGTCATTTGCGAGCCTAGTTAGCCATGGCCCCCTCACTGCTCCATCAGCCGATCCGCGAAATACCCGATCGTCTTGCGATAGACCACCGCCCTGTTCCACTCGCGCATTGCTTCGAAATTCGGCGTGCCTTCGCCGTAAGGCTGGCCCATCTTGAAGCCGCTGGTGTGGAGCAGGTTCGCAGTCGAGGCGAGCACGTCGGGAACGCTGTGGCGGAGGTCGACATGGCCGTCGCCGTCGAAATCGACGCCGTATTTGATGTAGGACGACGGCAGGAACTGGGTCTGGCCGATCTCGCCGGCATAGGCGCCGATGAGATCGCGCAGCGGCAGGTCGCCGCGCTGCACGATCTTGAGCGCGGCGAGCAGTTCGCCCTGGAACAGATCGGTACGGCGGCAGTCATGCGCCAGGGTTGCCAGCGTGCGGATCACCGGCAGCTTGCCGGTATCGCCCTTGCCGAAATCGCTCTCCAGCCCCCAGATCGCGACCAGGATGTAGCGGGGCACGCCGAACTTCTGCTCGATCCGCGAGAGCAGCGCGGCATGGCGCTGGAGCAGCGCCCGCCCGCCATTGATGCGGCCGGGGCCGACGCGGGTCGAGACGTACTGTTCGAAGCTCTTATTGAAGGTGTGGCGCTGGCGCCGATCGAAGGCGAGCACGGCGCCATCCTGGGTCACACCACTGAGCGCCGCATTGGTCACGCTCGCCGAAACGCCGGCGGCTTGCGCCTCCGCGGCCATGCTGGCGACGAAAGCGTTGAAGTCGCCGCCGCAGCGCGCGGCCTGCGCCGACCCACCGGCCAGACAGACGATGGAGGCGATGGCCAAAGCGTGTCTCAACATGCCGGAAAATCCTCTGAAGAATGAGCGCGCAAAGTAGCGCGCGATCATGCCCGGGAACCGAATTGGCGTCAAAGCAGCAAAGCCTCGCCGTGAAGGCGCGCGAGCTTGATCCGCGTCGACATCGTATCCAAGCGACGCGAGATGGACGATTGTCCGACACTCTCCTCTCGTCGTTCCGGGCGGCGTTTAACGAGTCGCGCGCAGCGGCCCGGTGGCCGCAAGCCCGAATCATGCATGACGCAACAACGTCGCAGCTCCATGGATTCTCAGATGCGCAGGGCGCAGCCCTTGGGACATGCACCGCGATAGTGGACCTCGATTCAGTTGCGCTGCATTGCGACGGCCCGAACAATGAACAAAGTGATTTGGTGATCCAAACTATTGTTGCGACGCGCATCAAGTCGGCATGCCGCGGCCAACGCATATCTGATCCGCCCGCTGCGACATCAACGCCGCCACGATTTGCCTTGCCATCGCACGGCGCCTTCGATAGTCTTCTATTTTAGGTTGTCACCCCCGCCAGCCCCGGGCGACACTGAAGACCAAAGATAACTGACGGCCAAAGATAAACGGCGGGCTTCGCGGCCCGCCGCCTACTGGGGTTCACATCGACGCCTGTCACTCCGAGGCAACGACATCTGATCCGGCAGCCGCGCCGGGCATCCTTGCCTTCAATGCATTGCCGACGTCGATAACCGCCGAAGTCATTTGACTGCGGCGCCCTGATCGACGACAAGCCGCCATGGCCAAGAAACCCGGAACCAATCCCAAAGGCGAGTTCGCCTTCTTCAACGTCGTCTATGAGGACGATACCCAGCGCTCCAACCGCCGCGTGCCCACCGAGCTGCTCGGCGGCCTCGACGGCGACGAGCCCGCCCGCGGCTTCATCATGGAGCAGGACCGCGAGATCGCCGAAAAGAGCGGTCGGCCGCCGCTCGAGATCAAGCGGATTGAGCGGGTCGGGGTGAAGAAGAAGTAGGCAGACATCGGCAGCGCTCACCAGCGCCGCATATTGCAGACAAGCAGCCGATAGAAAGCAGATGAAGCTTCTTGGCTGAACGCTACTGGTAGACAGGCACGAACAAAAACGGCGGGCTTGCGCCTGCCGTTTCGTCCGGATGGATGCCCGGGTCAGGCCGGGGCCTGACGATCGGAATTAATTATCCAAGAAGCTGCGCAGCTTCCGCGACCTTGACGGATGCTTCAGCTTGCGCAGCGCCTTGGCTTCGATCTGGCGAATGCGTTCGCGCGTCACGCTGAACTGCTGGCCGACTTCTTCCAACGTGTGGTCGGTATTCATGCCGATGCCGAAGCGCATGCGCAGGACACGCTCTTCGCGCGGCGTCAGAGATGCCAGCACGCGCGTCGTGGTCTCGCGCAGGTTGGACTGGATCGCGGCGTCGATGGGGAGGATCGCGTTCTTGTCCTCGATGAAATCGCCGAGGTGCGAATCCTCTTCGTCACCGACCGGCGTCTCCAGCGACAGCGGCTCCTTGGCGATCTTGAGGACCTTGCGGACCTTTTCGAGCGGCATGCCGAGCTTCTCGGCGAGCTCTTCCGGAGTCGGCTCGCGGCCGATCTCATTGAGCATCTGGCGCGAGGTGCGCACGATCTTGTTGATCGTCTCGATCATGTGCACGGGGATGCGGATGGTGCGCGCCTGGTCGGCGATCGAGCGGGTGATCGCCTGCCGAATCCACCACGTGGCGTAGGTCGAGAACTTGTAGCCGCGGCGATACTCGAACTTGTCGACCGCCTTCATCAGGCCGATGTTGCCTTCCTGGATCAGGTCGAGGAATTGCAGGCCGCGGTTGGTGTACTTTTTGGCGATCGAGATCACCAGACGGAGGTTGGCTTCCACCATCTCCTTCTTGGCCTGGCGTGCCTCGCGCTCGCCCTTCTGTACGGAGTGCACGATCTTGCGGAACTCGACGATCTCGAGGCCGGTCAGGGCGGCGAGCTGATGCACTTCGTGACGAAGGTCCTTGATGCGGTCCTTCTCGTGATGAACGAAATTCTTCCAGCCCTTGGCCGAGAGTTTCGAGACGCGGTTGAGCCAACGCGGATCGAGCTCCGAGCCGGTGTAGTTGCGCAAAAAGTCCTCGCGCGCGACGCCGTGGCTGTCGGCAAGACGCATCAAGCGGCCCTCGTAGGAGACGAGGCGCTTGTTGATGTCGTAGAGCTGCTCGACCAGCGAGTCGATACGGGCTTGGTTGAGGCGGAGCGACTTCACCTCGACGATGATCTCGTCCTTCAGCTTCTTGTACTTGCGCTCCTGGTGCGGCGAGAGCGACTCGTTCTGGAGCTGGTTCTGGATGTCCTGCTCCTGAAGCTTGCGCAGCTTCTTATAGCTGTCGGCGATCTTGTCGAAGATCTCGACCACCTTCGGCTTGAGCTCGGCCTCGATTGCCGCGAGCGACATCTGGTTCTCGAACTCGTCGTCGTCCATGTCGGACTCGGCGGCGGACTCGGCTGGATCCTTGTCTTCGCCGGCTTCAGTGCCACCGGGCGCAGGCGCGGCGCGGAACGGGGTGGGCGACGGCGGCGCGGCGGGCGGCGCGACATGCGCGGGGGCAGCGGCGGACGCGGTGGCTTCGCCACCCTCGGCCGGCGCTTCGCCGTTCGGGCCGGCGATCATCGCGGTGTTCATGCCGCCCTTGGCGTCAGGGCCGGCATAGGTCGCTTCGAGATCGATGATGTCGCGGAGGAAGATCTTGCCTTCGTTGAGCTCGTCCCGCCAGATGATGATGGCCTGGAACGTCAGCGGGCTTTCGCACAGACCCGCGATCATCGCCTCGCGGCCGGCCTCGATGCGCTTTGCAATGGCGATTTCGCCCTCGCGGGACAGCAGCTCGACCGTGCCCATCTCGCGCAGATACATGCGCACCGGATCGTCGGTGCGCTCGCCCGGCTCGCTCTTCTTGACCTCGGTGACGGCCTTCTGGGTGACCTCGACGAGCTCGTTGTCGGTCTCGTCCTCGCCCTCGTCCTTGTCTTCCTCGCCTTCGGTGTCGTCGGCTTCGGTGACGTTGATGCCCATGTCCGAGAGCATCGACATGATGTCCTCGATCTGTTCGGGCGAGGTCTGGTCGGACGGCAAGACTTCGTTGAGCTGATCAAAGGTCACGAAGCCGCGCTTCTTGGCCTGCTTGATCATCTTCTTCACGGCGGCGTCGGACAGGTCGAGCAAGGGCGAGGGCGCGTCCTGGGAGTCCTTCTCCGGCGCATCCGCTGCCTTGTCGTCCTTTTCCTTGTCCTTCGCCTGCAGCGTCTTTGCCTTGGTGGCCATCCATTGCTCCTCAACGCGCTTCAATGCAGACGGCGCGCCCCGCCTGCCTGAATTCACATGAACCTGTTGCTCGACGCTCTCGCTTCGGCAGCTCTCGACACGGAAAGGGCGGCGCACAAACTTCTCGCCACCCCCAACTTTCTCTCGCCGGATTTGCCTAACGCTTCGTGAGCCTCTTTGTCGCAGCGGATGCAGGTGTAGTGCCAACAGCGGTTGCGCGGATTCATTCCTGACGCGTCTGTTCTGCCTGCGGCCGCCTTCGGGCCAAAGTGCTACAAGACCGTTAAGCCTCGATTAACCCTGTTTCTGCCGCCAAACCAAGGATTTGGCGAGTCTTTTAGCGGTTCCGACCCCGGCCGTCCGCATGATTCTTTCATTACATGCTCTTCTGGAGCCGACCCGACAGTTCGCCAAAACCCTCGATCAGGGCCTCGGTACCGTCGACTTCGCCCATCCGAGCCTTGACGTCACGCAGCCACGCCAAATTGGCCTCGCTGGGGTCCTCCCCCAGGGCCAGCTCAGCGTCCTTCAGCTCTCTAAGTAGTGAATGCCATTGCCGATGCAAGGCAACCAGCTGATGCCAGGTGGCAAGAACGTCATCCCGCGCCGCGCCCTCCCGGGCGCCCCACACCGCCGCGGTCGTGATGCCGTTCTCAACCCTTTGAAGAACTTGCGAAAATCCGCCCTTCTCGAGGTCGCCCCGCATCTTCTCGGCCTGCTCGCCCGGGTCCGGTGAGTGGTGATGATCGTTGGCGAAGGCGGCGATGATGCCGGCCCTGAGTTTATGGGCTTCGGGATGGGCCAGCTCCAGGGCGGCCACCTCCTCCAAGTGCTCATGCAGCAGCCAGGGGTGGTTGATCAGGCATTGCAGGATCAGGGCCTCCCGGCGGGAGATGGCACTGCGCTGGCCGCGCATGATCGGGCTTGCCGCCAGCTGAGGGCTCGCCGCCTGGTATGGACCGGACGGCAGCGGGACGGGACCGGGCGGGCCGCGGCGGGCGCCACCAAATCCCTGGCCACCGAATCGATTCGCGCCTCCCCCACCCCTGGGCTGGAACGGCCGGCCGCCGCCACCTTGGCGGAAACTGCCCCGGCCGCCAAAGCCGCCGCGCCCGCCTTCGGGGGCAAAGGCGCGCTGGAGCCGATTGGCAAAGTCGTCGCGGTAATAGCGCCGCACCACCTCGTCGCGGATGCCGTTGGAGAGCTCCTTGATGCGCGCCTCCAGAGCGGCGCGGCGCTCGGGCGTGGCAAAATTGCCGCCTTCGAGCTCGCGCGACCAGATCATCTCCGCGAGCGGTCGCGCCGCCGCGATCACGTCCTCGATCGCGCCGCGGCCACCCGAGCGAACGAGATCGTCGGGGTCCTGCCCCTCCGGCAGCAGCGCAAAGCGCAGGCTCTTGCCCGGCGCGAGGAACGGCAAGGCAAGGTCCGCGGCGCGGTAAGCCGCCTTCTGGCCGGCGCGGTCGCCGTCGAAGCAGAGGATCGGCTCGTCCGCCATCTTCCACAGCAGCGCGAGCTGGCTTTCGGTGAGCGCAGTGCCGAGCGGCGCGACGGTGCCTGCGAAGCCCGCGGTGACCATGGCGATGACGTCGACATAGCCTTCGACCACGATCAGGGCGCCGCCGTCATGGGTGGCTTTGCGCGCGGTCTGGTGGTTGTAGAGATTGTCGCCCTTGTGGAAGAGCGGCGTCTCCGGCGAGTTCAGATATTTGGCCGGAACGTCCTTCTCCAGCGCGCGCCCGCCGAAGGCGATGACGCGGCCGCGCAAATCCGTGATCGGAAACATCACGCGGTCGCGGAAGCGGTCGTACGGCACCGGAATGTCGTCGCCGGCGACGAGCAGGCCGGTCTCGACCATGTCGTCAACGGACACGCCAAGCTTGCCAAGATGCTCCTTCAGCGCGAAGCGGTCGGGCGGCGCATAGCCGAGGCGGAACTGCAATTGCGTCGCCGGCGAGATGGCGCGATCGGCCAGATAGCCGCGCGCTTTGGCACCTAAGCGCGACGCCAGCGTCTCGGCGAAGAATTTTGCTGCAAGATCCATGACGTCATGCAGCGATTTGCGCCGCTGCTCATGCCGGGCCGCATCCGGCGTCACCGCCGGCAGCGGCAGTCCCGCCATATTGGCGAGCCGCTCGACGGCCTCGGCGAACGGCACGCCGTCGGTCTCCATCACGAAGTTGATGATGTCGCCGTGCTTGCCGGAGGAGAAATCGTGGTAAAAGCCCTTCTGGTCGTTGACGTAGAAGGACGGCGTCTTCTCCTGCTGGAACGGCGATAACCCCTTCCACTCCCGCCCCGCCTTCTTCAGCTTGACGCGCTTGCCGACGACTTCGGAGACCGAAAGCCGGGCACGAAGCTCGTCGAGGAATTGGGGCGTGAAGCGCATGAGATCCAGTCTTGCCCGAGCGAGATGAGCCGGGCCAAGATCAGGCATATAGGTGCCGCCTGCGCAAAAGTCAGGTTTGTCGGGATTATACGCGCTGTTCACAGCCCCGCGTTATTCCGGGGCGCGCAGAGCACGAGCCTGGAATCAATGGCGCCACCGGACCGCTGGCAGAAATGGATTTCCGGGCTCGCGCTTCGGGCGCCCCGCAAATGACGGTGGAGAGAGGCCTTGAACCGCGCCCGGTTCCACGCTTCCATACCCCCATGTTCAGGACCTTTCGAGGCGGCCAGAGCGGGGGCTGGCGCGTGACGTCAATCTCGCCCGTGAGGGGCGAGCCCCTGCCCTTCGTGCCGGCGCTGTCGGTGACCGACAGCGAGGCCGTCTCGTTGCCGCTGGTGCCCTCGCGCAACGCCTGGCGGCTGGTCGGCGTCGCGAGCAGCTTGCGTTACACCGAGCGGCCTGAGAAGCAGCAGCTCGTCGCCGTGCAGGCCGGCCTCGGCCGGTTAGAGGCGACCAGCGCAGCGCTGATCCCGATCCGCAAGTCGCAGGCCTGGTGGGAGCTGACGCAGGAAGAGCGCCGCAAGATCTTCGAGGACAGATCGCACCACATCGCGAGCAGCCTGCGCTACCTGCCCGCCATCGCGCGCCAGCTCTATCATTGCCGCGACCTCGGCAGCCCCTTCGACTTTCTGACCTGGTTCGAATTCGCACCGGTTGATGCTGCGCTGTTCGAAGAGCTGGTGGCGATGCTGCGGCAGACCGAGGAGTGGACCTATGTCGAGCGCGAGGTCGACGTGCGCATGGTGAAGGAGGTGCTGTCGGCCTAATGCTTCAGGAAGCGGCCGGACACGATGCGCGGAAGATCGGTGACGGGCCAGTTGTAGACATAGGTCCAGGCCTTGCTGCTGGTGCCGTCCGGCAGCGACACGTCGATCAGCTGGCGCAGATATTCGGTCGGCTCCGGAAAGCCTTCGCCGCAGGCCTCGTACATGTCGAGCTCGCGCAGCAGCTCGTCGCCCGCGCGCAAGTGAAAGAGCTCACCATGGACGATGTCGGACGGCGCGTCCGACAGCAATAGCCCCGGATAATGCTTCACCAGGACGAGCCGACCGCGGCAGGTCGCATCGGCAAGGAAATCCGCATGAGCCGCGAGCAGCCGCGCCATCGGATGATCGAAGCCGCGCATCAGGGTGCCGTAGACGAAGAGACGATCGCAGGTCATCCGGTGTGTATAGCTGGCAATGGCGCGGAACGACAACGCCGCATATTCGCTGTCGTCCTGGCGAAAGCCAGGACCACGATGTACAGGCAATGACGCTCTCAGCGGCATCCTCGGTCGAGCATGGTGATTTGAAGCGAACCGATCTATACCGATTTTCTTCGAACTTCAGGGCGGCAGTTTTTCCATAGGCAATCAGGATGACTCTAGATACGGCCGACGCGACCGATCAACTCCTCGGCGAGGGCGACATTGCGCCAGTGCATGAGGTGAATACGGCAGGCCAATCGCCCTTCCTGCTCACCGCGGATCATTACGGGCGGGTGCTGCCGCGCGCGCTCGGCAATCTCGGTGTCGCGGAAAGCGAGCTTGTGAGGCACATCGCCTGGGACATCGGCATCGCCGGCGTCGCCGAGCGGCTCGCAAAAATGCTCGACGCGCATCTGATCGCGCAGCGCTATTCGCGGCTCGTGATCGACTGCAACCGCCCGCCCGCCGCTGTGAGCTCGATCCCCGTGATCTCTGAAGCCACCGCGATTCCGCGCAACGAGGGTATTTCGGAGTGGGAGCGCGAGGCGCGGCGGCGCGAGATTTTCGCGCCCTATCATCATCGCATCGACGCCGCCCTCAACCGCCGCCTGCGCGACAAGCGGCCGACAGCACTGGTGTCGCTGCACAGCTTTACGCCGGTCTATGCCGGCGTCGCGCGGCCCTGGCACGTCGGCGCCCTGTATAACCGCGACACCGTGCTGCCGCAGCTTCTCTTGAAACATCTCCGCGCTGAAAGCGATCTCGTCGTCGGCGACAACGAGCCCTATGCGGTGAACGACCTCACCGACTACACCATCCCCGTGCACGGCTAGGCGCGGGGCCTCGTCAACACCGGCATCGAGATCCGCCAGGATCTGATCGCCGACCAGTCCGGCCAGCAGCAATGGGCGGAACGGCTGGCGCGGATCCTTGCCGAGATCGAGGTTGAGCTGAAGGCGGAGCTGTTGGTGTAAGCCTCACTTCGCCCTGGTCAGCGCCAGCCAGATGCCGCCGCCGATCATGAAGCCGCCGGAAATGCGCGACATCATCCGCGTGCGGCGGGCCGAGAAGAATTTTCGGGCGCGGCCGGCGGCGATGGCGTAGAGCGCGTCGGTCATGACCGCCGTGACCATGAAGGTGGCACCAAGCAGCGCGACTTGCGGAAAGTGCGGGTGGTTCATGTCCATGAACTGCGGAATGAAGGCGCCGAAGAACACCAGCACTTTAGGGTTCGACAGCAGCACCAGGAATCCTTGCAGGAAGAAGCCGCCGCGCGGCGGCGGAGGCGGCGCGTCGACGTCAACGCCGTCGACCGGCGTCCAGATCAACTTGATGCCGAGCCACACCAGATAGGCGGCGCCAGCAAAGCGTACCCAGTCAAACCAGTACCCCATGGTCGCCATCAGCGAGGTCAGACCGACCGCGACGATGCCAATCACGATGGCAAGACCCGCTTGCGCGCCGGCAACGTTGGTGAGCGCCGCGCGGGTGCCGTGCCGCAGGCCGTTGGCAATGACGAGCGTGACGATCGGCCCCGGCAGCAACGCCAGCGCGATGCAGGCAGCGACGAAGGCGAGATAGGCTTGCATGGACATCATGGGGAGGACTCGCTGCGGTTTGTACGCATTAATGCATGGCGGAGGCCGGAACGGAAGCTCGCAGATCTCGTGTTCCCGCTTGCGGGGAGCTCTTCGCCTCGTCCCGCAGCGGAGAGATTGCACGCGACCAAAAACATGATTTCTCAAGCGCCGCTTGACATGCAACCATTTGGTTGCCTATCATCATAACCATGGATGAGGTCTTCAAAGCGCTCGCCGATGCGTCACGACGGTCGCTGCTGGACAGGCTTCACACCCGGAACGGCCAGACCCTGAACGAGCTCTGCGAAGGCCTTGCCATGACGCGTCAGGCGGTGACCAAGCACCTTGGCATTCTGGAGGAGGCCAATCTCGTCACCACCATCAGGCATGGCCGCGAGAAGCTGCACTATCTCAACCCCGTGCCGATCCATCAGATCGGCGAACGCTGGATCAGGAAATTCGAGCGCGGCAAGCTCGCCGCACTTAGCGAGTTGAAACGTCAGCTGGAGAAACGCGATGAGTAAGCCGGAATTCGTCTACGTCACCTACATCGAGACCACACCGGAAAAGGCTTGGGAGGCGCTAACCAACAGCGCGTTTACGCGGCAGTACTGGTTCGGCGCCGAGGTCAGATCCGACTGGAAGGTAGGCTCTTCCTTCGCCCTCACGCTCGACGGCGAGATCACCGATTCCGGCGAAATCCTCGAGGCCGATCCGCCGCGGCGATTGTCCTACAGTTTCAAGCACCAGAAATACGAGGAGCTGCGCGGCGAGCCGATATCGCGTGTCGTCTTCACCATCGAACCGTTCGGCTCGCTGGTGCGTTTGACCGTGCTGCATGACGGTTTTGTCGAGGGCGGCAAGTATCTCGGCGCCGTCTCCAATGGCTGGCCGGCGATCCTGTCCGGGCTCAAGAGCCTGCTGGAGAGAGGCAAAGTACTCGCCATCCCGCGCACGGCGCTCAACAAGGGATTCGACGCAAAATGAAGCTCGAGCAGTTCACGCCGCTGACTGTCTACACCATCTACATCGCCTCCACGCCCGAGAAGGTGTGGGAGGCGCTGACTTCGGCAGAGTTCAGCCGACAGTATTTCTTCGGCAATGCCGTCGAGGTCGAGCCACGGCTCGGCGGCGCCTTCATCGTGCGCACGCCCGACGGCGCCGTGCACATCAGCGGCGAGGTCCTCGCCTACGATCCGCCGCGAAAGCTCGCGGTCACGTTCAACGTGAACTGGCCCGATCTGATCGAGAAGCTCGGCCCGACCCTCGTCACCTACGAGATCGCACAGGCCGGCGATGCCGTCCGGCTCACCATGAGCGAAGGCCACGACCGCCCGCTCAGCGATGACATTCTTGCAGGCGGGCGCTCCGGCTGGCCGGCGATCCTGTCGAGCCTCAAGAGCCTGCTCGAGACCGGCAAGCCGCTGGTCGTCAAGCCGGGCCCGCCGCAGCGGATGCTCGATGCGCTGAAGGCGATGGGGATCAAGACGCCGTAGGGCGACGGCCTCCGTGTCGTCGTCCCGGACAAAGCGCGCCTCAAGCGCGCGCCGATCCGGGCGCCATAGCGAAAGGGTGAAGTTTTTGGCGAAGACTCGTGGTTACGGCTTCGCGCCAACAACATCCCATACGGCTATGGGCCCGCGGCTTGAGGCGTCTTTGCCATTGTCAGAGGCTAACCTTTCGCCCGCAGCTCGCGCCGCAGCACCTTGCCGGTGGCGGTCATCGGCAGCGTCTCCGCGAAGGCGACGAAGCGCGGATATTCGTGCGCGGCGAGCTGCACCTTGACGAACTCCTGGATCTCGTGCGCGAGTGCGTCGCTGCCGGTGAAGCCGGGGCGCAGCACGATCCAAGCCTTGATCGATTCGGTCCGGATCGGATCGGGAATGCCGACCACCGCGGCCATCGCCACGGACGGATGCTTCATCAGCGTGTGCTCGATCTCGGACGGGCCGACGCGATAGCCGGCGGTGGTGATGACGTCGTCCTCGCGGCTGACATACCAGAAATAGCCGTCCTCATCCTGCACGCCGAGATCGCCGGTGAGCAGGAATTCGCCGGCATATTTCTTCGCCGTCGCCTCCGGATTGCGCCAATATTCGAGCATGGTGACGGGACATGGCTGGCGCACGCCGATGATGCCGCGCTGACCGCGCGCCAATTCCTCGCCCTTGTCGTTGACGATGCGAACGTCGAAGCCTGGCGTCGCCTTGCCCATCGCGCCGGGGCGGATCGGAAACAGGTTGGAATTGCTGCCAATCACCAGGTTGCATTCGGTCTGGCCGAACACTTCGTGCGCATCGATGCCGAAGGTCTCGCGCACCCAGCCGAGCAATTCGCCACCCAGAGATTCACCCCCGGTAAAAATGCTGCGCAGCTTGACGCCGGGGTGCTTCACACCGGCCTGTCGCATCAGCTTCAGTGCCGTCGGCGGCAGAAAGACATTGCGCACGCCGAGATCGGCCATCATCTGCATCGCTGCCTGCGGCTCGAATTTGCGCGCGCGATGACCGACCAGGGGAATGCCGTGATACCAGAACGCCAAGAGGCCGTTGACGAGGCCGCCGATCCAGGCCCAGTCCGCCGGCGTCCACATAAGATCGCCGGCGCGCGGCAGGAAGTTGTGGCACATCTCCACATTCGGCAGATGGCCGAGCACGACGCGGTGCGCATGCAGGGCGCCTTTGGGATTGCCGGTCGTGCCAGAGGTATAGATGATCAGTGCGGGATCATCGGCGGAGGTGTCGACCCGCACGAAATCGGGTGAGGCCGCTTTCACCGAATCCCAGAACGATTTCGCGCCTGCCGGAACGCGCTCGCCGACAACATAGACGTTCGTCAGCTCCGGCAGGCGATCGCGGATCCTCGACAGCTTCTCCCAGCCTCCTTCGTCAGTCACGATCGCCTTGGCCTCGGAATTCGACAGGCGGAATTCCAGCGCGTCCTCGCCGAACAGCGCGAATAGCGGAATCGAGATCAGGCCTGTCCGGAACGCAGCCATGTGTACGATCGGCAGCTCCAATGACTGCGACAGGAACACCGCGACGCGGTCACCGCGCGACAGCCCATCCGCCTTCAGCACGTTGGCGAAGCGGCGCGACATCTCGGCGACCTCGTCAAAGGACGTGCGCGTGGTCACGCGGTTCTCGTCGACATAGATCAGCGCGAGCCGGCCGCTGCCGTCGGCATGGCGATCGCAGCACGCCTCCGCGATGTTGAATCGCGCCGGAATGTCCCAGCGGAAATTGCGATAGAGCTCGTCGTAAGTTGCGGCTTCGGTCAGCATGGCAGCACGTTTCCAGAGTAGTTGTCGCCCAGTTTAGAGCCGTGGATGCTCGGGACAAGCCCCGCCGCGGTCATTGCGGCCGACGCACCAGCTTCGAACCCGGAATCCATCATGCGGCATTTCCCGTGGCGCGATAGATTCCGGGCTCGCCCTTCTGCCTTCGCTCATCAAGCTTCGGCGAACAAGCCGGGGCGCCCCGGCATGACGGTGAGAGTTAGCGCACCGTCGCAAAAAACGTCCGGACATCGCGCACGAACAGCTCCGGCTGCTCGAAAGCGGCGAAATGGCCGCCCTTCTCCATCTCGCTCCAATGCGTGATGTTGGGGAAGTTGGGCTCCATCCAGCGTCGCACCGGCGTGATGATCTCCTTGGGAAACACCGCGACGCCCGTCGGCACCTTCACGACAGGCGTGGTGCGGCGCTTGCCGAAACTTTCCCAATAGAGCCGCGCAGAGGAGGTCGCGGTCTCCGTCGCCCAGTACAGCATGACGTTGTCAAGCAGCTCGTCCTTGGTGAAGATGTTCTCGGGATGGCCGTTGCAATCGGTCCAGGCCCAGAATTTTTCCAAGATCCAGGCCGCCTGCCCGCTCGGCGAATCCGTCAGGCCATAGCCGAGCGTCTGCGGCCGCGTCGATTGCTGCTTGGAATAGCCGGAATCGAGATCGACATAATGCTTGAGCCCGGCGAGCGCGCGCTTCTCTTCCGCCGTCGGCTCGCCCTCGATCCGTGGCGGCGAATTGAAGGACAACGTGATGTGGATGCCAGCGCAATGCTCGGCGTCCTGCGCGCCGAGCGAGCTCGTCACCGCCGAGCCCCAGTCGCCGCCCTGCGCGCCGTATCGCGCGTAGCCCAGCCGGTCCATCAGCTTCGCCCAGGTCGCCGCGATGCGGTCGACGCCCCAGCCCGTGGTCTTCGGCTTGGCCGAGAAGCCGAAGCCCGGCAGCGAGGGACAGACGACATGAAACGCATCAGCCGGATTGCCGCCATGCGCGGCAGGATCGACCAGCGGCGCGATCACTTTCTGGAATTCGACGATCGAGCCGGGCCAGCCATGGGTGATGATCAGCGGCAGCGCGGACGGCTGCGTCGACCGCACATGCAGGAAATGGAGGTCGAGCCCGTCGATCTCGGTGGTGAACTGCTCGAAGCGGTTCAGCTCTGCTTCGCGGGCGCGCCAGTCATAGCCATCAGCCCAATAGGTGCAGATCTCCCGGATCCATTGCAGCGGCGCGCCCTGGCTCCAATCATCGACCAGCTCCGCCTCCGGCCAGCGGGTGCGGGCGAGGCGCGACTTGAGGTCGGCGAGGACGTCGTCGCTGATGGCGATGCGGAACGGTTTGATGGCGCCGGTCATCATGCCTCCCCATTTTCCTTAAAGAGAGAATAGACCGAACTGACGCGGCATCAAAGCGAGCCACCCTCACCCGCAAGGGGAGAGAGGAAAAGCCTAGCCCGACAGTGCGGCCTTCACCAAGCCGCTGGCTTTACCGAAGTCCATCTGTCCCGCGTACTTCGCCCGCAACGCTGCGATCACCTTGCCCATGTCTTTCATGCCGGCCGCGCCGGTTTCAGTGACCGCATCCGAGATCGCTTTCTTCACCTCGTCGTCCGACATCTGCTTCGGCAAATACGCCGAGATCACCACGATCTCCTCGCGCTCCTGGGTGGCGAGCTCGGCGCGACCGCCCTTGTCGTAGAGCTCAACCGCCTCCTGGCGCTGCTTGATCATTTTCTGCAGCACCGCGAGGATGTCGGCGTCCGACAGCGGCGGCTTGCCACTGCCGCGAGCGTCGATGTCGGCATTCTTGATGGTCGAATTGACCATGCGTAGCGTGGACAGCTTGCGCTCGTCCTTGGCCTTCATGGCCTCCTTGACCGCATTGTTGATGTTGTCGCGCAGCATGGTCGGGTCCTCTCAATCTGTCGCGCCTGATCTAAGCCGTTCGCGGGCAAGAGGCCATACCGGACCGGCCCGCCGGTGCATTGTTTCCTTGCCGGGGCTCGAAATGGCTCAAAGTTGCCAGTTCCGGCTTAAGTGCCCGAAGCCGCCCGTCAAATATGCAAAAACGCATGTGAATCCGGCCTGTCCCGCTTTGACGGCGGGGCCAGCGCAGACTATGAAACGCGCTCATGACACAACATGACAACGATCCCGCTTGGCCGGACCACAAACCGACCGCGCTCCTCGTGCTTGCCGACGGCACGGTGCTCGAAGGCTTCGGTCTCGGCGCCGAAGGCCACGCCGTCGGCGAGGTCTGCTTCAACACCGCGATGACCGGCTATGAGGAGATCCTGACCGATCCCTCCTATGCCGGCCAGCTCATCACCTTCACGTTCCCGCATATCGGCAATGTCGGAACCAACGAGGAAGATATCGAGACGGTGAACATGGCGGCAACGCCCGGGGCGCGCGGCGTGATCCTGCGCACCGCGATCACCGATCCCTCGAACTACCGCGCCACCAAGCACCTCGACCAGTGGCTGAGGGCTCGCGGCATCATCGGCCTCTCCGGCATCGACACCCGCGCGCTGACCGCGCTGATCCGCTCCAACGGCATGCCCAACGCCGTGATCGCGCATTCCAAGAAGGGTGAGTTCGATCTGCACGGTCTCAAGGAAGAGGCGCGCGAGTGGCCGGGCCTCGAAGGCATGGACCTCGTGCCGATGGTCACGTCCGGCCAGCGCTTCACCTGGGACGAGACTCCCTGGCTGTGGGACAAGGGTTTCGGCCGCCAGGACAAGCCCGAGTTCAACGTGGTGGCGATCGATTACGGCATCAAGCGCAACATCTTGCGCCTGCTCGCCGGCGTCGGCTGCAAGGTGACGGTGGTGCCGGCAACGACTTCATCTGAGGATATCCTTGCGATGAAGCCGGACGGCGTGTTTCTGTCGAACGGCCCGGGCGATCCGGCGGCGACCGGCAAATATGCCGTACCTGTGATCCGGGACGTGATCAAGTCGGGCACGCCGACCTTCGGCATTTGCCTCGGTCACCAGATGCTCGGTCTCGCCGTCGGCGCCAAGACCAAGAAGATGCACCAGGGCCATCACGGCGCCAACCATCCCGTCAAGGACGAGACCACCGGCAAGGTCGAGATCACCTCGATGAACCACGGCTTTGCCGTGGACGAGACGACTTTGCCGAAGGGTGCGACGCAGACCCACATCTCGCTGTTCGACGGCTCCAATTGCGGCATCCAGCTCGACGGCAAGCCGGTGTTCTCGGTGCAGTACCACCCCGAGGCTTCGCCCGGCCCGCGCGACTCGCACTATCTGTTCCAGCGCTTTGCCGATCTGATGCGGCAGAAGAAGAGCGCGTAAGGGCGCTATCGCCTTTGCGGCGTGATGCACTGCTGAACCGGGGGCCATAGACACGGCGTTCCGGGTCCGGGCTCAGCGACGCATCGCTTCGCGCGGCTTCGCGTCCGGGACACGACACCTGTCCAGGAACGCCTGCACAGGATGAAATGTTGTCCGGGCACTCTCGTGTAGCAGGAGCCCCGCCATGTCCGTCGTCCGCGACAAGGCCGAGCCGCTCGCCATCGTGTTCGAAGATGACGGGCTCGTGCCAAACAACATCCTCCCGTTCCTGGTTTACCAGGGCGCGGTGAAGCTCGATCCGGAGCAGCCGGAAGAGACTATCGAAGAGCTGTTCGAAGCGAACGGCTGGGGCGGCACGTGGCGCAACGGCGTCTACGATTATCTGCACTATCATTCGACCGTGCATGAGGTGCTCGGCGTTGCGCGCGGCAGCGCTCGCGTCCGCTTCGGCGGCGACCATGGCCAGGAGCTTCAGATCAAGGCGGGCGACGTTGCGATCCTGCCGGCCGGTACCGGCCACCAATGCATCAAGGCGAGCGACGATTTCTGCGTGATCGGCGCTTATCCGCCAGGCGCCCAGATGGAGATCACGCGGGCGACGGCTGAAAATCACGCCAAGGCGCTGAAGACGATTCCGCAAGTCGCGATGCCGCCGGCCGATCCGGTGACGGGCAAGGAAGGCGCGCTGATGAGGTTGTGGCGGTCGTGAGTCGAGAACGCCGGCCAAACACGCGGTCGTCGTCCCGGCGCCGGCCGCACCCATACCCTCAGGAAGACGTTTTGGCGGGAAATGGCGGCCGCGAGTCTTCGCCAAACTCAAGCCTGTGGCGACGGGTCCCGGATCTGCGCGCGCTTGGGGCGCGCTTGTCCGGGACGACGTTGCGGAAGAATTAGCGCCCTACCCCGCGTTGCTGCCCTCCTGCCTTGTGGCTTCGAACAGGAACCAGGTGCGGCGCTCGGTCTCATCGATGAAGTTTTCGAGGATGCTGGCGCTGGCGACATCGCCGGCTTCGTCGCAGACCTCATGCGCCTTACGCATCGCAGCCGCGACGTGCTTGTTGTCCTGCATCAGCTCGCGCAGCATCTCGCGCGGCGGAACGTAGTCCTCGTTGTTGTCCTTGATGGTCTGGAGTTTTGCAACCTGGCCGATCGACCTCAGCGTGGTGCCGCCGATCTTGCGGACGCGCTCGGCGAGCTGGTCGGTGGTGGCGAAGATCTGGTCGGACTGCTCGTCGAGCAGCAAATGATAATCGCGGAAATGCCGGCCGCTGATGTGCCAGTGGAAATTCTTGGTTTTCAGATACAGCGCGAATGCGTCGGCCAGAAGCACGTTGAGCGCCTCCGAGACCTTCTTGACCCCATCGGGCGGCAGATCGGTGGGGGTGTCGAGATCGGGCGAGACCTTGTTGTTGGTTTTGCTCACGGGAGACCTTCCTGTTAGGACGCGGACATTGACGGCGCGCCGTCGCACCCCTAACGCAAGGCGGGCAGCGCCGGTTCCGTTGGCGGAACCGTTTGGCCGGGATGTTCAAATACCATGGACGATTGGATCGATTATTACGACTCCACGCATACGATCTATGTCAGCAAGCTGCATCGCGACTTGCACTTCCAGATCATTGCGCGGGACATCATCGGCTATATCCCCTCGTCCGACGCCGTGGTGCTGGACTATGCCTGCGGCGAGGCGCTGTCGGCGAACCAGGTGGCCGCCGCGTGTGGCAAGCTGATCCTGGCCGAGCCCGCGCCGGGAGTGCGCGGCCGGCTGATCGCGCGGTTCGCTCCGAACACCAAGATCCGCGTCCGTTCGCTCGATGACGTCCGCAAGATGCAGGACCGGTCGATCGATCTCGTCGTGATGAACTCGGTCGCGCAATACATGACGCCGGAGGAGCTGGATGGCGCTCTCCTCAACATCCGCCGGATCCTAAAACCCTCCGGCAAGCTGGTGCTCGGGGATATCCTCCAGCCCAATGTCGGCATGGTCAGGGACGTGATGGCGCTGCTCAGCTTCGGCGTGCGGCACGGCTTCCTGAAGGACGCGCTGGTCGGGCTGATCAGCACCGCGCTCTCGGACTATCGCCAGCTGCGCTCACGCATCGGGCTCCAGCGCTACAGCGAGGCGGAGATCACCGCGAAGCTGACGGCGGCCGGGTTCGTCGTCCAGCGCGCGCACACCAATATCGGCCACAATCACTGGCGCATGACCTTCATCGCGCGGCCACCTCTGATCCGTTAAGTATAACAACCAGCCGAGGTGGCCTGCCGCGCCTCCGATCGGTAATGATCGATGCGGCCCGGTGGCGGAAGCGTCTACGCGAGGGCGGTGCAACGCTCTTCATCCGAATCCAGGCCGGGTCTCCACGCTTCGCCCCTGCGGGGCTACGCGTGGCGCAGCCATGCTAGACCGGCAGGGGCGAAGCGTGTCCGGCGTAGCTTCAGCGAAGCGAAAGCGAAGACGGACTGCTCGCGCGCAATCGTCTCATTTTCGGTCGGCGTCGACCATCTCGCACTCGGACAGCAGCTGAAGCCGGTCGGCGTCCTTGGCCGCTGACTTGATCACGGCATCGAGCACGCCCGGGAAGCGCGCATCCAGATCCTCGCGGCGCAGCCGCATGAAGCGGTTGGTGCCGGCCACGCGGGTCTGCATCAGGCCGCATTCGCGCAGTTTGGCAAAGTGATAGGCGAGGTTGGACTTGCCGCCGAGGCCGCTGAAATCGCCACAGCAGAGCTCGCTGCTGACACGTTCTTGCTGCGCGAGCTGGTAGACGATCGCCAACCGGATCGGATCGCTCAGGCAATCCAGGACCATCGGCAGCTCGATCTGCTCGCGGGTCGGGTGAAATGGCATTCGGCTCATGGGTCCATCATAGCGACGAGACCGAAATGTTCAACAGTTCTTGAACCAATTGACTTCTAGGCCGGTTCAACCAATAGTTCAATAAACGTTGAACATAAGGATTTCTCCCATGAGCGTGTTCTGGCTGGCCCTGGCGGCCTTCGCGATCGGCACTGAAGGATTTGTCATTGCAGGACTTTTACCGGCGATCGCCACTGACCTCTCGATTTCGGTCTCGGCCGCCGGCCAGCTGGTCACCGCTTTTACGCCCTCACCTATGCCGTGGGCTCGCCGATCCTGGCGGTCACGCTCAACAACATCGACCGCCGCACCGTGTTGGCTCTGGCGTTGACGACCTTCGTCGCCGGCAACCTCGCCGCAATGGCGGCCTCAAGCTACGCCCTGCTGCTGGCCTCGCGTATGCTGATGGCGCTGGGCTCGGGACTGTGCATGCCGACGGCACTGGCAGTGTCCGTGGCGGTCGCCTCGCCCGAACGGCGCGGACGTGCGGTGGCCCTCGTCACCTCGGGCCTTACGGTCGCAACCGTCATCGGCGTCCCCCTTGGCAATCTCGTCGGCAGCCTGCTCGGCTGGCGCGCCACGTTTGCCATGGTCGCCCTGATCGGCACGGTGGCACTCGCCGGCCTTCTGCTTGGGCTACCCAAAGGCCTGCCGCGCAACACCGCCTCGCTGAGCGAGCGGCTGGCGGTGGCGCGTCACAGCAATGTCTTGATCGCGCTTGTGATCACAATTTTATGGGCGCTCGGCGGCTTCACCGTGTTCACCTATTTCGCCGTTCCTCTGCGCAGCCTCGGCTTTGACGCCTCGCAGATCAGTCTGGCACTGCTGGTGTTCGGCGGCGCCGCCGCGATCGGCAACATGCTCGGCGGCGTCCTGGCCGACCGGCTCGGCACGCTCGCCACCGCCGCGCTCGGGCTCGCCGGCATGGCGAGTGCGCTGATCCTGCATTCGCTGGTGCTGAAGCTGATGCCCGGACAGGCGCATTATACGGTGCTGGGCGCGATCTTCCTCTGGGGCGTCTCGGGCTGGGCGTTTTATCCGGCCCAGATCGCCAGCATCATCCGGATCGAGCCGCAGGCCTCGATGATCGCGCTCTCGCTCAACGCCTCGGCGATGTATCTCGGCTTCGCCATCGGCGGCGCCCTGGGCGGCGCGGTGCTGGCCACACTCTCGCCCAATGACCTCGGCTGGATCGGCGGAACGAGCGTTGCCGCCTCGCTTCTGGTGCATCTCGCCCGCGGCTGGCAGGCGCGGCCAAAACCGGTCAAAATTGCCGGTTGATGGGCGTTTTTCGGGGTTTCGCCGCCCTGAAAACTGGTCTAAGACCCACCCGCGCGCGAGGGAGACCACCGCGCTCTCGGCCACAGGGACGCGCGGTAGCGCGCCCTTTTTTTTGCCCAAATCCCAGTCCGGCGAGAGTTGATGCCCAAACGTACAGACATCACCACCATCCTGATCATCGGCGCCGGTCCCATCGTGATCGGCCAGGCCTGCGAGTTCGACTATTCGGGCACGCAGGCGGTGAAGACGCTGAAGGAAGAGGGCTATCGCATCGTCCTCGTCAATTCCAACCCGGCCACCATCATGACCGATCCGGAATTGGCCGATGCGACCTATATCGAGCCGATCACGCCCGAGATCGTCGCCAAGATCATCGAGAAGGAGCGCCACGTCATTCCCGGCGGCTTCGCGCTGCTGCCGACCATGGGCGGTCAAACAGCCCTGAACTGCGCGCTGTCGCTGCGCCGGCAGGGCACGCTGGAAAAGTTCGACGTCGAGATGATCGGCGCGACCGCGGATGCGATCGACAAGGCCGAGGACCGCCAGTTGTTCCGCAACGCCATGGAGAAGATCGGTCTGCAGACGCCGAAGTCGCGGCTCGCCAACGCGTCCGAGCTGAAGAAGTCGTTCCGCGACAAATACCATGCCGAACGCGAGAAGCTGTCGGGCGCGGCCCTCGAAGAGCTCGACCGGCAATGGACGCTCGGCGAAGGCGACCGCCGCAAGCGCTATCAGGAATATGCGCTGGGCCAGGCGATGATGGCGCTCTCCGAGATCGGCCTGCCCGCAATCATCCGGCCCTCCTTCACGATGGGCGGCACCGGCGGCGGCATCGCCTACAACAAGGAAGAGTTCCTCGACATCATCGAGCGCGGCCTTGATGCATCGCCCACCAACGAAGTGCTGATCGAAGAATCCGTGCTCGGCTGGAAAGAGTACGAGATGGAGGTCGTGCGCGACAAGAAGGACAATTGCATCATCGTCTGCTCGATCGAGAACCTCGATCCGATGGGCGTGCATACCGGCGATTCCATCACCGTGGCGCCCGCCCTGACGTTGACCGACAAGGAATACCAGATCATGCGCGACGCCTCGCTGGCGGTGCTGCGCGAGATCGGGGTCGAGACCGGCGGCTCCAACGTGCAGTTCGGCGTCAATCCCGAAGACGGCCGCATGGTCGTCATCGAGATGAATCCGCGCGTGTCGCGCTCGTCCGCACTGGCCTCCAAGGCCACCGGCTTTCCGATCGCCAAGGTCGCTGCCAAGCTCGCGGTCGGCTACACCCTCGACGAGATCGCCAACGACATCACCGGCGGCGCCACGCCGGCCTCGTTCGAGCCGACGATCGATTACGTCGTCACCAAGGTGCCGCGCTTCGCCTTCGAGAAATTTCCGGGTGCCTCGACCACGCTGACGACCTCGATGAAGTCGGTCGGCGAAGTCATGGCGATCGGCCGCACCTTCCAGGAAAGTCTTCAGAAGGCCTTGCGCGGGCTCGAGACCGGATTGACCGGCCTCGACGAGATCGAGATCGAGGGACTCGGCCGCGACGACGACAAGAATGCGATCCGCGCCGCGCTCGGCACGCCGACGCCGAACCGGCTGCTCCAGGTCGCCCAGGCGATGCGGCTCGGCTGGTCCAACGAGGACATCTTCAACTCCTGCAAGATCGATCCGTGGTTCCTCGGCGAGATGCGCGGCATCGTGGACATGGAGGAGAAGGTTCGCAAGAACGGCCTGCCGGGCAATGCCTTCGGCATGCGCACGCTCAAGTCCATGGGCTTCTCCGATGCGCGCCTCGCAGTGCTCGCCGGGACGACGGAAGCCGACGTCACGGCGAAGCGCCACGCGCTCGGCGTCCGTCCCGTCTACAAGCGCATCGACACCTGTGCGGCCGAGTTCGCCTCTCCCACCGCCTATATGTATTCGACCTATGAGGCGCCGTTTGCGGGTGCGCCTGCGGACGAGAGCACTCCGTCCGACAAGAAGAAGGTCATCATCCTCGGCGGCGGACCGAACCGCATCGGCCAGGGCATCGAGTTCGACTATTGCTGCTGTCACGCCTGCTTCGCGCTGCACGATGCCGGCTACGAATCCATCATGGTCAACTGCAATCCGGAGACCGTGTCGACCGATTACGACACTGCCGACCGGCTCTATTTCGAGCCGCTCACCGCCGAGGACGTGCTGGAGATCATCGCCAAGGAGCGCAGCAAAGGCACGCTGCACGGCGTGATCGTGCAGTTCGGCGGCCAGACCCCGCTGAAGCTGGCGCGCGCGCTGGAAGCAGCCGAAGTGCCGATCCTCGGCACCTCGCCCGATGCCATCGATCTTGCCGAGGATCGCGACCGCTTCAAGCGCGTGCTCGACAAGCTGCGGCTCAAGCAGCCGAAGAACGGTATCGCTTATTCGGTCGAGCAGGCGAGGCTCGTCTCCGCCGATCTCGGCCTGCCGCTGGTGGTGCGTCCGTCCTATGTGCTCGGCGGCCGCGCCATGCAGATCATCCGCGAGGAGAACCAGCTCAACGACTATCTGCTCGGCACGCTGCCGGAGCTGGTGCCGGCCGACGTCAAGGCGCGCTATCCCAACGACAAGACCGGGCAGATCAACACCGTGCTCGGCAAGAACCCGCTGCTGTTCGACCGCTATCTCTCGGACGCGACCGAAATCGACGTCGACTGCCTCTGCGACGGCAAGGACACTTTCATCGTCGGCATCATGGAGCACATCGAGGAAGCCGGCATCCATTCCGGCGATAGCGCCTGCTCGCTGCCGCCGCATTCGCTCGATGCCGGGATGATCGAGGAGCTGGAGCGGCAGACCCGCGAGCTCGCGCTCGGCCTCGACGTGGTCGGCCTGATGAACGTGCAATACGCCATCAAGGACAGCGAGATCTACGTGCTCGAAGTCAATCCGCGCGCTTCGCGCACAGTGCCGTTCGTCGCCAAGGTGATCGGCACGCCGGTCGCGAAGATCGCCGCGCGCATCATGGCCGGCGAGAAGCTCGCCGATTTCAAGCTAAAGAAGGCGGAGCTCAAGCACGTTGGCGTCAAGGAATCGGTATTCCCGTTCGCGCGCTTCCCCGGCGTCGACACGGTGCTCGGCCCGGAGATGCGCTCGACGGGCGAGGTCATGGGCATCGACCGCTCGTTTGCGGTGGCGTTCGCCAAGAGCCAGCTCGGCGGCGGCACGCGGGTGCCGCGCAAGGGCACGGTGTTCGTCTCGGTGCGCGAGAGCGACAAGACGCGCATCGCCGAGGCTGTGCGCGAACTGCATTCGCTCGGCTTCAAGGTGCTGGCGACCTCGGGCACCCAGCGCTTCCTGACCGATCAGGGCATCCCGACCGAGAAGGTGAACAAGGTGCTGGAGGGCCGGCCGCACATCGTCGACGCCATCACCAATGGCGACGTCCAGCTCGTCTTCAACACCACCGAAGGCCCGCAGGCGCTCGCCGACAGCCGTTCGCTGCGGCGCGCGGCCCTCTTGCATAAAGTGCCGTATTACACCACTCTTTCCGGGGCCGTGGCGGCCGCGCAGGGCATCCGCGCCTATCTGGGCGGGGACCTTGAGGTTCGGACCCTGCAGAGCTACTTTTCGGAAACCTGATTGCTAGCGGGGCTGGGCCTTGGGCTCAGCCTTTCGCTAAGTGATTGGCAAGGAAGCCACAATGGCGGGAGGAACTGTCCGGCCATGTGAGTGTTCTGTTCCGGCGCCAGACCCGAATAATAATCCCGGTGGGCGCATTTTGAGCCCCGGGAACACCGACGCATCAAGGTTGCCGCGCCACCCTTTATATGGGCGCGCAGCTGAAGGACGAGAGAAGAGATGGAAAAGGTTCCGATGACCCAGGCCGGCTTTGTCGCGCTCGGGGAAGAATTGAAGCAGCGCCAGTCTGTAGACCGTCCGCGGATCATCGAGCATATCGCGGAGGCGCGCTCGCACGGAGACCTGTCGGAGAACGCGGAATATCATGCCGCGAAGGAAGAGCAGTCCCACAATGAGGGCCGCATCGCCGAACTCGAGGACAAGCTCGCGCGCGCCGACATCATCGACATCTCGAAGCTCTCCGGCGACACCATCAAGTTCGGCGCCACCGTGACGCTGGTCGACGAGGACACCGACAAGAAGACGGTGTGGCAGATCGTCGGCGAGGTCGAGGCCGACGCCAAGAAGGGCCGCATCTCCATCACCTCGCCGCTCGCCCGCGCCCTGATCGGCAAGAAGAAGGGCGCCTCCGTCGAGGTCAACACGCCGGGCGGCGCCAAGGCGTATGAGATCACCAAGGTGGAGTGGCGGTAGAGATTTGCCGCTGCCCGTGACGCCGTTCCGAAAAGGCGGCGCAATGCGCGGCGCGGCTCTGCAGCGCATCGCTGAAGATGCGCTGCGCTCCGGCCGGGGCAGGCGATCACCCGAGCTACCTTCGTCCCTTCACGTCGAGCGGCACCGCCGCCTCATATTTCGAATTGTGCAGCACCAGCGAGGTCCGCACGTTGCGCACATGGGGCGCGGCGGTCAGGTGCGTGACGAAATCCTGGAAGGTCGCCATGTCGGGGGCGACGCATTTCAGGATGAAATCGACCTCGCCCGACAGCATCCAGCATTCCCGCACCAAGGGCTCGGCGCGGACGAATTCCTCGAAGGCGCGCAAATCCGCTTCGGCCTGGCTGGACAGGTGCACGGCGGCGAATACGGTGACGTCGAAGCCGAGCTTGCGGGCGTCCAGCAGGCCGCGATAGCCATGGATATAGCCCTCCTCCTCCAGCGCCCGGACGCGGCGCAGGCAGGGCGGCGGCGAGATGCCGACGCGCTTGGCCAGCTCGACATTCGTGATTCGACCGTCGGCCTGAATCTCGGTGAGAATTTTCAGGTCGATCTCGTCTAGGCTCCGCGACACGTGATTGGAACTCCTGGCCTCGGCGGCGGTATTGGGTGGCTTGTCGCAATCCTCATACCCAGTCCATACGCCCAGCGCAATTTTATTGCGCGTGCAGCGCAATTGACTTTTGTTCCTTGTTGGAAAAATCCGCCGATAGGGAATGCAATTCTTGCATAGCTCACCAGAAGGCTTAGATTAGCTCTGATATTTCAGCGCCTCCGCGAGGCCTCCCGGCACGTTCCGCGCGCGCGCTGCAAATCCCCCGTGAAAGGCGTCCACCGAAATGTCCGCTCCTGTTCATGCAAAGGTCGTCATCATCGGCTCCGGCCCCGCCGGTTACACGGCGGCGATCTACGCCGCGCGTGCGATGCTCGAGCCGATCCTGATTCAGGGCATCCAGCCGGGCGGTCAGCTCACCATCACCACCGACGTCGAGAACTATCCGGGCTTCGCCGACGTGATCCAGGGCCCCTGGCTGATGGAGCAGATGGAGAAGCAGGCGGTCCACGTCGGCACCAAGATCGTCTCTGACCTGGTCACCAAGCTGGAAACTGCGCAGCGGCCGTTCCGCCTCACCTGCGACAGCGGTGACGTCTATCTTGCCGACAGCGTCATCCTCGCCACAGGCGCGCAGGCGCGCTGGCTCGGGCTGCCGTCGGAAACAAAATTCCAGGGCGGCGGCGTGTCGGCCTGTGCCACGTGCGACGGCTTCTTCTACCGCAACAAGGAGGTCGTGGTGGTCGGCGGCGGCAATACCGCGGTCGAGGAAGCCCTGTACCTCACCAACCATGCCTCTCAGGTCACCATCGTGCATCGTCGCGATCACTTCCGTGCCGAGCGCATCCTGCAGGAGCGTCTGTTCAAGCACCCCAAAATCAAGGTGATCTGGGACTCAGCCGTCGACGAGATCTGCGGCACCGAGAACCCGAACAAGGTCACCCATGTGCGCCTCAAGAACGTCAAGACCGGCGCGCTCACGAACGTGAAGACCGACGGCATCTTCATCGCCATCGGCCACGCCCCGGCGACCGAGCTCGTCAAAGGCCAGGTCAAGCTCAAGCCGTCGGGCTACGTCGAGGTCGCCCCGAACTCGACCGCCACCTCGGTGCCCGGCCTGTTCGCCGCCGGCGACGTGGCCGACGAGACTTATCGCCAGGCCGTGACGGCCGCCGGCCTCGGCTGCATGGCCGCACTCGAGGCCGAACGTTTCTTGGCCCTTCGCGCCAGCGAGCGCGCGGCAGCGGAATAGAATCATGCCCCGAACACGCGACGGATTTACGGATATGGACTGGGACAAGCTGAAGGTGTTTCACGCGGCGGCGGAAGCGGGCAGCTTCACGCATGCGGGCGAGCAGCTCGGCCTGTCGCAATCGGCGGTGTCGCGCCAGGTCTCGGCGCTGGAGCAGGAGCTCTCGGTCTCGCTGTTCCACCGCCACGCCCGCGGCCTGATCCTGACCGAGCAGGGCGACCTGCTGTTCCGCACCGCGCATGACGTGTTCATGCAGCTCCAGGCCGCGCGTGCCAAGCTGACCGACAGCCGCGAGCGGCCGAGCGGCGACCTCAAGATCACCACCACGCCTGGCGTCGGCATCAACTGGCTGATCCCGCGGCTCGGCGAGTTCACCGCGCTCTATCCGGAGATCCGGATCTCCTTGATCGTCACCGACGAGGAGCTCGACCTGTCCATGCGCGAGGCGGACGTCGCGATCCGGACCCGCAAGCCGACCCAGCCGGATCTCATCCAGCGCAAGCTGTTCGCGATGGGCTTCCACGCATATTGCTCGCCGGAATACATCAAGCGCTTCGGCACGCCACGCACGCTGGAGGAGCTCGACTCTCACCGCATCATCACGCTGTCGGACGGCAACTTCGCCCCGCATCTTCAGAACCGCAACTGGCTGATCGAGGCTGGTCGCAACGGCTCGGGTCCGCGCGAAGCCTATTTCAAGGTCAACAACATCCTCGGCCTCGTGCGCGCCTGTCAGCAGGGCCTCGGAATCGCCGCCCTGCCCGACTACCTCGTCGAGGAACAGAACAAACTCGTGCAGCTGTTCGGTGAATCGGATTCGATCCAGCTCGACACCTATTTCGTCTATCCCGAGGAGTTGAAGACGGTCGCACGCGTGCAGGTGTTCCGCGACTTCGTGGTCAGCAAGGCGCAGCGCTGGCCGTCCTGATTTCCGCATGACTGACATGCGGCCTCGGCTGTTGCTGGACGGCGCTCGTCAAGCCCATACTGTTTGCACGCTGAGCCTTCGCGTTGCGCATTTGTCCCCCTCCTCCAGTGGCGCGGGAGTTCAGTAATCCCTCTTGGAAGGTGATTGTGTCGGCCTCACGTGGCCAATACCTAAGCCGGGCCTTCGGGTCCGGCTTTTTTTCGTCAAAATTGCCTTTCGCCTTCCGCGTGTATTGACAGGCTTGGGTATACCCCGCATCATTTGTCGATGATCACGAAGTCGTGCGCAGTCATCTCGAAAAAAGGTCCCCATCCGGGGACCTCGGATTTTTGCGTGCGCTAATACCGGCTTCGTCATCGCAGCAAATCCCGAAAACCCCGCCGCCTGGACGGGGTTTTTTCATGTGCCCTCCGTCTCAGGCCTTTTTCCCGAGAAGGAGATGGAAACATGACCGGACTACGAGACCAATTGCACGGGCTGTGGCTGCCGCTGGTGACGCCGTTTCGCGACGGCCGTCTCGACGAGACGTCATTGCGGCGGCTGGCGCGGCACTACGGCGCACAGGCCATCGACGGCTTCATCCTGGGGGCGACTTCGGGTGAAGGCATGACGCTGCGCGACACTGAACTCGAGCGCCTCGTCGCCGTCGTCCGCGACGAGATGGCGGCGGGCCGCCGCACCTTGCCGATCTGCCTCGGGCTGTCGGGCGCGGACACCTCGCGGCTGAAGGATCGCCTCGACGAGACCGCGGACTGGCCGATCGACGGTTATCTGATCGCAAGCCCATACTATGTGCGGCCGTCGCAGCGCGGGCTGCTGGCGCATTTCGAGGCGCTCGCCGATCACGCCGCCTGGCCGATTGCGCTCTACAACATTCCCTACCGCTGCGCGGTCAATGTCACCAACCAGACCATGCTGCGGCTCGCCGAACACAGGAACATCGTCGGCCTGAAGGATTGCGGTGCGAGCCGCGAACAATCGATCGCGCTGCTGCGCGACAGGCCGAAGGATTTTCGCGTGCTCACCGGCGAGGACGCGAATTATTTCGAGGCGCTCACCGACGGCGCCGACGGCGGCATCGTGCTGTCAGCCCATGTCGAGACCGCGACATTTGCGGCGGTGTATGCGGAACTCAAGCGCGGCAATCACGATGCCGCGAGGGCGCGCTGGCAGGAGGTCGCCGAGCTGACACGGCTGCTGTTCGCCGAGCCGAGCCCTGCGCCGGCGAAGTACTGGCTGTGGCGCAGCGGCCTCATCGACAGCCCAGAAGTGCGCCTGCCGATGGTGGAAGTGAGCAGCGAGTTCGCCGCCACGATCGATCGCGAGATCGAGCGACGGATGAAAGCCGCGGCCTAGCGCTTACCCTCCCCTGGAGGGGGAGGGTAAGAACGCCTCCATAGTTAACCGCGCGCCAACCGCCTTCGCGTCTGCCGCATGGTGCATCCACGCCTCGTTTACGCAATCGCGCCTATCGTTTCCGCCAAGACTTTCAAACGGGGGAATGACCATGGGACATCGCACCCGGCCGATGGCCGCGAGCCAATTCGCGCCGGCCGATCTCGTGCAGGGAATTCTGGTGGTGTCGTCATTCGGGTTCTGGGCGGTGATGCTCGGCCTGATGCCGGTGCTGCTGTTTCGCGTCTGGCTGGCAGGCTGACAGCGCCACGCGGATGGTTAACCCGTGGTAGCACCTGTGTTCAAAATGCACGGCCAGCTGCGACCCGGAATTTTAAAACATCCCGCGTATCACTGGCGCCCATAAGCGAAGAAATCGCGGGGGCGTTTGTGAATAGTCAGCATGAAATGGCGTCGCATTACGACGCCGGGCAGAGCTTTACCACCGAGGACATTCTCTGGGCCGTCGGCATCTGGTCGGTGATCCTCACCCTGTCGCCGGTCATCGTGTTCTACATGCTGATGGTCGCGTAGCTCAGCTCGTCATTCCGGATCGACCGAAGGGCGAATCCGGAATCTCGAGATTCCGGGCCTGGCGCGCTTGCGCGCCATCCCGGAAAGACAGGTGAAGCAGAAACGCAAAACGCGCGGCTCGTCCGCGCGTTTTTCGTCGGGGAAAATGAATAATGAAATTATGCCGCCTGCTTGTGCATTGCGCCGGAAGCCGAAGCCGTGCCGCGAATAGCCTTCACTGAACGCTCGATCGCCGCCCACAGCCGTGCAATTTCCTGAGCCGCGCGGCTCTCGGCCTGATACTCGCGCGCGCCTTCGCCGTGGCTGAGCGCCATCAGGAGATCCGAACGGTTGGTGATCTGGCCGCCCCACACCGGAGCGCGGAATTTCGCCAGCGCCTCGCGGGCGATGGTGACGATCGGGCTTTCGGTCTCGTCGCGGCGCGCCGGCGCACCGTTGAGCACGACCGCGTAGGGCTTGCGCGCGGCGCGGCACATCTGAATGGTTTCCTGCACCGCGTTGACGTCGAACACGCCGGGACGCGCCGGAATGATCACCATCGTCGCGTTCCTGATCGCGTCGTCGACGACCGCCGACAGGTTGGGCGGCGTATCGATCAACACCCATTCATAACCGTCGCGCCTGGCCGCGGAGACGATGCCGCTGACGGAGTTCACGGCCGCCTTGATCGACGGCTCGTTGGTGCCGCGCAGCTTGTGCCAGAGCGTGAGCGAGCCTTGCGGATCGGCGTCCACCAGCATGACCTGCTTGCTCGCCTTGATCTGCGCGGCGAGATGGGCAGCGAGGGTACTCTTGCCCGAACCGCCTTTACGTGATGCAAAAACAATAACGTTCATACCTTCGGCCTCCAGATTGACCCCGTGGCTCGAAAATGAATCAGCGCGCTGATTCGTGAAAGAAAAATTTATCGGGAGTTGCGTTGCCGCCACGAAATAACAAGGCGTGTTGGCTTTTGAGTCACACTGCCTGGTGCGACGCCCGATACAATCGCAATGAAATGCGGCCTGCGCGAGCGATCATGCGCTTTTTGAGCAGCGAAGCCGGACAAAGCGAAATGCAACCTTGCCGCGCAAACCGCTTTGCGACTCTTTTTTGTCGTGCGCGCTTGCAATTGCCGCAAGCCGGCGCGCCGGTCGCGCGAACAAAACGAGTCCAACGGAGGAAACGCGGCTGCCGAACTTCGAGGAAGAAAGCGCGCTGTCGCGCTCAGCCCTGCTCGGATTTCTTCTTCTTGGCTTTCGGCGCCGGCTTGGTGCTCTTCCTCGCGGCCTTGGGCGCGATGTTGGTCGGCTTGCCGGCACGGACCTCGCCCGGCTCGGGTCCTGGCCGGAAGAACACCCGGCATTGCGGCGAGAGCTGCGACTTCTTCGCGATCATGCAGGCGGTGATGGCATCGACGTTCGGAACGAACTCGCCGCACAGCCGCATCGCGTCGGGCGAGCAGGCCTGCTGCTCTTCCTGGGTATAGGCGAAGCCGGCACGCGGCAGGGCCAGGACGGCCAGGGCAATCCCGAGGCCGGCAACGGCCAACGGTTTTGCAAAGGACTTCTTCGAGCGAAACGCCGGCATCGATCCCCCCACATGTCGAACAGGTGAGATAGTGGGTGAACGGCGGTTGATTGGCAACCGGAGGGGGATGCGAAAGGCGCAACGTGTGCGGTCTCGGCAACAGGCGGTGAAGGCCTGCAGTTCCCCAAGCCGAAGCGGCGTACAGCGTCCCGCTTCGGCAGGCCTCAAACAAAAACCGCGAAAACAACCCCATGCACAGTAGCCAAGCCACGGCAATCCCTCAGCATTTCCAGTATTAGGATTTCACGAATTCGAATTTGACTCGTCGGGCAAAACAGGGGCATCATGTCATCATCAAAAGGATGCGCGTGGGATGGATCGGCCAGTCTCCTGCGCTGATCAAAAGCGCACGGGAGTGGAGCGATCGCATGGATGGGAATGAGACGGAGCTGCCGCTGTCGGGCGTGACGGTGGTCTCGCTCGAGCAGGCGATTGCGGCGCCGCTTGCGAGCCGGCACCTGGCGGACTGGGGCGCGCGGATCATCAAGATCGAGCGGCCGGGCGACGGCGATTTCTGCCGGGACTACGATCACGTGATGAACGGCATGTCGAGCCAGTTCGTCTGGACCAATCGTTCGAAGGAAAGCCTCGCGATCGACATCAAGAGTCCCGATGGCCGCAAGGTGCTCGACGCCCTGCTGCCGCGGGCCGACGTCTTCATCCAAAATCTCGCGCCCGGCGCGGCGGAGCGGCTCGGCCTCGATGCCGCATCTCTCTTGCGGAAATTCCCGCGGATCATCGCCTGCGACGTTTCAGGCTATGGGGCCGGCGGCCCCTTCAGCAACAAGAAGGCCTACGATCTGCTGGTCCAGTGCGAGGCCGGCGTGCTCGCCGTCAACGGCACCGAGGCGGAGCCGGCAAAGGTCGGGCTTTCCGTGGTCGATATCGCCACCGGCATGTACATCCTCAATGGCGTGCTGATGGCGCTGTATCGCCGCGAGCGGACCGGCAAGGGCACCGCCTTCCAGGCCTCGTTATTCGATTCCATCACGGACTGGATGAGCTATCCCGCCTTCTACACGCACAGTACGGGCCGGCCGCTGCCGCGAACCGGCGCGAGGCACGCGACGATTGCGCCGTACGGCCCGTTCCGGGTCGGAGACGGCAACACCATCTTCTTCGGCATCCAGAACGATCGCGAATGGCGGTCGCTGTGCCGCATCGTCCTGGGCGATGCCGGCTTCGCCGACCATCCGAGCTTCCGCACCAATCCGCTGCGCATGCAGAACCGCGACGATCTGCAAGCGCATATCGAGCAGCGCTTTGCATCCATGACCAGCGAAGAGGTGCTGCGGCTGCTCGACGAAGCCTCGATCGCCAACGCCCATCTGAACTCGGTCGACGCCTTCCTGCAGCATGAGCAACTCCACGCGCGCTCGCGGGTGCAGACGGTCGGCTCCCCCAGCGGGCCGGTGATGAGCTTCCTGCCGGCGCTCACCATCCCCGGCCTGTCGCCGCGGATGGATCCGGTGCCTGATATCGGCGAGCACAACGATTCCATCCTCGGCGAACTCGGCCTCGCCAGAGAGACGTGACGATGGTCTCTCTGCGGCCGACGCGGGCGTATCTCGCCGTTCCCGCGCATCGCTCCCGCCTTGTCGCCAAGGCCGCCGCCTCGGCTGCCGATGCGGTGTTCATGGACCTCGAGGACGCGGTGCCGCCGTCCGAGAAGGGTGTTGCGCTGGAGGAAGCTGTCCGGTCGCTGTCATCGCTCGACTGGGGCAACAAACGCGTTGCGATCAGGCTCAACGCTGTCGACAGCCCGTTCATCGGAGAGGAAATCCGCGCGCTGGCGGCGCATCCCCGGCTGGATGCGGTGATCGTGCCGAAGGCGGAGCGCGCCAGCGACATCGTTGCCATTGCCGACCAGTTGCGCGGGGCTGCGCCGGATCGCCCCGCGCCGGTGGCGCTCGAATTGCTGATCGAGACGGCGCTGGGTCTCGTCAATGTCGACGCGCTCGCCGCGTGCCACGACAGCGTCGCCGCGCTTCATCTCGGCGTCGGCGACTTCGCGGCCTCGCTCGGGGCCCGCACCTCCGACATCGGAATTTCGCCGGACGGCTACCGGCATGTAGGATCGGCGCAAAGCGGCTACGCGTCCGCGCCGCTCGATCTGTTCGCCTACCCGATGATGCGCCTGTTGGTGGCGGCACGTGCCTTCGGCCTGCGCGCCATTGACGGCCCGTGCGGCGCCTTTCGCGATGCCAAGCTCACCGAGAGCAGCGCGCAAAAGGCTGCCGCCATGGGCTTTGACGGCAAGCAAATCATCCATCCCGACCAAATCGAACCGACGTTGCGTGCGTTCATGCCATCGGACGAGGAGCTGGCCCAGGCGCGGCGGATCGTCGAGGCCATGGAGAGCGCCGAGGCGCAAGGCCAGGGCGCGGTGACGCTGGATGGCAAGATGATCGACTATGCCAATGTGCGCATGGCACGCAGGATCATCGAGCTCGGGTCATAGGCGCATGGCCACCGCATTGATCGTCGTCGATCTCAAGAAGCAGGCATCAGCTTATGTTGCGCTCAGCGCGAGCGCGGACGGCCGAAGCTCACCTTCGATCATGGACGGCCTTTCCAAGCCCAATTCGACAGGTCCGTAGAGGGCGCTTCGGCGGCAAAGCTGGACATCGGCGCCGCGCTCGTTTGGCTTGACCATCTCTTTCGAGAAGCGGCCGCACGAAGAGATCGACAGGATAGCGCACCTGGCGCTCATGATGTCGTCAGATGAGCGCGCGGCCAAGCTGCTGGAGCTGGAAGCGGAGCTACTGGCTCGCGAGCGCGACGAGGAAGCGCTGATCGAACTCAGCGAAGAGCGAGGCGCAGCCTTTCGCAGGCTGGACGCGGACCGGCGCGCCGTACTCGGCATCGTCATAGCGCGCGTCAAGAAGCCGGAGCGGATCAGAGCGGCTTAGCGCGCGGCCCTCCCGGTTGCGGTGGTCTCGGGAGGGTATTGCTCGGAGCGCACCGACACGCTCCGCGCCAGCGAGCCACCGCTGCTTCGTCCGCATCGGCGGTGGCGGCTCGCCCTTCCTTGGCGCTTGCATCGAGTCCGCTCCGGCTTCGCAAGCAGGCGTGCCGGCACCGTCAATGCATGTCAGTCGCGGGCTATAAGCAGCCCTTGCTGCGCTATTGTCGAGAGCGGGGAATGGTCACCGACCTCCACCGCGTGGTAGGTTCCGCTGCTGATGGATTTCAGGAGGCATTGTCATGATAAGCAAGGCCGATGTTATCGTCATTGGTTCCGGCGGCCTCGGCGCTGCCACAGCATATTACCTAAGCAAGCAAAAAGGTCTCAGGGTCGCGCTTGTCGACAAGCATGACATTGGATCGCAGACCTCGCCGCGCGCTGCAGGCATGGTGAGCTGCGTTCGCAAAAGCGAATTGATGATTAGCCTCATCAAGGACGCTTGCCGCAAGATTGAAGCGTTCACGGAAGAAACCGGGCAGCCTCTCGATTGGGTGCATTCGGGCAGCCTGAAGATCGCGCGTCGGCCGCAAGACGCGGAGGTTCTCAAGACCGATTTTGAACGCGGGCGCCGTATGGGCCTTGATGTCGAGCTGATCTCTCCGGAGCAGGCAAGCGGCCTCAATCCATTTTTGAAGCCAACAGGCGTCGTAGCGGCGATGAGGATCGCTGACGACAGGTATTTCGACCCAGCGCAGGTTGCAGTCGGCTTCGCCAGAGCAGCAGCGGCTGTGGGTGCAACCGTGCTGCCGAAGACGGACGTGCTCACCGTAAACATCAGCGCTGGCAAGGTGACGGGCGTAACGACCGCGAAAGGCATCATTGAAGGCCTGGTCGTCGTCGATGCAGCCGGTGCATGGACGCGACAGGTAGCGGAGGCAAGCGGAATTCGTGTACCGTTGAAACCCACCCGGCAGCAACTGATCGTCACGGAACCTCTGGATGGCGCGCGCGCCGACCTGCCGATGGTTCGGATCATGGATGCCGCCGTGTATACGCGTCCCTACCAGGGCGGCTTCCTTTGGGGTGTCTACGAGGAAACGCCGCGTTTTTTCGATATGCAATCGCTCGGGGCCAATTTCGACATCAAGGACATGCCCCTCGACATTGAGGTGCTTTGTTCAGCCGCTATTGAAGTGAAGGATCAACTCCCGATCCTGCATACTGCCAAGGTGCGGGAATTTCGCGGTGGCATTCCGACCATGACCGCTGACGGCCATCATATCCTTGGCCCGGCTCCTGGAGCGGCGGGCTTCTATTTTGCAAGCGGATGCAATGTCGCCGGGCTTTCAATCTCGCCAGCCGTCGGAGAGGCACTTGCAACTTGGATTGTCGATGGCAGGCCTCCCATCGATCTATCGCCTATGTCTGTCATGCGCTTCAAAGACCAATTGTGGTCTGAAGCTCAATTGGAGGAGCAAGCCGCATGGCAATACAGGCACTTCTACGGCGCGGTCTGACTTCTCCTGGATCGTGAGAGAGGCGAGTAAAGAGAGTCATCGAACCACTTTTGGAATGACGGCTTCGGGTCCAAAGGCCGGCAGCATGCTGGTCGTGCGCACGTTCCGCTCAGCGCCTTTAATAGACCAAGCGAATAGACCGTGGGCGCAGGGGCTCGACTCTTTGAGATCATTGGTACAGTTGGGTGGGCTCGAACCACCGACCTCCTGTTCCACAGACAGGCGCTCTAACCAACTGAGCTACAACTGCATCCTGGCGAGCCGCGCCTTGGGACGCCCTCAGGTAAGGGCCGGTGCCGAGGGGGGCTGGACGGGGCGGAAACTAGGTGCAACCGGCGTTTTTGGCAAGGCCGCAAAACCCGATATTTGGCCCTCTCCGAGGCGAGATCGGCTGGGCGTCCCTCACCGCTCCCCAGCGGGGAGAGGTCGGATTGCTTTGGCGCGCAAGTGCGCGCCCTGAGCAATCCGGGTGAGGGGCCGCGTCCCGCAGTGAGACCTGATCCCCTCGCCCGGATCGCAACTTCGATGCGATCCGACCTCTCCCTTTGGGAGAGGTGGTCCGAATTCTTGGCGCAGGTCGATTAAACCCAGGCCGCATCACCCGCAGCGTCGTTTCCAAAGAAAAACCCGGGACTTTCGGCCCGGGTTTCTCAATCACTTCAAGTCCGGTCCGCCTCAGGCGGCGGGCTTGTAGAACTTCTCGGCGCTGGCCTTGATCGGCTCGGCGGTCTCGGCGGCGACGCGCTGGCTGAGCTCGATCAACTCCTTGGCCTGCGACTGCAAGGTCTCGAACTGCTTGCGGGTATGGCCGGTCCACAGCTCCAGCACTTCGGCCGGCGACTTGAGGCCGAACAGCTGCTGGGCAAAGTCCAGCTGGGCGCTGGTGTTGGCCTTCATGAACTCCACCAGCTTGGCGGTGTACTCGCTCGCGCCCTTGCTGGCGGAGGTGAACACGGCTTCCACGGTGCCGTTGTGGGTTTCGGCGGCGTCCTTGAACTTGGCGTAGTTCTCGCGGACCTGCGACACGCCCTTTTCGGCGAACGCACGCATCTGCTCGGGAACCTCGAACGGAATGATCGAGGCAGAAAACGGATCAGTCGCACCTGTCATGTTGTCCCTCACGCTAAATGAAAAAATGGAGTGAGCCTTCTGGCGCGCCCGCCGGCCCCAATTTGGGCCCTCGCATTCAGCGGGTACGAAGACTGGAAACGCGAAACAAATGAGATGGCTCGCCCAGCGCCTAGGACTATGGCAGCCCATCGTGTCAACATTGTGCATTGCACTGTGCCAGGAGGGTGCGTTGCGAGAATTTAATCCCGCAGGATGAAGTTCCCGATTGGGAAACCGGTGGTTGAGTAGCTGGGTGCGTTGTTGGTTAGCCAGAGAGATCCACTCTCTCGTTCCCTCGCCCTGGAGGGGCAGGAGGAGTCCCATTCGGGGACTTTTCCGGAGGGCATCGGCTTGGGTGCAGCATCAACAGTTGGCACCTTTTCCTGGGCTACCCCCCTCCCTAGCCCTCCCCACAAGGGGGGAGGGAACGGGACTTCGTCGTAGCAACGAGGAGTCTCTTCCGCCAACCGGGATGATGAGGGTCGTGCCGCGAATCCCTTGGATGCAACGGCGTTGCGGCTTGCGGGGTCGGCTGGATTAAGGTTATCGCGGCTTTGGGCCGTGTGCGAAGGGCCGCAGCCGTGGACCTGCCCGCGGGCGCAGGCGATACTAACCCCTTCTTAAGGCTGTCATTCGCGGCAGCCGCCTTAACGCGATGCTGACAAGCGAGACTTAAAGCCGGTCGGATGAAGAGTTCGGATTTCCAGTTGCGAGGCGTGGGCGATCCCCGGCTGGCCGTGCACGCGACCTCTCCGCTGCCCGCCTGGCTCTGGTCGATCGACGGCACGCGCGTGCTCTGGGCCAATCCGGTCGGCGCAAAACTGTTCGGCGCGGCCCATGCCACAGCCCTCGCGGACAGGACGTTCGGCCCGGCGGACAGCCACCGCCGCCAGGTCGCCCGGCTCGCCCGCAGCCTACCGCCGACCGGCACTGTGCGGCTCGAACGGCTGCGCGGCTTCGGCGCCCGGCTCGGCATGCTGATGACCTGCGCCTGCGCCCGCCTCCACTTCGCCGATGGCAGCCATGGCGTGCTTGTCGCCGCGATGGACCCGTCGCTGAGCAGCATGCCGCTGCTCGAGCGGCTGCTTCGTCTCGTCGACGGCGCCAAGGTGCCGATGGCCGCGTTCGCGCCTGACGGCCTGTTCGTCGGCGCCAGCGAGGCCGCCCGTTCTCTGCTCGGCTTTCGCGATCTCGGCGAAGCGGGCCTCGACCGGGCCCGCAGCGAAGCGCTGACCTGCGGCCGCGCCGCGACGCCGATCGGAATCGGCCAGATGGTGCTGCAACGGGTCGGCACGGGCGCCGATATCGGCCTTATCGCGCTGATCGAGCCCACCGCCGCGCAACAGGCGCCCGCAGCATGGGCGCCGGAGAATACGACGGAAGCCACAGCCGAAGCCCCGGTCGAAGCGGCGCAGCAGGACGCCGAGATGACGAACGAGCCGTCATCGCTGGATGCGGAGGCCGGGATCGCATTGTTCGACGCCTTCGCTGAGCCGATCGAAACATCCGACATAGCCGCGACGACGACGCCCGCGCCCGAACCGGCCGTGAGCGAAGCGGCCGTGGACGCCGTGCAAGAACCGGCGCCCGAGCAGACCGCGGAGGCCGCGGCCAAAACTCCGGTTGAAAACTGCGCCCAGGCCATTGTGTCGCCGCGGCCGGCGCCGATCACTATCGGCATGGTCGAGCCGCCGCCGGGCCACGAGAAGACGCCCGCACCGCGTCAGCATCCGCTGCGCTTCCTCTGGCAGATGGATGCCGAGGGACGCTTTGTGCTTCGCTCCGACGAATTCATCCGTCTCATCGGTCCGCACACCGCCGCCCGCTTCGGCCGCCGCTGGCGCGAGATCGCCGCGGAATTTGCGCTCGATCCCGACGGGCGCATCGCAGAGGCGCTCGAGAGCCACGACACCTGGGCCGGCATCACCGTGAACTGGCCCGCCGATGGCGGCGAGCATCTTCCGGTCGAGCTCGCGGGCCTGCCGATCTACGATCGGGAGCGCAACTTCGCCGGCTTCAAGGGCTTTGGCGTCTGCCGCGATCTCGATGGCCTCAACCGGCTCGAGGCGCTCCGCCGCTTCGAGCTGCTGGCCGAAGCGCCGGCGCAGCACGGCCTGTCCGCCGAAAGCGTCGAGCCGGAGGCCGAGGCAGCGACGCCGCCTCCGCCGATCGCGCCGCCTGCGCCCGAGCCTGAAGCCGAACTGCCGGACCCCACACCCGACGCGAATTCACATCCAACCGATCCGGAAACGCCAGTGGAAACGCCGCCTCCAAACGTCGTGCCGTTCCGCCCGCATGGCGATGCACGCTCGCCGACGCTGACGCCGGTCGAGAACAGCGCGTTCAACGAGCTCGCCCGGCAATTGTCCGAGCGGCTCGAGCGCGACCGCGAGACGATTGCCGCCGACACGTCTGAGCCGCCGGCCGCCGAATTCGCGCCCGAACCACCCGCGCCGGAGCCCGAGGCGCCGCAGGCTGCGGCCGAATGGCTGACCGAGCCGGCGCCGCCGGCACGCGGCGAGCCCGTGCGCGACCGCGCGCTGCTCGACCTATTGCCGACCGGCATCCTGATCTATCGCCTCGACCGCCTGCTCTACGCCAACCCCGCCTTCCTCGCGCGCATGGGCTACGCAAACCTGAGCGCGCTGGAGGATGCCGGCGGGCTGGACGCGCTCTATGTCGAGCCGGGCGTCTCCACGGCCAGCAGCACGTCGCAAGCAGGCACGCCGGTGACGATCAGCGCGGCCATCGCGAACGGCGAAGAGCCGCTTGCGACCACGGAAGCGCATCTGCACACGATCGACTGGGACGGCGAGAGCGCGCATGCGCTGATCTGCGCGCTGCCGCAGGCCGCGCCAATGGTCGCCGCGCCCGATATCGCCGAGACGATTGTCTCCGAATCCTTGCCCTTTGCGCCCGAGCTCGAGCCCGCGGCCGGCGATGCCGACGCCGAGGATCTCGCCGCGATCCTGGACACCACGGCCGAGGGCATCGTGATGTTCGATGCCGAGGGCAACATCCACGCCTGCAACCGCAGCGCCGAGGCGCTGTTCGGCTATGACGGCGAAGCCCTGCTCGAGCAGAATCTGGCGACGCTGTTCGCCCCTGAGAGCCAGCAGATCGTCGCCGACTATCTCGAAAGCCTGAAGAGCCAGAACATTGCGAGCCTGCTCGACCACGGCCGCGAGGTGCTGGGCCGCGAGAAGAAGGGCGGCGTCATTCCGCTCGCGATGATCATGGGCCGCACACGGCCGGACGGCCCGAACTTCTTCGCCGTGTTCCGCGATCTCTCCCAGAGCAAGAAGGGCGAGAGCGAGCTGACGCGGGCCCGCCGTCTCGCCGACGGCGCAGCGACGGCCAAAGCCGACATGCTGGCGCGGATCAGCCACGAGATCCGCACCCCGCTCAACGCCATCATCGGCTTCGCCGAGGTGATGATCTCCGAGCGTTTCGGCGCACTCGGCAACGAGCGCTACGGCGAATACATGAAGGACATCCGCGCCTCCGGCGAGCGCGTCATCGCGATCATCGACGATCTCTTGGAGCTGTCGCGGATCGAGACCGGCAAGCTCGACCTCAACTTCGCCAACCTCAATCTCAACGACCTCGTCGAGGCCTGCGTCGTGGTGATGCAGCCGCAGGCCAATCGCGAGCGCATCATCATCCGCACCTCGCTGGCGCATGCGCTGCCGCAGGTCACGGTGGATGCGCGCGCGATGCGGCAGATCACCGTAAACCTGATCTCGAACTCGATCCGGCTTGCGAGCGCCGGCGGCCAGGTCATCGTCTCGACCGCGCTGACCGATCGCGGCGAGATCGCGCTGCGCATCCGCGACACCGGCCATGGCCTCAGCGAACGCGAAGTCGCCGCCGCGATGGAGCCGTTCCGCACCCCGCCGCCAGGCGACGCCGCGGACAGCTCCGCGCTCAGCCTATCGCTGACCAAGGCGCTGGTCGAAGCCAACCGCGCCCAGTTCAACATCAAGAACGCGGGCAATTCCGGCACGCTGATCGAGGTGGTGTTCGCACCGGCGCTGGCGAAGGCGTGAGTGAGCATTTTGCGGAGGGTCGGTCCCAACGGACCGGCCCTCCTTCACGCCGCTCTCAACGCTTGGCCGGCGGGCCGCTCTTGTTGCCCGGCAAGCCCTTAATGTTCGAGGTATCCTGCTGCTGGACGGTCGGGTTTTGCGAGTTCGAGCCAACCGTTCCGGTGCGAGCGGGAGGACCGTTCTTGTTGCCGGGAGCCCCAGCGATACCCGTCCCCGAGTTCTGCGCGCTGGGGACGTTGGCGACACCGCTGCTGCTGTCCGTGCGCGTGTGATCTCCCGGCGCGGTCGCGGCCGAGCCCGGCTTGTCCTGCGCTCCAACGTAGCCCGAGGCGCCGGAATTCTGCGTCTTGAGGCCTTTGTCCGCTTCGCTCTGCACGTTCTGGTTAGGTGTTGCCTGCTGCGCGATTGCGGGCCCCGCCATCAGCGGGGCCGCGATAAGGATGGCTGCCATTGTCGTTCGCATGAGCGTTTCTCCTCCGCTTGCCCCTTCGCGCGTAAACGCCCGACACCGCGAAGATTTCCAAACCAGCCGGAATAAAGCCTTCGGTTGCAGGAACCAGGTCTGCCGTGCTGTCGCTCAAACGAAAGGGCACGGCGCTTGTCGCGCCGTGCCCTACACAATCCTTGCGGTGGTCTCAGTGATAGATCTCGAACAGGCCGGCGCCGCCCTGGCCGCCGCCGATGCACATCGTCACCACGCCCCACTTGGCCTTGCGGCGTGCGCCTTCCTGGAGCAGATGGCCGGTGAGCCGCGCGCCGGTCATGCCAAAGGGATGCCCGATCGCGATCGAGCCGCCGTTGACGTTGTACTTGGCGGGATCGATGCCGAGCTTGTCGCGGCAATACAGGCACTGGCTGGCGAAGGCCTCGTTGAGCTCCCATAGATCGATGTCGTCGATCTTGAGCCCGGTGCGCTTCAAGAGCTTCGGAATCGCGAACACGGGGCCGATGCCCATCTCGTCGGGCTCGCAGCCCGCGGTCGCCCAGGCGACGAAGCGCCCGAGCGGCTTGAGGCCGCGCTTCTCGGCGTCCCTGGCTTCCATCAGCACCACGGCGGCGGCGCCGTCGGAGAGCTGGCTGGCATTGCCGGCGGTGACGTATTTGCCGGGGCCCTTCACCGGCTCGAGCTTGGCAAGGCCCTCCATCGTGGTATCGGGCCGGTTGCACTCGTCGCGATCGACGACGTAATCGACGATCGACTCCGCCTTGGTCTGCTTGTCGACGACCTTCATCTTGGTCTTCATCGGGACGATCTCGTCCTTGAACTTGCCGGCCTGCTGCGCCGCGGCCATGCGGCGCTGCGATTCCAGCGAGAACTCGTCCTGGTATTCGCGGCTGAGCTTGTAGCGTTCGGCGACGATATCGGCGGTGTCGATCATCGCCATGAAGATGTCAGGGGCGACCTTGAGCAGTTCCGGATCGATCGATTCCTTCGGCGAGCCGCCGCCGGGAATCGAGATGCTCTCGACGCCGCCGGCGACGATGCAGTCGGCGCCGTCGGAGCGGATCGAGTTGGCAGCCATCGCGATGGTCTGAAGCCCCGAGGAGCAGAAGCGGTTCACAGAAACGCCGGCGGTGGACTTCGGCAGGCCTGCGAGCAGCGCGGCCTGACGGCCGATGTTCGGCGCGCCATGAGCGCAGTTGCCGAGATAACAGTCCTCGACATAGTCCTTGTCGACGCCGGCGCGCTTCACCGCGTGCTGGATGGCGTGGGCGGCGAGCGACATCGGCGGCGTGATGTTGAACCCGCCGCGGCCGGACTTGGCCAGGCCCGTGCGCGCATAGGAAACGATGACGGCTTCACGCATGTGTTTCTCCCTTGTCGAACGATTTTGAACGGAGCGTCCTTACCGCCATTGGTACACAAAGTTTGGCCGAGGCGGGAGAAATAAAAACGCCGCCTCCGGTGACGGAGGCGGCGTTGTTCCGCGGGTCGGAATATATCTGCGCCGGGACGAAGGATCAGACTCATCAGACTCAAATGGCTGGTGCGAGTCACCTCTCCCCAGCGGGGAGAGGTCGGATTGCCATGGCGCGCAATTGCGCGCCTGAGCCATCCGGGTGAGGGGCCGCAGCATTCGGTGAGAGCCTAACCCCTCACCCGGATCGCATCTTGCGATGCGATCCGACCTCTCCCTACGGGAGAGGTGAAGGATCAGAACGTCAGCGCCTTGGCCTGCTTTACCTGCGGCAGCGCCTGCACCTTGGCGAGCAAATCGGCCGGCACGGCGCCGTCGACCTCGACCAGGGCAATGGCATCGCTGCCGGGCGCGACGCGGCCGAGATGGAAGGTGGCGATGTTGATCTTGGCGTCGCCGAGCAGGCTCGCGAATTTGCCGATGAAGCCCGGCTTGTCCTCGTTGGTGACGTAGATCATCGACTTGCCGAACTCGGCATCGACGCGGATGCCCTTGATGTCGACGAGGCGCGGCTTGCCGTCGGCATAGACGGTGCCCGAAACCGACCGCTCCTGCCGCTCGGTGATGACGGTGACGGTGATCAGGCTCTCATAGTCGCTCTGCGCCGCGCGCACGATCTCGTCCACCACCATGCCGCGCTCCTTGGCGACGACCGGCGCGGACACCACGTTGACCTCGCCCAGCATCGGGCGCAGCAGACCCGACAGCACCGCGGAGGTGATCGCCTTGATCTTCATCTCGGCGACGTGGCCTTCATAGGTGATCTCGACCTTGAGGATGCCACTCTCGGTGAGCTGGCCCGCGAACGAGCCGAGCTTCTCGGCGAGCGCGATGAACGGCTTCAGCTTCGGCGCCTCTTCCGCGGTGATCGAGGGGAAGTTGACCGCGTTCGAGATCGCACCGGTGAGCAGATAGTCCGACATCTGCTCGGCGACCTGGAGCGCGACGTTCTCCTGCGCTTCCGTGGTGGAGGCGCCGAGATGCGGCGTGCAGATCACGTTAGGATGGCCGAACAGCACGTTCTTGGTTGCGGGCTCCTCGACGAAGACATCGAAGGCGGCGCCGGCGATGTGCTTGGAATTGAGCGCATCGACCACCGCCTGCTCGTCGACGAGGCCGCCGCGGGCGCAGTTGATCAGGCGCACGCCCTTCTTCATCTTGGCGATCGCGGCCGCGTCGATGATGTTCCTGGTCTTCTCGGTGAGGGGGGTGTGCAAGGTGATGAAGTCGGCGCGCTTGAGGAGATCGTCGAGCTCGACCTTCTCGACGCCGATGTCCTTGGCGCGCTCCGGCGACAGGAACGGATCGAAGGCGATCACCTTCATGCGCAGGCCGAGCGCGCGATCGGCCACGATCGAGCCGATATTGCCACAGCCGACGACGCCTAACACCTTGCCGGTGATCTCGACGCCCATGAAGCGGTTCTTCTCCCACTTGCCGGCCTGGGTCGAGGCGTCGGCCTGCGGGATCTCGCGAGCGAGCGCCAGCATCAGGGTGATGGCGTGCTCGGCGGTCGTGATCGAATTGCCGAACGGCGTGTTCATCACGATGATGCCCTTGGCCGTGGCGGCGGGAATCTCGACATTGTCGACGCCGATGCCGGCGCGGCCGATCACTTTCAGCCTCGTCGCCTTCTCGATGATCTTGGCGGTCGCCTTGGTCGCGGAGCGGATCGCAAGGCCGTCGTAATTGCCGATGATCTCGGCGAGCTTGTCCTTGTCCTTGCCGAGATTGGGCTGGAAGTCGACTTCGACGCCGCGGTCCTTGAAGATCTGCACGGCGGCGGGCGAGAGCGCGTCGGAAATGAGAACTTTGGGTTTGGTCATGGGTGTGATCCGTGGGTGCGGGCTGCATTTACGGAACGTCATCCGCGGGCTTGACCCGCGGAACCATCTCTCTTGATTGATGGATGGCCGGGTCAAGCCCGGCCATGACGAGTTGAGATAACGCGACGAGTGAAACCTGCTCACGCCGCCTTGGGCAGAGCGGCCTTGGTCTCGGCAAAGGCCCAGTCGATCCACTGCGTCAGCAGCTCGACGTCCCTAGCCTCGACGGTGGCGCCGCACCAGATGCGCAGGCCGGCCGGCGCATCGCGGTAATAGGCGAAGTCGTAGCCTGCGCCTTCCTTCTCGACCAGCGCGACCAGCTTCTTGGAGAACTCGGCCTGCGCATCCTCGGAGAGCGAGGTGATCGCGGGATCGGTGAACTTCATGCACACCGAAGTGTTGGAGCGGATCGAAGGATCCTTCGCCAGGAAGTCGATCCAGGGCGTCTTCGCCTTCCAGTCGGCGAGCACCTTGGTATTGGCGTCGGCACGCGCGATCAGCGCCTTGAGGCCGCCGATCGACTTGGCCCAGTTCAGCGCGTCGAGATAATCCTCGACGCAGAGCATCGAGGGCGTGTTGATGGTCTCGCCGACGAAAATACCTTCGTTGATCTTGCCGCCCTTGGTCATGCGAAAGATCTTCGGCAGCGGCCAGGCCGGCTTGTAGGTTTCGAGCCGCTCCACCGCACGCGGCGACAGGATCAGCATGCCGTGGGCGGCTTCGCCGCCGAGCGCCTTCTGCCAGGAGAAGGTGACGACGTCGAGTTTTGCGAAATCGAGCGGCTGCGCGAATGCGGCCGAGGTCGCGTCGCAGATCGTGAGTCCTTCGCGGGTCGCGCTGATCCAGTTCGCGTTCGGCACGCGCACGCCAGACGTGGTCCCATTCCAGGTGAAGACGACGTCGCTCTTGGGATCCACCTTGGAGAGATCGGGGATCTCACCATAGGCTGCGTTCAGCTTGGTGACGTCCTTGAGCTTCAATTCCTTGACGATATCGCTGACCCAGCCTTCGCCGAAGGATTCCCAGGCAAGCGTGGTGACGGGCCGCGCACCAAGCAGCGACCACAGCGCCATCTCGACCGCGCCGGTATCCGAGGCCGGCACGATGCCGATGCGGTAATCGGCGGGGACCTCGAGCACTTCGCGCGTCAGATCGATCGCGAGCTTGAGCTTGGCCTTGCCCACCTTCGCGCGATGCGAGCGGCCGAGGGCTGCGTCCTTGAGATTTTGGGCGTTCCATCCGGGGCGCTTGGCGCAGGGGCCGGAGGAGAAATGCGGCACGTTCGGCCGCGAAGCGGGCTTCGCTACAGTCATGATCTACCCTTCCAGATAGTAAGCCTCCCGTTGGGGGGAGGTGTCCCGCCGCGGCTGATACGGGAATCGGGCAGACCAGTCAAGGAAGTTCCGGCGTCTCACGGCGGAGTGAAGGCGCCTCCGGCGCGAGATCAGGCGAGTCGACGGCAGCGAGCGCATTCAGCAAGTCCGTGGCTTCGCTGATCAATTGCGCGGCTCTGCGGCGGCTGCCGACCTTCAAAATGCATTTGTCATTGGCCTGCACGACGTAGTCGTTGCCGACCTTGATCATCGAATAGCTTGTCATCGAAATCCCCGAACCGACCGAGCTCGGTGTCTGACGCTGCCGTAGCACCGTTCGTTCCTTCATCAATGTGAACGACGGACGGGTAGTTTACCGGCTCTTAACACGAACGAATGCGCGATCCGATTCCGCTGATCGCGCAACGCCTGCGTCACGCTGCGTCAAAAGCGGACAGTCATACCGACATGACTCGCCGTGAAGCCGAGCCGCTTGTAGAAGCGCTGCGCATCGACACGCGTCTGATGCGTCAGCAGTTCGACGAGATTGCAGCCGCGTGCTTTCGCTTCCGCAACCGCCCATTGCACCAACCGCTCGCCGATGCCGCGGCTGCGACAATCGGAAGCAACGCGGACGTCTTCGAGCAAACCGCGCACGCCGCCTTGCGAGCTGATGCCGGGCAGGATCGCGAGTTGCAGGCAGCCGACCACCCTGCCCTCGCTCTCGGCGACCACAAGCGTCAGATTCGGATCGCGCTCGACCCGCGCAAATGCCTCGTAATAGGCGGCGGGCAGCGGATCCTCCACGCGCTCGCGTGCGCGTCCGAGATGATCATCGGCGAGCATTGCAACGATCGCGGCGATGTCGTCGCGGCGCGCGCGGCGAATGGAGACGGCTTCGGCGTTCATGCGCGATGCTCCAGACTCAGCGCGCCGGCGCAAGGCCGAGAAAGGCCTCGGTCTGGTCGATCCAGCGGCGGATGGCCGCAAAGCGGCCGAGATCGAAGCCGCCCTCATGCGCAACGCGGGTATAGGCGAGCAGCGAGACATCCGCGAGCGAAACCGCCTCACCGGCGAGGAAGCGGCTGGCCGCAAGATGCTGCTCCATGCGCTCGAGCGCCGCATAACCGCGCTTGACCTTCTCAGGATCGAGCTCGGAGGCCTGCTTGCCGAGATAGACCAGGAGGAAGCGGCACACCGCGATATAGGGCTCGTGGCTGTACTGCTCCCAGAACAGCCATTCGTCCATCTTGGCAGCGATGAAGGCGTCGCGCGGAACGAGGGCGCTGTCGCGTGCGAGATAGCGGATGATGGCATTGGATTGCGCCAGCGTGCGGCCGTCGTCGAACGCGACGGTCGGCACTTGGCCGGCGCCGTTCATCTTCAGGAATTGCGGCGTGCGCGTCTCGCCCTTGCTCGTGTCGATCTCAACCCACTGATAGGGCAATGCGAGCTTGTCGCAGACCCACTTCACCTTCAGACAATTGCCGGAATTGCTATCGCCGTAGATCTGCATCGCCGCCGTCCCGCTTTTGGGCGACAGAGCATCAGGACGGAAGGAGGCTGTCAACCGCGGCGTGTCGCCGCGTCAGAACTTGTAGCCGAGGCCGGCGCGGACGGTGTTGATGCTGGTGTCGACCTGGGACGTGAAGCGAATGTATTCCCACTCGGCGCGCATGAAGAGACCGCCGACGAGGTTGACGTCTACACCGAGGCCGCCGCTGTAGCCGTAGATCAGATGATTGTGCTGCGCTTCGCTCGCGGAGACCGGCCCCAGCAGAACGCCGGCGGGCGTCACGTAATCCTGAGCACTCACCGTGCGAACGATATCCGCGTTGCCGAGCGCGAGCCCGCCGAACACGTAGGGCAGGAAGCAGCCCCACGCGTAACCGGCCCTGCCGCGAAACGTTGCCATGTCCTTGATCGCGATCGAGGCCGTCGAACTCGCAGTCACGCTGTGCACGTTGCCGTCGGACAGCTGGAGGCTACGTGCTTCGCTGGCGGTGGTCGATCCTCCGAACTTACCGTGCAGGTAACTGGCTTCCAGGCCGATCACGACATCGTCCCACTGCCCATTGTAGCCCGCGAAAGCACCGTATCCACTGCTGCGCTGAGAGGCCTTTCCGAGGCCGAGATTCCATTGCGAGACCTGCATCTCCTGTTCGATCAGGGTGTCCGCGAGCAGCGCGGCCATCATATTGCTGGTCGACCCGTTGAAATTTTCGTCGGACGAGCCATAGCCGCCCTGGCCTCCGACATAGAAGCCCTGCCAGTTGACGCCGGATCTCGTCAGGCCGTCGGTGAAGCTGCCGCGCAGGATCGGCAGGTCCGGCATGTCGGCCGCATTTGCGGCGGACACCGTCCCCAACATCGCCGCCGCCACCATCAGCCTACGCATCGCAACGCTCCATGGACTCGAACAGTTGCGATGATCATCCCCTGTTAACCTTAACCAATGGTTGCGTCCGCCACGTTCGTCGCTGCTGCGCCATGAAAAATCCGCAAAGCAAAACGGCGCGGGCTGACCCCGCGCCGTTAAGAGACTTTAACCGATGAGGCTGCCGATCAGCCCTTGGTGACCAGCGGCGGCGCGTAGACCGGCGGGCTGTTGAGATCCCAGCGCACGCCGAGCTTGACGTCGTGCGAGGTGAGCTCCCTGATCTTGATAGAGGTCGGACCGGAGGCACTGTTGTCGAACAAGCGGTAGTTGCCAGGCGCCGCGTCGCCGAGGTTCATGTAGCTGTAGGCCAGTTCGACGGTGAACCCGGGATTGACCTTGTAGGCGAGACCGGCGTGAGCGGCCCAGGCGAAGTTCCACTTTCCGCTGTCTGCGAAGTAGGCGACGCTGTTGCTCGGAGTCGGGGTCAGCGCGGCGCTATAAGAAACGCCGTCGTCACGGAAGCCACTGATCTTGTTGTAGGAGCCGCCAACACCGGCGCCAATGAACGGGGTGATGCACCACCAGGTGCCGAGATCGACATAGGCATTCGCCATGACGACCCACTCGGACTTGCTCCCGCTGTAATTGTTTGTGCCGACGAAGCCGGGTCCAATGACGTTGTCCGCACCGTGCAGGTTAGCCTTGCCCCGGTACTGGCCGATCACGTCCGCACGGAACCAATTGTTGAAGCGATAGCCGACGCCGAGATCGAACAGTGGCGAAGAGTCGAAGCCGAGTCCCTCAGTCGACTTCTGATACCCAGCCGGCAGCGCGCTATCGATGCGCTTGGCACTCTGGTTGGTCATGCCAATATCACCGCGCAGATACCAGCCGCCGAAATCGGCGGGCGGGGCCGGCGGCGCGTACATCGGAGGGGGCGCCGCGATCGGCATATCGGCGGCGAATGCCATCGACGAGATCAGGGTTGCCGCACCCGCGGCGAGGAGAGACTTAACGCTACGCATTGGCTTCGTCCTTATGGCCGGTGAGGCAAAATGCAGCCGCCCCACGTTCTGGAAACTCACGGGAGGACGATGGCACCAAATGTTTAAGCGCCGCTTAACCCTAATTTTTAAGGTTGATTTTTTCTGACAGTACACGCGCGCGCCGCGCCAGCGTTGCAAAAAAGCAGCGCCAAATGCGACTTCCTTCGCCGCATTCCCTAACGATGTGTGAAACCGCAAGGCGGCAAGAGAGGATGTGTTAACGCGCGTGCCGCGGCAGCCTGGGTAGGAACACTGCAAGCAGGCCGATCGCCGGCAGAAAAGCGCAGACCTGATAGACGAAAGCGATCGAGGTGTGGTCGGCGAGCTTGCCGAGCACGGCCGCGCCCAGCCCACCGATGCCGAAGGCGACACCGAAGAACACGCCGGAGATCATGCCGAAGCGATGCGGCACCAGTTCCTGCGCGAACACGATGATCGATGACGTCGTCGAGGAGATGATCAGGCCGATGACGACGCTGAGCACCGCGCTCGCATAGAGGCCGGCATAGGGCAGCGCCAGCGTGAACGGCAGCGCGCCGAGGATCGAGATCCAGATCACGATCTTGCGGCCGAAGCGGTCGCCCAAGGGACCGCCGAGAAACGCACCCACGGCGTTCGCCGCCAGGAAGATGAAGAGATAGATCTGCGCAGCCTGCGTCGACACGCCGAAGCGGTCGATCAGGTAGAAGATGTAATAGCTCGACAGGCTCGATACGTAGAGCTGCTTGGAGAACAAGAGCGCGACCAGCACGAGCAGCGCGACCGCGACGCGGCGCGAGCTCGGACCACCCGGCTGGCTGTGAACGGGGGCTGCCTTCTTCGCCGTGATCTGCGGCGCGTACCAGCGGCCGATGCGCCACAGGATGAGGATCGCGAGGAAGGCGATCGAAGAGAACCAGGCGATGCTGCCCTGCCCGAACGGCACGACGATGAGCGCGGCCAGCACCGGTCCCATCGAGGTGCCGAAACTGCCGCCGAGCTGGAACACGGATTGCGCAAAGCCGTAGCGGCCGCCGGAGGCGAGCCGCGCGATGCGCGCCGACTCCGGGTGAAACACCGCCGAGCCGAGACCGACCAGCGCGGCGGCGACGAGAATGACGAGGTATTGATGCGCGGCGCTGAGCAGCAAGAGGCCGAAGAAGGTCGAGGCCATGCCGATCGCCAGCGAATAGGGCTGCGCCTTCTTGTCGGTGTAGTGCCCGACCACCGGCTGGAGCAGCGAGGCCGTGAACTGGAAGGCCAGCGTGATCATGCCGATCTGCGCGAAATCGAGCGCATAGGTGTCCTTCAGGATCGGATACACCGAGGCGATCAGCGACTGCATGGTGTCGTTGAGGAAGTGCGAGACGCTGATGCCGGCGAGCACCACGTAGACCGGCCCTGGCGCTTTGGCGGGCGCCACGTCGTTGACGACGACGGGCTCGGTCAGTGTTTCCTCTGAGACGACGACAGGCTTGTTCAATGCAGCAATCCCGGCGCGGCAGATTGCCGCGACCTCTTAGGTACGATGCAAGCGGCAGTAGAACCAGCGTCAACGGCAAATAGCTGGGATGCGCGGGTCTTACCCTCTCCCCTTGTGGGAGAGGGTGGATCGCCGCGTCAGCGGCGAGACGGGTGAGGGGTCTGCCTCCGCGAGTCTCTCTAGCAGTTGGGGGCGAGGATAGAACCCATCATCCGGCGCTTCGCGCCACCTTCTCCCACAAGGGGAGAAGGAAGAGCCCTTACGCCGCCGCCTGGCCCAGCGCGGAGACGATAGTGTCGACGACGTCCTCGACCAGGATGCGGTCCTCGCCCTCGCCCATGACGCGGATCACGGGCTCGGTGCCGGAGGAGCGGATCAGGAGGCGGCCGTGGCCGTTGAGGCGCTTCTCGCCGTCGGAGATCGCCGACTTGACGTCGGAATCGTCGAGCGGCTTGCCGCCCTTGTGGCGGACGTTCTTCAGGATCTGCGGCAGCGGATCGAAGCGGTGGCAGACTTCGGAGACGGGGCGGCGCAGCTTCTGCACCACCGCCAGCACCTGCAGGGCCGCAACGAAGCCGTCGCCGGTGGTCGCGTAGTCGGACAGGATGATGTGGCCGGACTGCTCCCCGCCGAGATTGTAGCCGCCGTTCAGCATCTGCTCGAGCACGTAGCGGTCGCCGACCGGCGTGCGGACGAGATCGAGCCCCTGCCCGTTGAGGAAGCGCTCGAGGCCGAGATTGGACATCACGGTGGCGACGATGCCCGGCCGCGACAGCCGGCCGTCCTCCTTCCAGCTTTGCGCGATCACCGCGAGCAGCTGGTCGCCGTCGACCAGATGGCCGCGCTCGTCGACCAGGATGACGCGATCGGCGTCACCGTCGAGCGCAATGCCGATGTCGGCGCGCATCTCGCGCACTTTCTTCGACAAGGCTTCCGGCGAGGTGGAGCCGCATTCCTTGTTGATGTTGAAGCCGTCGGGCTCGACGCCGATCGGCACCACATCCGCACCCAATTCCCATAGCGCTTCCGGCACCACCTTGTAGGCGGCGCCATTGGCGCAATCGATCACAACGCGCAGGCCGTCGAGCGACAGATCGCGCGGCAGCGTGCGCTTGGCGAATTCGATGTAGCGGTCATGCACGCCGTCGATGCGGCGGGCGCGCCCCAGGCTCGCGCTCTGTGCGAGACGCTTGTCGAGGGATTCATCGAGCAGCTGCTCGATCTGCCTCTCGACGTCGTCGGAGAGCTTGAAGCCCTGCGGGCCGAACAGCTTGATGCCGTTGTCCTCGAACAGATTGTGCGAAGCCGAAATCATGACGCCGAGATCGGCCCGCATGGATTTGGTCAGCATCGCGACCGCCGGTGTCGGCATCGGGCCGACTAGCAGCACGTCCATGCCGACCGAAGTGAAGCCCGCGACCATCGCGTATTCGATCATGTAGCCGGACAGGCGGGTGTCCTTGCCGATCACGACTCGATGGCGATGGTCACCGCGCTGAAACGCAAGCCCTGCGGCTTGGCCGACCTTGAGCGCGAGCTCCGGCGTGATCAGTCCGTTGGCGCGGCCCCGAATCCCGTCCGTCCCGAAATATTTGCGGCTCATATCGTCCCCCAGGCAACAACCAGGGACCCCTCTACAACCACGGGCTGCCCGAAAGGGCCCCGCATCCCTGATTTGCCGAGCACTTATAAAGCCATCGCGGCTAAGTTGGCTTCAAAAAATATGATAAATCATTACGGAACCGGGCACGCCGCTGCCCTGATAACGTATTGTTAACATTATATTTCCGAACTGGGAAGCCGGAACGGGAACGGAACCTGTCCCTAGCCGGTGCGCTTCACATGCCCGTCCCCGCGGCTCGGCGGCGGCTGGGTGACATTGACGGGATCGGAGGCGGGAAAGGTCTCTTCCAGACCTTCTTCCAGCGCTTCCTCGAGGGCGCGCTTCTCCTTGGTCTCTTCCGGCGAAGGTCCGGCGTGCGGCCTCGTCATGGCGCCCTCCTGCAAAACGGTCTGGCAAACGATTTGGCTGTGCATCCAACCATGCTAGATGACCCCGAAATCATCCGATGCAAGACGGGCCGGGGAAACGATCATGAAGCACATCACCTGTATCGACGATCTCCGTGCGCTGCATAAGCGCCGCGTGCCGAAGGCGTTCTTCGATTATTGCGACCGCGGCTCCTATGCCGAGGAGACGCTGCGCGCCAACCGCGAGGACATGCAGGCGATCAAGTTCCGCCAGCGCATCCTGGTCGACGTCTCCAAACGCGACACCTCGACCACAATCCTCGGCGAGCCCTCGACCATGCCGCTGATCCTCGCGCCCGTCGGCCTGCTCGGCATGCAGCATGGCGACGGCGAGATCCATGCCTGCCGCGCCGCGCAGGCCGCCGGTATCCCGTTCACGCAATCGACGATGTCGATCTGCTCGATCGAGGACATCGCCGCCAATGTCGAGAAGCCGTTCTGGTTCCAGCTCTATGTCATGAAGGACCGCGGCTTCATCAAGGACTTGATCCAGCGCGCCATCGCAGCGAAGTGCAGCGCGCTGGTGCTGACCGTCGATCTTCAGGTGATCGGCCAGCGCCACGCCGACATCAAGAACGGCATGACGGTACCGCCGGAATGGTCGCTATCGAAATTGCTGGATTTCGCCAGCAAGCCGGCCTGGGTTTCCGGCGTGCTGCAAGGCAAGCGCCGCACGTTCGGCAACATCGCCGGCCACGTGAAGAACACCGAGGATCTCAACCGCCTCGCCGAATGGACCGCGTCGCAGTTCGACACCTCGCTGAACTGGAAGGACGTCGAGTGGGTCCGCAGCATCTGGCCTGGCAAGCTCATCCTTAAGGGCATTTTGGACGTCGAGGATGCCGAGGAAGCCGCCAAGACCGGCGCGCAGGCCCTGGTCGTCTCCAACCATGGCGGCCGGCAGCTCGACGGCGCGCCGTCATCGATCGAGGTGCTGCCCGAGATTGCGGACGCGGTCGGCGAGAAGATGGAGATCATGTTCGACGGCGGCATCCGCTCCGGCCAGGACGTGATGCGCGCGCTCGCGCTCGGCGCCAAGTCCTGCATGATCGGCCGCGCCTATGCCTATGGCCTGGGGGCTGGCGGCCAGGCCGGCGTCGCCAAGGCGATCGACATCATCCAGAAGGAGCTGCTCACCACCATGGGCCTGTGCGGCGTCAACCGGATCGACGAGATCGACGATCATATCATTGCGGCAGCACCGTAGCGTCTTGGGTGGGCAGGGCGCTTGTCCACCGTAGCTCGACGAGCGAAGGCGGAAGCGTGGCGACCTTCGTTCCAAGTTGAGAGAAGACGTGGGCACGGCGCGAGCGCGCCTTTGCCCCTTGCTCGGCGAGATGCAGCAACACTAACAGCCTCGTCCCGGCGGAGGCGACCGCTCTCCCCTCACATTGGCGGCGTGAGGCCGTCGCGGCCGACGCTGACGCGGTTGGTCTCGAAAGAGCCGTCCGGCAATTGCTTCATGAAGGCGATGACCTTGGCACCGGTCTTCAGATCGGATTTGTCGCCGGGCACCAAGGTCACCACCGGGGTGTTGTCGGGAACGAACACCTTCTTCTCGCCGTCCTTGTACTTGACCAGCAGCGTGTGGCCGTCATTGCCGACCACGCTCTCGGCGACCGTCGCATTGGTCATGCTGGAGTTGGGCTTGAGGTCCCAGGGCCGCGAGCCCTCGCCGGTGCCGCGCATGCTCTCCGGAAACACGTGGACCTCGACCGCGTTCTGGCCGCCATCCGGCCCCGGCACGGTGGTGGCGCCGATGAACGAACCGGGCTTGATGTCGGCGAGTGAGATCTTGGTGATGCCCGAGACGTTCACATCAGCGGCGATGTGAAGCTTGAAATCTTCGCCGCTGCGCGACTTGACCTGCATGGTGTCGCCATTGACGTTCTCGATCGTGCCGCGCACACGCGTCGGCACCGGCGCTTTTTGGGCGGTGGCGCAGTAGGTCGAGAGGGTCACCATCGCGATGGCGAGAAGTGGACGTGTGAAAGTTGCGCGTTGAACAGACATGGCGGTCTCCGGTTGTCCCCACGGAGATAGAACTCCGGAACAGCCGCGCCATTCTCTCAAGTCTTTGTGAGATCGGCCTCGACCAGCGCGCGCAGCTCGGTGGTGACTTCAGGACGCCGGCCGAACCACAGCTCGAAGCCGCGCACCGCCTGGTGCAGCAACATGCCGAGCCCGTCGGCGGTCTTCAGCCCGTGCGCTTTGGCTGCCGCAAGCAGCGGCGTCACCAGCGGGACATAAACGAGATCGGCGACCACCGCCGCCTCCGGCAGGCGCGCCACATCGATATCGAGCGGAGGCTGGCCGTGCATGCCGAGCGAGGTCGTGTTCACGAGAAGTTTTGCACGCGGCAGCACGTCGTTGATGCTGTCCCATGTCACAGGATGCACCTTTGGCCCAAAGAGACTTGCCAGCGTCTCCGCCCGCGCGATGGTGCGATTGGCGAGATGGATGCGCTTGATGCCTTGCTCACGCAGGCCGAACACGACCGCGCGCGAGGAGCCGCCAGCCCCGAGGACCAGCGCCTCCTCAGCCGCATTCCAGCCGGGCGCGCTGGCGTCGAGATTGCCGATGAAGCCTTCGACGTCGGTATTGGTCGCGTGCAGCTCGCCGTCTTCGAACCACAGCGTATTGGCGGCACCCACAGCCGTTGCGCGCGCATCGGGTTTCGACAGCGCCAGCACGTCCTCCTTGTGCGGGATGGTGACGTTGGCGCCAACGAAGCCGCGCAGCGACAGCCGCAGCACGAAGTCACGCAAATCCTCGGGCGGGACAGCCTCGATGACGTAGCCGCCCTCGATCCCGAGCGTGCGCAGCCAGTAATGATGAATCAGCGGCGATCGCGAATGCGCCGCCGGCCATCCGATCAGACAAGCGGCGGGAGCCCTGGTCACGGTCGTCCTTCCCTCAAGCGATATGGAAGGCGATCCATTTCGCGTCCCGACGGCTCTGTCAAGCGCACGAGCGCCGCATCGCCACGGCGCCGTCAGCTCGCAGCAGCCTCATCGGCTGCAGAGCTCTTGATGTCAGCAATGGCGCGCTCGAGGCTCTGGCGATAGCGCGCGCGGGGCGGCGTCACGCCATGGGTGAGCAGCGCGCGGCGAACCGCTGGCGAGGCGCCCGTGATGAACAGCCTGATGCCCTGGCGATGAGCCCTCGCGGCGACGCGCCCGAGCACGTTCGCCGCGGTGGAGTCCAGGAACGGCACCGCGGCGAAATCGACCACGAAGGCCTTGCGCCGGTCGGCGATGCCGTCGAGCACGCTTCCGATCGCAGAGGCGGCGCCGAAGAAGAACGCGCCGGTGATGCGATAGACCAGCACGTCGCGGTCCACCGCAAGCGCGGGGTCGTAGGGAATGCGCGAACCGTTGCCGTCGTCGGGACGATCGGCGGCCACGAGCGGCGTGCGCTCCTCGATGCCCGTCGTCTCCGCCATGCGGTGGATGAACAGCACCGCGCCGAGCGCGAAGCCGACCAGAATGCCTTCGGTGAGATCGCGAAAGATCGTGAGCAGGAAGGTCGCGAGCAGCACGACGGCATCGCCCCATGACGAGCGCAGCAGCGTCGCGAATTCGTGCTTCTCCGCCATGGTCCAGGCCACGACCACGAGCACGGAGGCGAGCGCAGCCAGCGGAATGTAGCTTGCGAGCGGCGCCGCGATCAGCATGAACAACAGCAGGAAGAACGCGTGCAGCATCCCCGCGAGCGGCCCGCGCGCGCCAGCGCGGATATTGGTCGCGGTGCGCGCGATCAGGCCGGTGACGCAGATGCCGCCGAACAGCGCCGAGCCGATATTGGCGGCGCCTTGCGCCACCAGCTCGCAATTGGAACGGTGGCGGCGTCCGGTCATGCCGTCGGCCACCACTGCCGATAGCAGCGATTCGATCGCCGCCAGCAGCGCGAACGCAATCGCATCCGGCAGCACGGCCCTTGCCTTCTCAAGCGAGAAGGCGGGCAGCGCTGGCGACGGCAGCTCGCGCGGAATGCCGCCGAAGCGCGAGCCGATGGTCTCGACCGGCAGCGACAATACGGCAGTTGCGACCGCCGCAAACACGACCGCGATCAGGATGCCGGGCCAGGACGGCCGCCAGCGACGCAACACGCCAATGATGACGATGCTGACGATCGCGACCGCGACGGCGGCTGGATTGACGGTGTTGAGGCCGCCGGCGAGCGCAACGAGTTTCGGGACGAATTCGCTGGGCTCTTTTCCCGCAAGCGTGATGCCGCCGAGATCGCGGAGCTGGCTCGCAAAGATGATGACGGCGATGCCGGCAGTGAAGCCGACGGTTACGGGATAGGGAATGAACTTGATGTAGGTGCCGACCCGCAACAGGCCCGCCGTGACCAGGAACAGCCCCGCCATCAGGGTGGCGAGGATGACGCCCTCGACGCCGTGCCGCTCGGCCGTCACCGCAACCAGGACGATGAAAGCGCCCGCGGGTCCGCCGATCTGGAAACGGCTGCCGCCGAGCAGCGACACGATGAAGCCGCCGATAACGGCGGTGTAGAGGCCGCGATCCGGTGTCACGCCCGATGCGATCGCGATCGCCATCGACAGCGGCAACGCCACGATCGCGACCGTGAGGCCGGCGAAGACGTCGGCGCGAAAGTCCGCGGCGCCGTATCCCTCACGCCAGACGGTGACGAGCTTTGGCAAGTATAATTCGGCAAAAGTCGGCCGGCGAAGCTGATGCAGTCTGCCCGCGTGATCGCTTGTGATGCTCATGCCCCACGATGCTCCGAAGCATCGTGCGTCCCGTGTTGCCGAGGTGCGACGATGCGCTAGCCCATCCTGATCCCGAGCATGATCAACGCCCGATCATGCCCCCACCCGCCGCGGCGGCCCCGGCTGCTTGAGGCGAACGCCGCGCCCGCCGCTGTCGCTGCGGGCCTGCTCGCCGATCAGCTCGACGCCCGCCCGATCGAACGCCTCGACCACCTTGATCAGGGTCTCGACCACGCCGCGAACATTGCCGGTGCTGGCTTCCATCCGCTGGATGGTCGGCAGCGAAACGCCGGCGAGTTCGGCCAGGGTTTTCTGGTCAATGCCGAGCAGCGCGCGCGCTGCCCGCATCTGGAACGACGTGATCACCGTGGCCTCACGTATCAGAATCTATAAATGATATCTGGAGCATATACAATAATGCAAAATACATCATTCGGGGCCAACCGCAAGGGTTTCATGGGCTGCCCATGTCTGTCTCTCTGCAATCAATAAAGGTTGACAAGCCAGCGTCTCCCCTCGCCCTCTCCGCGCAAGGGCGGGGAGAGGGTAAGGGGACTGTGCTTCCCCAATAGATCACGCCGCGTGCTGATGAGCGGCGATGATCTGGTCGGCGGCGCGGCCGGTCACTTCGGCCATGTGGTCGAACTGGCGGGTGAAGCTGCCGGCGCCGGCGGTGGCCGAGCGCAGCTCGACGATCAGCTCACCGATCTCGGCTTCCGGCATCATGGCGCGGACGCAGTCCCAGCCGCTCCAGCCGTCTCGGGTGTCGAAGCCGAGGATCTGGCCACGCCGCGCCGACAGGATCGCGTTGATCTTGGCGGTGGCATCGGTCGGGCAGACGATCTCGACCATGTGGATCGGCTCGAGCAAGACCGGCTGGCATTGCGGCAGGCCCTCGTTGAGCCCGATCCGTGCCGCCGTGCGGAAGGCGAGGTCGGAGGAATCGACGCTGTGATAGGAGCCGTCGGTCAGCGTCACCTGCACGTCGGTGACAGGGAAGCCGAGCGGGCCGCGCGCCAATCCGTCGACGACGCCTTCCTCCACCGCGGGGATGTAATTGCGCGGCACCGCGCCGCCCACCACTTTTTCGGCGAACTTGAAGCCATCGCCGCGCGGCAGCGGCCTGATTTCGAGCACGACGTCGCCGAACTGGCCGTGACCGCCGGACTGCTTCTTGTGGCGGCCACGCTGGACGATCGGCTTGCGGATGGTCTCCTGATAACCGATCGCGGGCGGGTGCGAGGTGACCTTGACGCCGAAGCGGTCGCGCAGCCGCTCGCCGGCGACCCGCAGATGCATTTCGCCCTGGCCCCACAGCACGGTGTCGTGGGTCCGGGCGTTCTGCACGACCACCAGCGATGGATCCTCCTCGTGCAGGCGGGCCATCGCCTGGCCGAGCTTCACGTCGTCCTTGCGATCGGTCGCCGCGATCGAGATCGCGAGCACCGGCGGCGTCGGCTCCACGGTGACGAGCGCAGCCGGCGGGGTCTTGCCGCTCGAGACAGTGTCGCCGGTCTTCACGGGATCGAGCTTGGCGAGCGCGACGGTGTCGCCGGCTTCGGCCGAGGCACGCTTGGTGTCGTAGGCGCCATTGACGGCGAGGATGCCGGAGATGCGCCCCGCGCCGCCGGAAGAGGATTGCAGCGTGGCGCCGTCGTCGAGATGGCCGGCGAGCAGCCGCGTCAGCGACAATTTTCCGCCATGCTGCGAATGCAACGTCTTGAAGACGTAGCCGAGCGCATCCTTGGTCTCGGGAACGCCGAGACGTTTTGCGGTCTCCGCGACGCCCGGCGCCTCATGGCGCAGCGCCTTCATCAGGCGCAGCACGCCGTTTTCGCGCGCGGCGGCGCCCAGCAGTACCGGACAGATCAGCCCTTCGCGCAATTCACGGGCGAGATCGTCGAACACGGCATCGCGCGGCGGCTGGATGTCCTCGAGAAGCTGCTCCATCAGCGCATCGTCGTGATCGGCGAGCTTCTCCAGCATCGAGAAGCGGGCCTCTTTCTCGCGGTCGAGATTGCCGCCTTCGAGCGCGATCACCTCGGAGGCCTTGTGTTCGCGATAGATGAAGGCGCGCTCGAGCGCGAGATCGACGAAGCCCTCGATCAGCTCGCTTTTCCAGATCGGGATCTGGCGCAGTACCAGCGGCACGCGTGAGGCGGGCTGTAGCGTTGCGAGGCTCTCGCGGACGCGCTCGGTGGCGCGATCGATCTTGTTGAGGAACAGGAAACGCGGGATCTTCAGCTCTTCCAGTTCGCGCAGGATGATCTGAAGCTGCGGCAGCTTCTTCTCGTCGGCCTCGCAAACCACGACCGCGGCGTCGACCGCAGGCAGCACGGCGCGCATGTCATAGGCGAATTCAACGGAACCGGGACAGTCGAGGAAGGTGTAGCTGTCGCCCATGAAGGTCGTGGTGGCGGCAGTCAGGCCGACGGTCATCTTGTGATGACGGGCCTCGGGCGTGGCGTCACCGACAGAAGTTCCGGCATCGACGCTGCCGGCGCGGGGGATTGCGCCCGTTCGCGCTAGGATTGCTTCGAGAAGCGTGGTTTTACCGCTTTGGAATGGGCCCACTAGCGCAATGCACCGTGGACCTCGGGGACTTCTGACGTCCTGTCCCATTCGCCGCCTCCTTTTTTGTGGAGCTCGGCCCATGATTGGGTCGGCAAGCGCAGATGCTCTGCCCGTCCCCGAGATTTGGCAAGCATCAAACGTCGCTGCGGTGCGTCGTCGGCTCGATCAAGACTTCAACTCTTGACGATTGGTACGACTATCGGCCCGAGCGTTCCACCTCTCCGCGACGGGGGAGGCGAGCCGCCGCCGGTGCAGTTAGAATTGACGGCAATCAGCGGCCCGGACGGAGTTCCAGACTCTCCAGACCGGCGGCGACGTTGAGGCCGACCTGGCCCTGCACGCTGAGCGGCTGAAGGGCGATCGAATTGTTGGAGCCGCCGACCAGCACGTTGCCCCCAAGGCCGACGCCGACCGAGGCGCTGCCCTGCGCGCCGGCGTAATTGCCGGAGAGATCGCCGGGGCCGAGCCGGTCGACCGGCGCGAACACGCCCCAGGCGAGCGCCGTCTCCTGGGTGATGCCGATGTCGAGACCAACTTTGCGGATGGTCGCGACGTAGCGGTCGTCGGGTAGACCATCGGCGCGCAGCACGCAGCCGAGATGGGTCACCGATCCCACGATGAAGCCGACGCTGGCGCCGCCGCGGCACTCGAGCACGCCGACCCGTGCCATCCGCTGCTGCGCGCCGGCGGCAGCGACGGAGACAACGAGGCTTGCCGCTGCGAGCCCGGAGAGGAGGAACGAACGGCGCATGAAACGTCTCCGGCGATGATGGGGTGCGAGCAGGAAGGCGCGGCACACGCCGCATGATGGTCTATGCCACAATAGTTGTGGTGGGGCCAGCTCGCGCGGACGCGACAGAAAAAGGGCCCACTAACCGCGGGCCCTTTGATTTCACGTCGTTGCTGCGCGCTTACCGCAGATTGCCGCAGAAGCGCTGGATGCGCTTGCAGGCGTCTTCGAGGTCCGAAGTCTTGGTCGCATAGGAGATGCGGAACGCCGGTCCCAGGCCGAAAGCCGACCCCTGCACCACGGCGACGCCTTCGGTTTCCAGCAGCTCGGTGACGAACGTCTCGTCATTGTCGATCACCTTGCCCGACGGCGCGGTCTTGCCGATCGTGCCGGCGCAGGACGGATAGACGTAGAACGCCCCTTCCGGCCGCGGGCACTCGATGCCTTTGGCCTGATTGAGCATGGAGACGACGAGATCGCGGCGCTCCTTGAACACCTTGTTGTTGGCTGGGATGAAGTCCTGCGGACCGTTCAGCGCTTCGACCGCAGCCCATTGCGCAATGGACGACGGGTTCGAGGTCGACTGCGACTGGATCGTCGACATCGCCTTGATCAGCTGCGCCGGGCCGCCGGCATAGCCGATGCGCCAGCCGGTCATGCAATAGGCCTTCGACACGCCGTTCACGGTGAGTGTGCGGTCGTAGAGTTTCGGCTCGACCTGCGCGACCGTGGTGAACTGGAAGTCGTCATAGACGAGATGCTCGTACATGTCGTCGGTCATCACCCAGACGTGGGGATGCCTGAGCAGCACGTCGGTGAGCGCCTTCAGCTCGGACTTGGTGTAGGCAGCTCCCGTCGGGTTCGACGGCGAGCACAGGATCACCCATTTGGTCTTCGGCGTGATCGCGCGCTCCAGCGCCTCCGCCTGAAGCTTGAAGCCTGTCGCAGCGGTGCAGACCACCGGTACCGGCTCGCCACCGGCGAGCGCCACCATCTCGGGATAGCTGACCCAATAGGGCGCGGGAATGATCACCTCGTCGCCCGGATTGATGGTCGCCATCAGCGCGTTGTAGAGCACCTGCTTGCCGCCTGTGCCGACGATGATCTGGTTCGGCTTGTAGACGACGCCGTTCTCGCGCTGAAACTTGGCGATGATGGCTTCCTTCAACTCGGGAATGCCGTCGACCGCAGTGTACTTGGTCTTGCCGGCTTCGATAGCGCGGATCGCCGCCAGTTTGATGTTGGCGGGCGTGTCGAAATCGGGCTCGCCGGCGCCGAGGCCGATGACGTTGCGGCCCGCCGCTTTCAGCGCGCGTGCTTTATCCGTGACCGCGATGGTCGCGGACGGCTTCACACGGTCGAGCGCAGCGGCAAGGAAGGACATCGTCATCTCCTGACAAGCGTCGTGAAGCCCTTCGCCTCACGACTCCGATTGTGGGAATGAGCCACCCTAAAACGGGAGCCGCTGCACCGCAAGAAACTTCGGCCCGATCTCGAAGAAGTTTACGGATTTCCCGCGCTTCGAGGCGCGATTACCGCAATGTTCCGCAACTTTGCCAGCCAAATCCCTCATATCCGGCAAGGCTTGTCCTCGGAGCAATTTGTCGCTTCCGGCCGAAGTTTTCTCATGGCGCGCTTGCCGTCGTCTGAAGTTTCGCCGGCCCAAATGGCGAAGCCTTGGCGTAGCCGCGTCCCAGCCATCTACACCTGGCCGCGCGCACGAAGAACGTGGATGCCTCGGACAAGCCCGGGCATGACGGCGCGCTGCATCCAAATCGCATGCGATCGTCGCCGACCTCACGAATGCCCGACGCAACGCGCCCGTGCTCTAACGCAAGCGTGATCTCGTTTGCGCGGTCGCGCGGAAATGATCTTTCGTGGCGTTGCAGTGCGGTAGGGATTTCGAGTTTTTCTATTGGCTGGCTCTTGCAGCGGATTCGCATCGGCATCATTGTTTAGCCGCGCTGCAGGGCAGCCAGCGCCGCGCCTTCCCGTCCTCGGAAACGAACTCCCAGAATGTACAAACTCTATTCGATGCAGCGCTCCGGCAACAGCTACAAGGTCCGCCTTGCGCTGGCGCTGCTCAACGTGCCTTACGAAGCCATCGAGGTCGACATTCTGCGCGGCGAGAGCCGCACGCCGGACTTTCTGGCGAAGAACCCGTCGGGCCAGGTGCCGCTGCTCGAGGTCGGCGGCGACCGCTATCTCGCCGAGTCCAACGCCATCCTCTGGTACGTCGCCGTCGGCACGCCGCTCGCGCCAGAGAACCGCATCGACCGCGCCGAGGCGCTGCAATGGATGTTCTTCGAGCAGCACGCGCTCGAGCCCAACATCGGCGCGGCCTATTTCTGGCTGTCGCTGGTCAAGGGCGGCCGCGATCTCCAGACCCATTCGCTCGAGGACTGGATGGAGCGCGGCTATGGCGCGCTCCAGGTCATGGAGAACCATCTCAAGACCAACGCCTATTTCGCCGCGCGCCAGCTGACGGTCGCCGACATCGCGCTCTACGGCTACACCCACCTCGCCGACCGCTGCGATTTCGACCTTTCGACCTTCCCGGCGATCCGGGACTGGCTGAAGCGCGTCGAATCTGCGCCCGGCTTCGTCACGATGGACTGGCGCCCGGCCGACGTCGACGACCCCGCCAGCATCGCCGTGGGCGCCTGACAGGCTAGTCCCCGCTGGCGAATAGCGGGCACAAGGGTCGTCTTTGCCGCAATCTCGCCGTTTTCGGCGCGACGGCCGCCGCAATGTTGCCCGTTGAAACGGTGAAATTGTCCCGCGTCGCGGGTGATTCGCTCGCGTGTTGAAGGATTTAGACCCATGACTCGGGCGTCCGGCACGGCAGGCTTCCAGGGCCGATCCGCCACCGTCGCGTCTTCCCGGCTGACCAATGCGGTCGCGGCCTCGCTCGCCGTCGCCGCGCTTTCGCTGTGCCTGATCGTCACGCTGACGGTCATGTCGACCAAGGCGACCATGGCAATGGGCCTGCCGATCTGATTCCCGTTTCATCCTGGACCAGCCTTCAAGCCGCCGTGTGGCCCTTGCCGACCGGCATTGCGACAGGACCTCGATGAAGTCACCTGTGGTAGTCGTTGCAATCACGCTGACTGCGGCCATCCTGGTCGCGGCGTCGCTGTTGATTTTCACCGGCATGCGCAAGAGCTCGGGCACCTCGACGCTGAATGCACCGTCGCTGCAACAGCGCCTCAGGCACTCGCACTTGGTCTAAAATCATCCGAAAGATTTGCGCTCCGCGGCAAGGGTCTCTTAAGCGCGCCGCGCGAAATCGCATCGCATCAGCGCAACGATGAGCCAGTGTTGCTGCGTTGCCTCGTTCAGGAGGAGCGAGACTGGCCCATGCGGCTCGGGTGGCGTGCGATCTCCGGTCCGGTGCTGACGGCAGCGACGCTGCTGCTGGCGATGCTGTTCGATCACTTCATCCCCACTCCCTCCCCTGCGCCGCTGTTGGTCTGCATCGTGGCGCTGGCCGGTGCGCTGTCGGGTCTCGCCTCCGCCATGACCAGCGCAGCCATCGCGGTCGCCGGCGCTGCGCTGCTCTTCCTTAACCAGCATGGCGTCTCCGGATACGGCATCGCAGACCTGGTCCGGCTCGGCCTGCTGGCAATCATGGCCGCCGGCACCGCAGCCGTCACCGGCCTGATGCGCGAGCGGCTGCTCGGCACGTTCGCGGGCGAGCGCCAGAGCCACGCTACCGCCGCGCGCTTGTCGGCCGCGCTCGACCAGATCGATATCGGCGTCGTGCTGCTCGATGCCGAGACCCGAGCCGAATTCATCAACCGCGCGTTCCGCGATTATTTTGCGGTGCCCGACCAGATCGCCGACCGCAAGCCGCCCTTCATCGCGCTGATGTATCACGGCCGCGATACCGGCGCGTTCGAGCTGCCCGAGGACGAGCTCGGCGCCTTCATCGCGCAGCGCATGGAGATGGTGCGGATCGGCGATGCCAGGCCGATCAACATCGCCTTGCGCAATGGCGAGGTGCTGCGTTTCGTCTGCACCGCGCTGCCCGACGGCGGCCGCATGCTGAGCTACACGCCGGTGACCGATCTCGTGCGCCACACCGACGCGCCCGCGCGTGCCGACTACTACCGCTCGCTGCGCGATCCGGCGAACCGAAGGCTGATCCGCTCTTTGCGCCTTGCAGAGTGATGCGACAGCAGGATTGATCGGCAGCGCGATAATCTCGTATCAAGGATGCCTCACCGGCCGTTGGCATCCTCCGAGCCCAGGAATTTCAGATGTCCCTCACCATTCGCTCCGTCACGAAGCAGGATTACGAACAATGGCTGCCGCTGTGGGACGGCTACAACACCTTCTACGGCCGTTCGGGCCCGACCGCGCTCGCGCCAGAGATCACGCGCATGACGTGGCAACGTTTCTTCGACGCCTATGAGCCGGTGCATGCGCTGGTCGCCGAGAGCGACGGCCAATTGCTCGGACTGACGCATTATCTCTTCCATCGCAGCACCACCGCGATCGAGCCGTCCTGCTATTTGCAGGATTTGTTCACGCGCGAGGCCGCGCGCGGCAAGGGGGTTGCCTCGGCGCTGATCTATGGTGTGTATGAGCGGGCGAAACTGGCGAGGTCGCCGCGCGTCTATTGGCAAACGCACGAGACCAATGTCACCGCGCAGCGACTGTACGACAAGGTCGCGGAGCGGTCCGGCTTCATCGTCTATCGCAAGATATTCTAATCTTCGCAGGCAGCGCCTGTGGATAATTCCTGCCTGTCACCCGCGCGTAACACAGCGGAACTACGCTGCACCTGCGTCTGGTCAGGCCCCCCGTCACCGATCAAGCGCCCCAAGCGGTCCCCGTCAGTCGCCGCGTCTGACAGGGGCCGCATTTTTTATGGCAGTCACTTCGCGCCGCGCCCGACCGTCTGCATCACCTCAAAACCTTCGAACTGGGGATGGCCGAGATAGAGCGGCTTGTTGTCGCCAGCCCGGTGATGCGCCGCGCGAAATGCCTCCGACTTGGTCCACGCCTCGAACGCCGCGTAATTCGCCCACACCGTGTGCGAGGCGTAGAGCGTATGGTCTTCGAGCTCGGGGCCCTTCAACAGATGGAATTCGACGAAGCCCGGCACCGTGTCCAGATGAGTGTCGCGCGTGAGCCAGACCTGCTCGAAAGCGGCCTCGGAGCCCTTGGCGACGCGGAACCGGTTCATGGCGATGTACATTGCGGTGATCTCCTGATGTCGCATCATTATCGCGTCATTGCGGGGCGCGCGGCAAGGCGCGGGCCCGGTATCCATTTTGCGATTCCGGGTTCGCGCTACGCGCCCCGGAAATGACGGGCTGTTATTACGCCACCAGCCCCTTCATCGGCTTTGCGGCGGCGCTGTCTGGAAACACCGTCTCCGCCAGCACGCGATCGGACAGGCCAAATTGTCCTTGCAGCACGCCCTTGATCACGGAGCGCAGATCGGTAGTCGGCTTGAGGTCGCGCCCTTCGTGGAGGTTGGCAAGCTTGAGGCCGGGCCAATCGGCGATGACGCGGCCGGCCTTCACCGCGCCGCCGGCGAGCAGCGCCATCGTTCCCGTGCCGTGATCGGTGCCGTCAGTGCCGTTGATGCGCGCGGTGCGGCCGAACTCGGTGGCGACGACGACCACCGCGTCGCGCCAGCGTTCGCCGAGCCCGCTTTCGAATTCGGCGAGCGCGCCGTCGAGGCCGCCGAGCAGGAAGGCGAGACGCCCCACAGGCCCGCCTTCATTGGCGTGTGTGTCCCAGCCGTCGAAGGCGAGCGCCGCGATGCGCGGACCATCGTCGGCCGCCATCAATCTTGCCGCGCCGTGCGCCACCTGGCGCATCTGCGCGGCTGCGTTGCCGCCCTTCGGCTTCATGTCGTCGCCGCTTGCGGCCTTGTCGAGCTGAAGGCCTTGCGCCAAGGCCGTCGCCAGCACGGGATCGCGATGGCGGTAGAGCTCGACGAGGCGCATTGCAGTGTCGTCGTCGGCCTGCGGCAGCGCGACCGGCGCCCAGCCGACGGTCGGCGCATTGCCGCGCAGCACCAGCGGCGTGGTCGGGCCGACAGCGAGGCCGCTCGATACCCGCTCGCCGCGCGGTAGCACTTCCAGCGCGCGATTGAGCCAACCGGACTGCACCCGGCCCGGGCCGGCATAGCCGCTTTCGAGCACGTCCTGGCCGTCGAAATGCGAGCGATCGCGATACGGTGTTGCAACGGCGTGGATCACCGCGGCGTGCTTGTCGCGGTACATGCGTGCGAACTCCGGCATGGCGGGATGCAGCGCAAAGAAGCTATCGAGCATGGTCGCGGGGTGTGCGCCGTCAGCCGTGAGCGCGATCGAGCCGTGCAGGCCGGCGTAATCGGGGTCGCCGATCGGGGCAACGGTCGAAAGCCCGTCGAGCGCGCCGCGCAGGATCACCACGACCAGGCGCGGATCGTGCCCGTCGGCGCCGCGTGCGAATTTCGGCAGGTAGGCCCAGGCCGCGAAAGAGGCGCCGCCGAGCAGGAGCCCGCGGCGCGAGGCGAGGAGCCGGTTCTCGACGCAGTCGATCATCGTCATCTCCGCTGCATTTCCGGCGACATCAGCAGCAGCGCCAGCGCCTGCTGCCGCGACTCCGCGCGCTCGATGGTTCGTCGCGTCTCGATGGAGGCCGCATCGGCTGCGGCGAATTCCAGCAGGTCGAGCGGATCGATGGTGTTGCCGAGCCGCGAGCCGATTTGCGCCGCGATATCGAGCCTGAGCTTCATGCCCTCGGGTGCGGCCCAGGCTGCATTGGTGTCGGGAAAGCCGTTGGGCCCGGCCGGCGACCATAGCGGTTGCCCGAGCAGGTTGAGGCCATTGAGATAACGGCTCGGATCTTCCGGCACGCGCGCGAGCAGCCGGCCGCTCGCGACCAGGAAATCGTAAGGCGAGCGCATCTTGGTCAGCGGCGCTTTCCACGCTTCGTCGGAATCGACCAGCGCCATGGCAAGCGCCTTGAGGTCGCCATCGGTCTTGACGAAGATGTCGCGCAACCGCGCAACGAGAGACGGCGGCGGATCATCGGCAACGAAGTGGCGGACGAACTTGGTGGCGATGAAATTCGCGGTCGAGGGATGGCGCGCGAGGTCGGCGAGCGCGGCCTCGCCTTGCGCGAGGCCCGCCTGGCCGTAGGTCTTGCCGAGCAGGATCTGCGGCCCCGGCTGATGCGCATTGACGTTGAACACGAAGGAGCCGGGCGCCCCCAGCTGCCCCTGGCGGCCGGCGAAGGTCCAGCCCGTGATGATGCGCGCGAGCGAGGTGACATCGTCCTGCGTGTAGCCGCCGCCGACGCTGAGCGTATGCAGCTCCATGATCTCGCGCGCCAGATTCTCGTTCAGCCCGCGCTTGCGGTTTTGCCCCGCACGCGAATCCGGTCCGAGCGATTGCTGGTTATCGAGAAAGAACAGCATCGCCGGATGCTGCTCGACCGCCTTGAGCATGTCGGCGAAACGCCCGAGTACGTGCGGCCTGATCGCCTCGCGCTCGAACGCGCCGGCCCAGATCCGCGCCAGCTCGCCCTTGCTCGCGGAGATGCAGAAATGGTTGGACCAGAACACGACGAGTCGCTCGGTGAAGCCGCACTCGACGAGGGTGGCCCGCTGCAACCGCGCCAGCGCCTCGGCGCGAAATGTCTTCTGGATGACGTTGAGCGGCTGCGGCGCGGGCTTTGCGGCGGGCGGCGCGCCGGGGCTGGGCTGCATGGCCTCCGGCTTCGCCGCGTTGTCCGCTGGTCTCGCATCCGCCATCTGGCCGGCGACCTCGCTTGCGGCTGCGTTCAGCGAGAGATTGCGGCGCAGGGCGGGCTTCTGATCGGCAGACGCTTGTGTCGGCGTTTCAGCGGCCGCCGTGGCCTTGGCGGCCTCGCGCGCCTGCTTGACCTCGTCCTGATAGGCGAACACCGCCTGCCCGAGCTGCGGCGTCGATTGCAGACCCGGCGCTTCCAGCAGCACGCCATTGGGACGCGCGAGCTCTGCCTTGACGAAACCGCGCGGGTCGGAGGCGGCATCGATGAGATCGCCGGACGCGCCGCCGCCGCCGCCGAAGCCGAAGCGGTTGAGCGCAACGAGGGCGGCTTGCGAATCACGGGCCATCGGTCTGTCCTTCGCGCGCCGGGAGCCGCTTTCCGAGTCCGTGCGCAAGGCATAATATACCGCAGCGGCCAATGAACCCGACATGAAAATGACGGCCTAGCTTCGACGTAAATCATGACAAATCAGCAAGAATCTGCGTTGCCAGAATCCCGGCGCCTCGCCTGCTCCCGCTGCGGCGCCGAGTTTGGCTGCGACCTCTCGGGCAGCTGCTGGTGCGCGGAGGAGACGGCAAGACTGCCAATGCCAGTCGAGGGCGAGGATTGTTTGTGCCGGGCATGTTTGCGGCAGGCGGCGGCGAGTGCTGCTCGTTAGGCACGAGAGCCGACCACGTTTTCCGTGTCGTGAGCCGGGAGGACCCATTACCCCGGCGAGCACGCCACGAAAATTCCCCGTTCGGTACCGTACCGCAAACGATCGATAGATCACGCGAGATGGGCCCTGGCGTCGCCAGGACGACGATGGAGGGAGCCTACCCTACACCGCGAATCCCGGCGACCTGCGCGCCATGCCGTCGAACGCGTCGAGCAATTTTTCCCGCCACGCATAAACCGGATCATCGGCTTCCAGAAGCTTGAACGGGCTCACCACCCGCGCCCATTGAAAACCGCCGAACACGATATAGTCGGCGTAGTTGGGAGCGGCGCCGCCCAGATAGGGCTGCTTCTTCAATGTCTGCCGCATCACCTCCAGCGACTTGCGGAACGCGATCACGCCGGTGTCGCGGCTGGCCATGACCTGTTCCAGCGACTTGCCGCCGAAGCGTGCCTCGCGCGACTGGCGGAAATAGGCGGCGTCGACCTCGGCGAGGTTCTTCGGGATGTCGGCGACGATCAACGGAAAGATGCCGCCGACGATGGCGATGTCGCCGAAGGTATTGATCATGCGCGCCATCGCGCGACCGCCCTCGCCGCCGAACAACGATGCACGATCCGGAAAACTGTCTTCGAGATAATTCGCGATGGTCCACGAATCGACCACGGGCTTGCCGTGATGCAGCAGCACCGGGACTTTCTCGGAGCCATGCGGCGCAAGCGCGCTCTTCTCGGTGAAGCGCCAGGGCAGCGATTCCGCCGTCAGCTCCTTATGCGCGAGCGCCATCCGCGTGCGCCAGCAATACGGGCTGAACGGGCGCGCTGCGTCGGTGCCGACGAGTTCGTAGAGTTTGAGTGACATGAGAGGCCTCCGCTTGCTCCGTCATGGCGAGCCAACGGTGCCGCGCGAAGCGCGACCCGATGACAGGCTCCGCGAAGCAATCCAGGCTGCGCGGCAGAGACATTCTGAATTGCTTCGCTTACGCTCGCAATGGCGATGTCGAGACGGAAGTGCGCATCACCGCCGGTTCGTCCGCAGCAGCTTCTCGCCGCCTTCCGTCACTGCGATGATCAGCCCGATTCCCGGCACCATCTTCCGCGCGACATAGCCGCGCTCAGTGGCGTCTTCCCAGATGGTAAGGCGCGGGCACGAGGTCTTCCAGGTCGCGATCACCTCGGCATAGGCGCGCGGCTCGCGTGCGACCCATTCGACGAAATCCAGCACCAGCGGATCGGCGGTCTCGCTCATCGCAAACCTCCCTTGTCGAAGGCGACCGCGACCTCCGTACGCAGCAGGAGCCAGCCGCCATAGGCGATGTAGTAGCAGGCGATGGTGGTGATCAGCTTGTTCGACCAGGCTACGAATTGCTGGTCGGTCATGGCTTCAAGGATGCGGCGCGCCAGTGTGGTGCCGAGCATCGATGCTGCGATCGCGACGCCGGCGAGGACGGGATCGAGGCTCGCCGCCTGGTCGATGATGCCGCCGAAATAGACCAGCTTGGTGAAATGGCTGACCAGCTGGCACATCGCCTTGGTCGCCACCTTCTCGCGCCGGCCGAAATCGCCGCCGAGGAAGAAGGTGTCGAGCAGCGGGCCGGAGACGCCGGTCATCAGCATCAAGCCCATGCAGATCGAGCCGTAGACCGAGCCCTGCCAGACGCTGTCGGGGTTGGGCTTGATGTTTGACGGCAGCAGCCGCGCCATGAACGGCGTGATACCGAGCAGCAGCAGCGCGACCGGCTTGTCCGGAACGTAGCGCGTGAGCGACCAGGCCGCGAGCGCGATCGCGCAGCCGGCGAGATAGTTCGCGACCGGGCGCCAGCGGATATGCGCGCGCCACAAAAACGCACGCCAGCCGTTCGAGGCCATCTGCGTGATCGCATGCAGCACCATGGCCGCCGGCAGCGGCATCAATGCCAGCAACACGCCGATCAGGATCAGCCCGCCCGCCATGCCGAACAGCCCGGACAGGAACGCGGTGGCGACCATCAGCATGCCAAGGGCAGCGATCACGATGGGCGCCACGAAAGGATTCTCCTCAACATAGGTAAGGGACGCAGGCTGCTGGCGCTGCCTCGCCTCGCTTGCGGCGAGAAGCGAAGAGCGCTGCGGCTGCCCGAAATCAACTTAGAATTACACTCGTTCTTGTGCCTCGCTTGCCCCCCACGTGCAAACTGAGTTATCTTGGCCTGGCATCAGCTTTCCTGAGGGTCGGGCATTTGCGGCGGCTGCTGTTTCTCAACGGCATCAAGGCATTCGAGGCGGCGGCGCGGACCGGCAGCTTTGCCGCGGCCGGGCTCGAGCTGAACGTGTCGGCCGCTGCCGTCAGCCGCATGGTGCATCTGCTGGAGGAGCGCCTCGGCCTCGCGCTGTTCGAGCGCAAGGCCAACAAGCTCGTGCTGACGCAGGCCGGCCGCGCCTATCAAAGCGGGCTGACGCCGATCTTCGATGCGCTGGCGCGCCTCACCGCGCAGGTGACGGCGCCCTCCAGCGTGCGCGTGCTCACCATCGGCGTCGGCCACACCTTTGCGATGCGCTGGCTGATCCCGCGCCTGTCGGAGTTTCGCAGCGAGGAGCCCGACATCGAGGTGCGCTTCACCACCGGCGGCGCCTCGGTGCCGTTCGGCGAGGACTGGAGCTGCGGCATCAAGCTCGGCACCGGCGACTGGCCCGGCCTCGTCGCCGAGCCGCTGTTCGCGGGCGACCTCACGCCGGTCTGCGTGCCGCGCCTTGCGAGCGGCCTGAAGCGGCCGGCGGATCTCAGGGGACCGAGCCTGATCCGCGTCGCGCATTCGCCGGAGGACTGGCCGCTCTGGCTCAAGGCCGCGAACCTGGCGCGCATCAACGCGCGCGGGCCCGAGTTCCAGTTCTACGGTCAGGCGCTGCAGGCCGCCGCGGACGGACTCGGCGTTGCCATGGGCATTCGACCCTATATTGACGACGATCTCGCCGCCGGACGGCTGGTGGCGCCGTTCGATCTCTCGGTGCCCAAAGGCATGCGCTGGTACCTGCTCTATCGCAGCTTCCAGACCGAGCAACGCGACTTCGCCGCGTTTCGCCGCTGGATCATGCGCGCGGCGTCGGAACCGGCGCGTCCGGCGCGGCGACTCGGTCGTGCTGCGGCGCGGAACTGACGCGCTCGGCAAAAAAGCCTCGCGGCTTGTGAACGGCTTCACATCCCGGGATTCGCAAATGTGGTCCCCTGACCCTCTGACAAAAAAACGTGGGACCGACAAGAATGACGACCCTCTACGACGGCTTTGACATCGAATCCTTCGAAGCTGGAAAAGGACTGTGGCACGCCCGCATCCGGCGCTCCGATTTCAGCCCGCTTGCAATCGACGGCGTGCTGTTTCCCGCCATGGAAGTCGGCCTCGCCTGGCCCGACCGCGACGCCGCGATTGCCGATGCCAAGCAACACATCGATCGCTTCCGCCGCCGGGCCGACAGCGACGACGAATAGCGTCCGCGGGCGGACCAGCGGCGGGGCGCCGCAAGGGGGAACCGGTCATGTCTATCACCGAAATCGGCTCAGTGCGGCCGCGGATCTATGCGCGCGCCGTGCTGTCCAACTACCCGGAATGCGACGGCGATCTCATGGTGCTCCGTGTGATCGGCGGTCGCGCTGGATGCGAGTACTGGACCATGCGCTGCACCGATTGCGGCGGCATCCATCTAGACATCCTTGAGCCGAATATCGCGGCTGAGGATGACGAGGGGCCGCTGCCGGCGGGGTGACGCCAAGCCTGCTGCCAACCTGCTGTCAGCAGGCTGCATAGCGGCGGGCATTCGCTCTTTCCTGAGAGGCGGACTCGTCCCATATTCGCCCTATGGCGAAGAAACCTGCATCCTCCGAAAAATCTGGCAAATCCCCGAAGACCAAGGCTCCGAACTCGAAGGCGCATCGCCCCGATGTGCAGCCGATCGGGCCGGCGCTGGCCGAACTGCTCAATCCTGCGATCAATCGCGGCGATGCGGGCCTGGGATCGGGCACCGGGCTCCAGCCGCCGCCGGACAATTCGCGCGATCGCCGTGCCGGGGGCGAGGCCGCCGCGCATCGCGCGCGCGCCTCGACGCCGAAGGAGTTTCCGCAGGATACGGCCAAGAACATTACAAAGCCGATGCCGCTGCGTACCAATCCGCAGCCGGCTGGAGCGCGCGCACCCACCGAAGGCTTCGACGAGGCGCCGCAGGCCAATTACGGAACCTCGGCCACGATCCCGACACTCGATCCGGAACTGGCGCGGCAGCTCGGGCTGCCAACAGAAGAAGACGATGCCGAGGCGCTGGCGCGGCCGCCGCGCTCAAAAATGGAGGCGCTGGGCGTCAAGGCCACCGCGGATGCGTTGGAATCGCTGATCCGCGAGGGCCGCCCGGAATTCCGCAAGGACGACGGCTCGATGCGGATTTGGACGCCGCACCGGCCACCGCGCCCGGAAAAGTCCGAGGGCGGCGTGCGCTTCGAGATCAAGTCGGCCTATGAGCCCAAGGGCGACCAGCCGACTGCGATCGCCGAGCTGGTCGAGGGCATCAATCGCAACGACCGTTCGCAGGTGCTGCTGGGCGTCACCGGCTCGGGCAAGACCTACACCATGGCCAAAGTGATCGAGGCGACGCAGCGCCCCGCCCTGATCCTGGCCCCGAACAAGACCCTCGCCGCCCAGCTCTATGGCGAGTTCAAGAATTTCTTCCCTGACAACGCGGTCGAGTACTTCGTCAGCTACTACGACTATTACCAGCCGGAAGCCTACGTCCCACGCACCGACACCTATATCGAGAAGGATTCCTCGATCAACGAGCAGATCGACCGCATGCGCCACTCAGCGACGCGCGCGCTGCTCGAACGCGACGACGTCATCATCGTCGCCTCGGTGTCCTGCATCTACGGTATCGGGTCGGTCGAGACCTACACCGCGATGACCTTCGCGCTGAAGAAGGGCGAGCGCATCGACCAGCGCCAGCTCATCGCCGATCTCGTCGCGCTCCAGTACAAGCGCACCCAGGCCGATTTCACCCGCGGCACCTTCCGTGTCCGCGGCGACGTCATCGACATCTTCCCCGCGCACTATGAGGACCGCGCCTGGCGCGTGAACCTGTTCGGCGACACCATCGAGAGCATCGAGGAGTTCGATCCGCTCACCGGCCACAAGCAGGACGAGCTCGAGTTCATCAAGATGTATGCCAACTCGCACTATGTGACGCCGCGGCCGACGCTGGTGCAGGCGATCAAGTCGATCAAATCAGAATTGAAGCAACGGCTCGACCAGCTCCACGATCAGGGCCGCCTGCTCGAAGCGCAGCGGCTGGAGCAGCGCACCACCTTCGACCTCGAGATGATGGAGGCGACCGGAAGCTGCGCCGGCATCGAGAACTATTCGCGCTATCTCACTGGGCGCCGCCCCGGCGAGCCGCCGCCGACGCTGTTCGAATACGTGCCCGACAACGCGCTGATCTTCGCCGACGAGAGCCACGTCACCATCCCGCAGATCGGCGCCATGTTCCGCGGCGACTTCCGTCGCAAGGCGACGCTGGCCGAATACGGCTTCCGCCTGCCCTCCTGCATGGACAACCGCCCCTTGCGCTTCGAGGAGTGGGACATGATGCGGCCGCAGACCATCGCGGTGTCGGCGACGCCGGGCGGCTGGGAGCTGAACGAGAGCGGCGGCGTGTTCGTCGAGCAGGTGATCCGCCCCACAGGTCTGATCGATCCTCCCGTCGACATCCGCCCCGCCCGCACGCAAGTGGACGATCTCGTCGGCGAGGTCCGCGCCACCGCGCAGGCCGGCTATCGCTCGCTGATCACCGTGCTGACCAAGCGCATGGCGGAGGACCTCACCGAATATCTGCACGAGCAGGGCATCCGAGTCCGCTACATGCATTCCGACATCGACACCATCGAGCGCATCGAGATCATCCGGGATCTCCGCCTCGGTGCGTTCGACGCGCTGGTCGGCATCAACCTCTTGCGCGAAGGCCTCGACATCCCCGAATGCGCGCTGGTCGCGATTCTCGACGCCGACAAGGAAGGTTTTCTGCGCAGCGAGACCTCGCTGATCCAGACCATCGGCCGCGCCGCGCGCAATGTCGACGGCAAGGTGATCCTCTACGCCGACCAGATGACCGGTTCGATGGAGCGTGCCATCGCCGAGACCAACCGCCGCCGCGAAAAACAGGTCGAGTACAATACTGCCAACGGCATCACGCCGGAGAGCGTGAAGAAGCAGATCGGCGACATCCTCAACTCCGTCTACGAGCGCGACCACGTGCTGGTCGAGGTTGGCGGCCACGACATGACCGATGACGTCATCTCGATCGGCCACAACTTCGAAGCCGTGCTTGCCGATCTCGAAACAAGGATGCGCGAGGCCGCCGCCGATTTGAACTTCGAGGAAGCCGCGCGTCTGCGCGACGAAGTCAAGCGCCTGCGCGCCACCGAGCTCGCCGTGGTCGACGACCCTACCGCGAAGCAGCGCACCGTGCAGGGCAAGGCCGGCGCTTATGCGGGCACGAAGAAGTACGGCGATGCTGCGAACTTGCCGGTCAGTGCCATGAAGAACAAGAGCGCCGTAACGGCGCTCAAGGCCGGCAGCGGCAAAGGCTCCCGCGTGCACAAGCCGCATCTCGACGAGATGCACGGCCCGGAATCGCTGCCCTATCGCGAAAGCCCGAGCCTGCCGTCAAAGCCGTTCGGCAGCACCAGCCGGATCATCCAGCCAACCGACTCGCGGCAGTCGGGACCGGAGTTCGGGCCGGCGCCGAAATCGACAGGCGGGATGCCGGGGCGACGGGGCGGGTGGAAGAAGAGGTAGGCGGCGCATCCGCGCCGCTGATCGCAGTGGATTCCGGGCTCGCCGGTTTGCGGGCCCCGGAATGACGAGAGGGATAGCCCGCTCCTCACCCGACGCTCGCCGTCACCACCGCCATTACCGACAGCAGCAGCACGATGGTCACGAGCTGGAGCGAGGCGACCGGCTGGGTGCGCCATGCCGTGATCTTGCCGGCGAGCGTCAGATGGGCCTCGAAGAATTTTGGCTCGTAGACGGTCTTGAAAAAGGCCGGGAAGCTCGGGCCGAAGGTCACCGCGAGCAGCGCGTGGGCGAGCGAGGCGACAGCGACGAAGATGGCGACGCCGGGGTCGCCGACGAGGTCGTGGTCGCCGACGAGTTTGAGCAGGAAAGCGGCGGCGGCGAAGGTCGGGAAGCTCTGCAGCGTCGCGGTCAGCGCGAGCCCTTCGACCGCGTTGTGCAGGCGGGACTTTCTGACGGTGGCGATGGCGGCCATGACACGTCTCCCTGATGACATGGGATGACGTTAGGCGCGATGGTGGAGAGGTGATGTGAGACGGGTCACGCGGCCCTTCCCCGCTGTTGTCCGCTGAAGGGGGCGTCCGCGATCCGAGGAATCTAACCGGCAAGCACCGGGAAATTGCGGGACTCTATTGCAAATCTCACAAATCGCATTCAATGGTGCATTGCGAAAACGTGAATTGCGTTTTGGCCGAAATCCCGTAGTTATTTGTACACGAACGAGCTGAGCCCCGGCACCTTACTGTGCATGGGTTGTTTTCCGTTTTTTTTGCAGCCAGCTTCAGGACAGCCCAAATGACAGAGCACAGCCTCTGGCGTTTCTCGCGCGCGTTGCATGGCGCGATCAACGACCGGCAGTTCAGGGATATCGAGGCCCTGATCGACGAGGACGTCGAGTGGGCCCTGTACGGCCCGATCGACATGTTTCCGTTCCTTGGCGCGCGCCAGGGCAAGGACGCCGTGCTCGACGTCATCCGCCAGCTCGCCGACAATTTCCACGTTCGCCGCTTCGACCGCGAGAGCATCATGCTCGGCGTTGATTCAGCCGCCTCGATGCTGCGCTATTCGCTGACGGCGCTCGATTCCAACAAGCAGTTCGCCCAGTTCAGGGCGGGAAAGCTCACCAGCATGCGGGTACTGATCGATACGTTCGACCTGGTCGAGCAGGCACTCGGCCGCGCCATTCATCTGCCGAAGATGAGCCGCGCCGGCTGAGGGGGACGCCAACGGGTCCCGCTGTTCGGGACCGATGACGACGCTCACATGACGCCCTGGCTTCCAGCCCCGCCGGATGCGGTCGTGTCACAGCTCGTCGTCGGGCGCGCGCCTTTCGCGCGGCCCGTTGGTTCGTTATGCGAGGCGAGCCGCCACAATTTCGTGACGATGGATCAGCATCTGTCGCGCGGAATGGCGCACGGCCGAAGGCCGATATATATTGTTGGAAAGCGTGCGCTGGGGTTCGCGGGCAGGACGATGGAATTCTCGACAGGGTTTGGCCGGACCAGGCTGCCGTTGCTGGCGGCCGCATTCATTCTGGGCTCCGTGCTGACGGTCTCGGCACAGATCATTCCATCCGCGACGATCGCGCCTGACGATGAGGCCGAGACCGAGGCGGCGCAGGCCCCCGACGTCAATGACCCCGACGTGCTCAAAGGCATCGACGTCGACAAGCTCGACTGGAGCCAGCTCGCGGTCGATGCCGGCACCGGCATTGACCCCATGGCCGCCAAGAAGCGCGCCCAGACCGCGGCCAAGGACGGCCTGGCCTGGTCGTCGAATCCAAATGCAAACGGCTCCTCGGCGGTGACGGTGAAGCAATCGGTGTTCTCGTTCTGGGACACGCGGATCGGCGCCGACATGACGGTGACGAGCGAGCCGCGGACGATGTCCGAGTTGCTGGCGCAGAAGGCCGCCAATGGCGGCAGCCTACCGCAATCCTCCGGCAGCGCCTGGGCGGCGGCGACAGCGCCGGGCGCGGGCTCGATCTGGGACAAGACCGCGGTGGAAGCCCGGGTCGATCCCGGCACCGAACACAGCAAGATCGGCGCCTCGTTGACCAAGTCGGTGCCGCTGTCGGGCGACACCTCGCTGACGCTCCAGAACGGCTACAGCGTCAACCAGCAGGGCACGACCGCCGTCCCCGGCATCGGCGGCCACGTCATGCGAAATTACGAGACCGATCAGACCGCCAAGATCACCCTCACCGACACCGGCACCAGCATTACCGCCGGCCAGACGCTGTCGACCACCGACGACAAATGGCTGCGCAAGTTCGGTGCCGAGCAAAAGCTGTTCGACAATGTCACCGTCTCAGGCTCGGTCGGCGAGACCTCGCAAGGCGCGATCAACAAGAGCCTGACGGCCGGTTTCAAGAAGAGCTGGTAGGGCGAGCCGCCACTTCCCCTCATCCTGAGGGCGCTCCGAAGGAGCGCGTCTCGAAGGATCGAGGGCTCGCTGCTACAGCGGGGCCTGCATGGTTCGAGACCCGCGCGAAGGGCGCGCTCCTCACCATGAGGGGATGGCTTGCCGTCGCGGTTCCCTATTCACATTCTCCTAACCATACGCCACGGCAAAACCCCCGAATGGTCCGCCCTTGCCGCATCTCGGCCCATTTGCGGTCAAAATCGGACGCCCTAGTCGCCAAAATAGACGTCGTCGTGCGGGGGACACTCGCGCCGCGCTCAACGCGAACAGGGGAATAACGATGAACGCCATGCGTCCGGAAAAGACCGAAACCACCGAGACCGAGACGGTCGACACCAACCTCGCCGCCGTGACCGAGGTCGAGGCCGGCATCCGCGATTTCGTCCGCAACGACATCGCCTATCTGCGCCGTCCGGCATCGACGACCACCGACGCGCCGCCGCTCGACCCGAGCGCCGAAGCCACCGTCAACAACGTCAACTCGCTGATCCAGCGCGTCGCCGGCACCTCGCTGGCCGAGATCGAGAACTTGATCTCCGAGCTCGAGAGCCTGCGCGACCTGCTCCATGCCGAAGGCCAGCGCGTCCAGCGCGAGATCTCCGGCTACGCCCAGCTCAGCCAGGCCGCGATGAAGTCGACCCGCATGATCGCCGACAACGTCGCGCAGTGGAAGCGCGCCGCCGACGGCCTGCGCAACAGCTGACCGCGAAGCACCGCATCATCGGCCGCCGCGTTCCCGGAAGGGGAGCGCGGCGGTTTTGATTCATGGGGCATGTGATAGGTGCGCACACGCGCCGACATGATAGGTGTCGTCGCCCGCGCAGGCGGGCGATCCAGTACTCCGAGACAGTGCCAGGATACGGAGGGGCTGCGGCGTACTGGATGCCTTCGCGGGGCACGACAGCGGAGGATGTGGCAGCACGGGCGTGACAGCGTAGGGTGTTTGAACCCTCCATCCTTCCCCAGCGACCAATGCCAAGCGTCGATGGCCGTCTTACGGCCTGGCGGGGGGACATGTCATGGAAAGCATTCGGCCCGATAACACGGACCCTATATCGCTGCGGCCGGCACCGAATCAGCTCGGCACGATCATGCTGCGCTTTGTCGGATTGCTGGTGGTTGCGGTCGCGGTGCTGGCGTTCGTCTACAGCCGCTGACGCGCGGCGGCCCCGACAAGTAACGAACTCTTACCGAGCGGCTTCCACGGTCGAGGCTTCCAGGGTGTAGGCGCCATCGGCATAGCCCTTCACCACCATGCCGGCAACCAGCATCACGGCCAGCGTCGCGGTCGCGAAGATGAATCCGACAAACTTGAGTGCGCCGCGATCTGCCATGGTCCTCGTCCCCTGTCCTCTGCCCATTCGTTTCAAATAGACAGCGACAGGTTCATAATTAGTTAGCACCTCACTGGTTCCGCCAAACTGCTTCGCGGTAACCATATCGCGCAGGCTTATGACAGCCACGCCGAATCGCGTCCATAGCGCGCGGGCAACACTCGCGCACTCAATTGGACCGTTCATCCTGGAACAGATCTAACCACCGTTCGTGCGCATCGGCACAAAGGCTGAGGCGGTGATGGAATAGACCTCCTCGCCGCGCTGGTTAGTGCCGGTGGTGCGAGCCGTCAGAATGCCCCAGCCGGGACGCGAGGCGGAGGTGCGCTTGTCGATGACGACGTTGACGTAGGCGACCGTGTCGCCGGCAAGCACCGGCCTGATCCAGCGCAGATCGCGAAAGCCCGGCGACGGACCCCACACCGCAACTTCCTCCTCGCGCGAGGCGGCTTCCCGCGCCAAGCGCTGGCCGTCGGCGACAAGCAGGCTCATGCAGGCCGAGCCGACATGCCAACCGGAGGCGGCGAGCCCGCCGAACAGCGAGTTCTTGCCTTCCTCCTCGTCGAGGTGGAAGCGCTGCGGGTCGAACTTGGCGGCGAAGCTCTTGATGGACTCCGCTGTGAACGTATAGGTGCCGATCTCGCGGCGCTGGCCGATCTCGATATCCTCGAAGAACCGCATCAGGCCGTCCCCTCGCGCCGCTTGATCAGGATCGGCGAGGTCATCTCGGCGAGCGCCTGCCCCGCAGCGTTGCGCACGGTGCATTTGAACTTGACGATGCCGAGCTCCGGGCGACTTTTCGAAGTGCGCGCCTCCACGACGTCGACGTCGAGCATGAGGTCGTCGCCGGGCCGGAGCGGAGACAACCAGCGCACCTCGTCGACGCCGGGCGAGCCGAGCGAAGCCGCGCGCGTAATAAAACCATCGGCCATCATCCGCATCATCAGCGAACAGAGGTGCCACCCCGAACCGGACAGGCCGCGCAGCATGCTTCTAGCCGCCGCCTCCTCATCGAGGTGCATCGGCTGCGGGTCGAACTCGGCAGCAAAGGCCAAAATCTCGTCGCGAGTGACATGGCGCGGGCCGAACGTTCCGAACCGCCCGGGCGGGAAATCTTCGAAGGTCAGGGTCATCTTGGGATTGGTTCGCGGAAATGACAGATTGTGGCCGCACTTTGTGGCAATCTCAACCCGCGGGCCCGCATGGCTCGTGCTACATTCGATGCAGCGGGGTTGGTCTTGAGTCGGATCAGCCGAAAGTCAGGATCATTTAGCAAAGCCGGATCTGGCAAAAGCCGCTTTGCCCTGGGGAGAACGATGTTTTCATTCAGCGACCTGTTTCAGTGGGACCGCTTCATCACACCGACGATCATCAAGACCTTCTACTGGCTGGTAATCGCGCTGATCTGCCTGTTCGGCCTCTCCGGCGTCTTCTCCGGCTTGGCTGCGATGGCGATCAGTCCGTTCGGCGGCTTCCTGGTGCTGCTGTCGTCGATCGCGAGCGTCGTCGTCGGCGTGGTGTTCTCGCGCATCCTCGCCGAGCTGATCCTGATCGTCTTCCGCATCAACGAGCATCTCGGCGCGATCAGGGACCAGGGCGGCGGGGTGCGGTGAGCCTTGTCATTCCGGGCTCGCGCAAGACGCGCGCCCGGAATGATCGCTTCAAATTACGTATTAAACCTGAAATGCATCACGTCGCCGTCGGCGACGACGTATTCCTTGCCTTCGAGCCGAAGCTTGCCGGCATCGCGCGCGCCGGCTTCGCCGCCGAGGACGACGTAATCCTCATACGCGATGGTTTCGGCGCGAATGAAACCCTTTTCGAAATCGGTGTGGATCACGCCGGCCGCCGCCGGCGCCTTGGTGCCGCGATGGATGGTCCAGGCGCGCGCTTCCTTCGGCCCCACGGTGAAATAGGTGATGAGGTCGAGAAGCCGGTAGCCGGCGCGGATCAGACGGTCGAGACCGGCTTCTTCGAGACCCAATGTCTCCAGGAAGTCGGCGCGTTCGTCCCGCGAGATGGTCGCGATCTCCGACTCGATCTTGGCGGAAATGACGACGGCGACGGCGCCCTCCTTGGCGGCCTGCTCCTCGACTGCCTTGGAGAACGAATTGCCCGTTGCGGCCGAGCCTTCCTCGACGTTGCAAACGTAGAGCACAGGCTTTGATGAGAGCAGCCCCAGCATGGAGAAGGCGCGCTCCTCCTCGGCCTTGCGCTCGACGAGGCGGGCGGGCTTGCCGTCGCGCAGCAGCACCAGGGTGCGGTTGACGAGGTCGAGCTGCTCCTTGGCGTCCTTGTCGTTGCCCTTGGCTTTCTTCGAGAGGTTGTCGACACGCTTCTCAAGGCTGTCGAGGTCGGCGAGCATCAGCTCGGTCTCGATGGTCTCGATGTCGGCGAGCGGGGCGATCTTGCCCTCGACGTGGGTGATGTCGGAATCCTCAAAGCAGCGCACCACATGCGCGATGGCGTCGACCTCGCGGATGTTGGCGAGGAACTGGTTGCCAAGGCCCTCGCCCTTGGACGCGCCGCGCACGAGGCCCGCGATGTCGACGAAGGTCAGCCGGGTCGGAATGATCTGACCCGATTTGGCGATGGCGGCGAGCTTCTCAAGCCGCGGATCGGGCACGGCAACCTCGCCGACATTCGGCTCGATGGTGCAGAACGGATAGTTCGCAGCCTGCGCCGCGGCCGTCTCGGTCAGCGCATTGAACAAGGTCGACTTGCCGACATTCGGCAATCCGACGATCCCGCATTTGAATCCCACGAGCGTTATTCCTTGCCGTTGTCGTCCTTGATCAAAAATCCCTTTGCCTGCATAGCAAGGTGCACCCTGTTGGCGAAGGTCGCGTCGGTGCCCTTGGCAAGCAGCGGGGCGTGCTCGGCGACCGCTTCGCAGAGCGTCGCCACCCATTCGTTGTCGCTCTTGGCGAAGTCCGACAGCACGTGGCCGTGCACCAGCTCCTTGACGCCGGGATGTCCGATGCCGAGCCGCACCCTGCGATAGTCGTTGCCGATATGGGCCGAGATCGAACGCAGGCCGTTGTGCCCGGCAATGCCGCCCCCGATCTTCACCCGCACCTTGCCCGGCGGCAGTTCGAGCTCGTCATGGAACACGCTGACGTCGCCCAGCGCGATCTTGAAGAAGCCGGCCGCCTCCTGCACGCTGCGACCGGAATCGTTCATGTAGGTCGTGGGCTTGAGCAGGATCACGCGCTCTGGTCCGAGCATGCCTTCCGAGGTCTCGCCCTGAAAGCGGCGGCGCCATGGCGCAAAGCCATGACGCCGCGCGATCTCGTCCACGGCCATGAAGCCGATATTGTGCCGGTTACGTGCGTATTTCGCGCCGGGATTGCCGAGCCCAACAAAGAGTCGCATGACGCGGCGCGCCCCTCGCTCGGCGCGCGATCCTGGGGACCGCGCGCCAGCTTTGAGAGATTACTTCTTCTTGTCGCCGCCGGCCGGAGCCTTGGCAGCCGCTGCCGGAGCAGCAGCACCCGCAGCCGGCGCAGCCGCCGCCGGAGCAGCAGCACCCGCGACCGGAGCCGCACCACCCGCCGCAGCCGCAGCTGCCGCCTTCTGCTCTTCGGCGTAGCCCGACGGCGGCACGATGGTGACGAGGGTCGCGTCCTCGCGGGTCAGCGCCTTCACGCCGGCCGGCAGCTTGACGTCGGACAGATGCAGCGAGTGACCGATTTCAAGCGAACCGACGTCAGCCTCGATGTATTGCGGGATGCTCTCGACACCGCATTCCAGCTCGATCGCATGCGCGACGATGTTGACGGTGCCGCCGCGCTTCACGCCGGGCGAGCCTTCCGCCTTCACCACGTGCAGCGGAACGCTGATGCGGATGGTGGCGCCTTCGCCCAGCCGCATGAAATCGACATGGATCGGGAAGTCCTTGACCGGGTCGAGGTGATAGTCGCGCGGAATCACGCGGTGCTTCTTGCCCTCGAGGTCGATGTCGACGAGCGTGGTCAGGAACCGGCCCGCGAGGATGCGCTGACGCAATTCGCGATCTTCAATCGAGATCGTCACCGGGGGCTGGTTGTTGCCGTAGATCACTCCGGGCACTCTGCCGGCGCGACGCTCAGCCCGGGCGGCCCCCTTGCCGCTCTTCGGACGTGCGGTCGCCTTCAATTCCTTGACGGTCGTCGCCATGTCGTTAAGTCCTTGTTTTTGCAAAAGTTAATGGGCCGCAGCGCGGCCCATGGCAGCATCCGCAGCAAGCCTCCAGGGGTGCGGGGGCTGCAGACGTGGCGGGCTTTTACCCGGAAGATGCGGAAATGACAAGGAGAATGGGGTGCCATCCTCCCCTGGAGGAGGAGGGTCGGCGCGTAGCGCCGGGGTGGGGTGACAGTCTCGCCATCGAGGCGATGCCCGTGGGGAGGGATCACCCCACCCCTCACCGCATTCCGCTTCGCTGCATGCGCTGCGACCCTCCCCCTCTAGGGAGGTAAGAGCGCGTGCCTTACGTCGGCGTTCCGCCGAACTTGGCCTCCAGCGCCGCGATCCTAGCCTTCAGCGCCTCGTTCTCCTCGCGGGCGAGGCGGGCCATGTCCTTGACCGCCTCGAACTCCTCGCGCTTGACCAGATCCATGTCGCGCAGGAATTTTTCCGCCTGGGTGCGCATCACCGTGTCGAACTCGCGCTTGACGCCCTGGGCGGCACCGGCAGCGTCATTCATCAGGCGGCCGATCTCGTCGAAAAACCGGTTGCTGGTCTGGGTCATGGCTGCCTCCGATAAACTTTGCGCGAATTCTCCGAAACACAATGGCAATCCGACTGGGCCGGTTCAAGGGCCGAGCGGGGGCATCCTTGTCATGCCCCGGTTTCCTTGCAATCGTATTCAACGTCCCTGCACAACAAGAATCACTGGGCGTCTGCTGGCGCTCGATCGCCGCAATCTCGTTCAGCCATAGAAGGCGCGATGCCCTTTCTGCTCATCGACTTTCCCGCCTTCAAGCCGATCGCCCTCGAGATCGGTCCGTTCGCGATCCGCTGGTATGCGCTGGCCTATATCTGCGGCATCGTGTTCGGCTGGCTCTATGCGAGATCGCTCCTCAAGAACCAGCGTCTGTGGGGCGGACCCGCACCGATCTCGCTGCTCCAGATCGACGATTTCATCCTCTGGGTCACGCTCGGCATCATCCTGGGCGGCCGCACCGGCTACGTGCTGTTCTACAATCTGCCGTTCTTCATCGACCATCCCGCCGCGATCTTCAAATTGTGGGAGGGCGGCATGTCCTTCCATGGCGGCTTCCTCGGCTGCGTCGTCGCGGTAATGTTGTTTGCTCATCGCAACGGCATCTCGATCCTGTCGCTCGGCGACATCACCACCGCGGTCGCCCCGGTCGGGCTGCTGCTCGGACGCATCGCCAATTTCATCAATGGCGAATTGTGGGGCCGCGCTACCGATGCGAGCCTGCCTTGGGCGATGATCTTCCCGAACGATCCCACACAGCTGCCGCGCCATCCGAGCCAGCTCTATGAGGCCGGCATGGAAGGCATCCTGTTGTTCGCGGTGCTCGCGATCATGATCCGCTTCGGTGCCCTGAAGCGGCCCGGCATGATCCTCGGCGCCTTCATCCTGATCTATGGTCTGACCCGGATCGCCGGCGAACATTTTCGCGAGCCGGACGCCCAGCTCGGCTTCCTGTGGGGCGGGTTAACCATGGGCATGCTGTTGTCGATCCCGATGCTTATCGTCGGCACCATACTTATTGTATGGGCAGTCAGGCGCGGCGCGCCGAAGCCCATCGAGGCCATTCGTTAATTCATTCCGAGAACATAGATCGTGACCGACTCGCCGCTACTCAACGAGATCAAGGCGCTGATCAAATCCTCAGGCCCGATGCCGGTCTGGCGCTACATGGAATTGTGCCTGATGCACCCGCGCTACGGCTATTACGTCTCGCGCGATCCGCTCGGGCGTGAGGGCGATTTCACCACCGCGCCCGAGGTCAGCCAGATGTTCGGCGAGCTCTTGGGACTGTGGGCCGCCTCGGTGTGGAAGCAGATGGGCTCGCCGCACTTTTTGCGGCTGATCGAGCTCGGCCCCGGCCGCGGCACCATGATGGCGGACGCGCTGCGCGCATTGCGCGTGCTGCCGCCGCTCTACCAGGCACTCCACATCCACATGGTCGAGGTCAATCCGGTGTTGCGCGAGCGGCAGAGTGCGACGCTGGCGAACGTGCGCAACATCGCCTGGCACGACAGCATCGACGAGGTGCCGGAAGGTCCCAGTATCATCCTCGCCAACGAATATTTCGACGTGCTGCCGATCCATCAGATGATCCGCTACGAGAACGGCTGGCACGAGCGCGTGATCGAGATCGATCCCAACGGAAAACTTCAGTTCGGCGCCGCGCCCGAGCCGACGCCACGCTTCGACGTGCTGCTGCCGCCCTTGGTGCGCGCCGCGCCGGTCGGTGCCGTGTTCGAATGGCGGCCCGACAGCGAGATCATGAAGCTCGCCACGCGCGTGCGCGACCAGGACGGCGCGGCGCTGATCATCGACTACGGCCATTTGCGCAGCGATGCCGGCGATACGTTTCAGGCGATCGCGCGCCACAGCTTCACCGATCCCCTGAAGGCCCCGGGCCAAGCCGACGTCACCGCCCATGTCGACTTCCAGGCGCTGGCGCGTGCGGCCGAGGATGTCGGGGCCCGCGTGCACGGGCCGGTGACGCAGGGCGACTTCCTCAAGCGCATCGGCATTGAGACCCGCGCGGCGGCGCTGATGCAGAAGGCTACGCCCGAAGTCGCAACCGACATTTCGGTGGCGCTCAAGCGCCTGACCGATACGGGGCGCGGCGGCATGGGCTCGATGTTCAAGGTGCTCGGCATCTCCGAGCCAGGTTTGACCGGTCTTGCCGGTCTCAGCGATCTCGAACGCGCCGGAGAAGCCTCATGACGCTTGCCTCGTCGCTGCTGTCGGCCGTGCCCGGCCTGCGTCATGCCTTCTTCACCCGCGAGGGCGGCGTCTCCAGCGGCATCTATTCCGCGCTGAACGGCGGGCTCGGCTCCAACGACGATCAGGCCCACGTCGCCGAAAACCGCCGTCGCATGGCCGAGCATGTCGGCGTCGCACCGGAGCGTTTTCTCAGCCTGCACCAGATCCATTCGCCCGACGTGCTCGTCGTAGATCGCGCGTGGCCGAACGGGCCGCGGCCGAAGGGCGATGCGCTTGTCACCAGGACATCCGGGATTGCGCTCGGCATCTCCACCGCCGATTGCGGGCCGGTGCTATTCGTCGACCCCAATGCGCGCGTGATCGGCGGTGCGCATGCCGGCTGGAAGGGCGCGCTATCAGGCGTGCTGGAAGCAACGATCTCGGCGATGGAGAAGCTCGGCGCCACGCGCGACGGCATCATCGCGGCGATCGGCCCCTTGATCCGGCAGGAGAGCTACGAAGTCGGCAACGAGTTCGTGGCGCGTTTCATCGAGGCGGATGCGGACAACGCGATGTTCTTCATCCCGTCGGTACGCGAGAGCCACGCGATGTTCGATCTCGCCGGCTTCATCCGGACGCGGCTGGAAGCCTCCGGCATCCTGATGGTCGACGATCTCGGTCTCGACACCTATGCCGATGAGCGCTTCTTCAGCTATCGCCGCTCGGTGCATCGCAAGGAGCCGGACTACGGTCGCCACATTCATGCCATCGCGCTCGAAGCGTGAACACAAGAGCAACACGCTGTTGTCCCGGGATGACGGTGCTGTTTGTGGCTAGCCTGCCCTAGACCTTAATCGATTTTAACGATATCGCTGCCCTCCATAATGAGGGAAGCGTCATCTTTTCCGCGTCGCGCGGGCGCACGCGTGCTGGCGGTCATGCTGCTGGCGGCTGCGACCATGCTTGCCGGCTGCGCCGGCGGCAACGCGCCGAGCAATTCCTATGCGATGGCGCCGAACGGTGGCTCGGGCGCAACGGTCGCCTTCGAATCGATCGACGGCCCGCCGCCGCAGGTGTTCGACCGCATGGTCGGTGTGCTCGACAGCGAATCCAAGCTGCGCAGTCTGTCCGTCGTCTCCCGCGAGGGCACGGCGGCCTATCGCGTGCGCAGCTACCTCTCGGCTCAAATCGTGCGCGGCAAGACCATGATTGCATGGGTCTGGGACGTCTACGACGCCAACCAGCAGCGGGCGCTGCGCCTCTCCGGCGAGGAACCCACGTCCGCCAAGGGCGGCCGCGACCCCTGGGGCGCTGCCGACGACCTGGTGCTGCGAAAGATCGCCCAGGCCGGATTCAGCGGACTTTCCAACATGATCAACGGAACGCCGGATGCCTCAGGCGTAGCTCCAGGCCTGCGGGGACCGGCCGTGGCGACCATCATTCCGGTCGCGCCCGCGCCGGACATGCCGGCCACGGCGCTCGGCTACGCCGAGCCATAACCCCCGCTAAACCACGGGCCCAAGTTACGGCCAAACCGTTGGCCCGACTCAGGATTTTCGAAGGGAAAACGTAGCGTCCCGGGTTGCCATTCGAGCCCCCGGCCTGATATTTCCTCGCCCGTCGTAACCGTGCTTCCAATGGGTATTCGTAGGATGTTGAAGGTCGTATCCAGCAAAGCGCGGGAGGAAGCGTCCATGTCGGCCAAAAACGGCTCCATCAAGCTCGTCGCCGGCAACTCCAATCCCGCTCTGGCGCAGGCCATTGCGCAGGGCCTCGACCTGCCGCTGACCAAGGCGGTGGTGCGGCGCTTCGCCGACATGGAGATCTTCGTCGAGATCCAGGAGAACGTCCGCGGCTCGGATGCCTTCGTCATCCAGTCGACCTCGTTCCCAGCGAACGACCATCTGATGGAGCTCCTGATCATCACCGACGCGCTGCGCCGCTCCTCGGCGCGCCGCATCACCGCGGTGCTGCCCTATTTCGGCTACGCCCGGCAGGACCGCAAATCGGGTTCGCGCACGCCGATCTCGGCCAAGCTCGTGGCCAATCTGATCACGCAGGCGGGCGTCGACCGCGTCATGACGCTCGACCTGCATGCCGGCCAGATTCAGGGCTTCTTCGACATCCCGACAGACAACCTTTACGCGGCGCCGCTGATGGTGCGCGACATCAAGGAGAAGTTCGATCTCTCCAAGGTGATGGTGATCTCGCCCGACGTCGGCGGCGTGGCCCGCGCGCGCGGCCTCGCCAAGCGCATCAACACCCCGCTCGCGATCGTCGACAAGCGCCGCGAGCGTCCGGGCGAGTCCGAGGTCATGAACGTGATCGGCGACGTCGCCGGCTACACCTGTATCTTGGTCGACGACATCGTCGATTCCGGCGGCACCCTGGTGAACGCGGCCGACGCGCTGATCGCCAAGGGCGCCAAGGACGTCTACGCCTACATCACTCACGGCGTGCTCTCCGGCGGCGCGGCGGCCCGCATCTCCGGCTCCAGGCTGAAGGAGCTGGTGATCACCGACTCGATCCTGCCGACCGAGGCGGTGACCAAGGCGCCGAACATCCGCACGCTGCCGATCGCCAGCCTGATCTCCGACGCGATCGCGCGCACGGCCGCCGAAGAGTCGGTGTCGAGCCTGTTCGACTGATTTCTTTATTGTCATTCCGAGGCGGCGCGTCAGCGCCGAACCCGGAATCTCGAGATTCTTAGGTGCGCAACTGCGCACCGTAGTTCTCGCTACGCGAGCCCCCGGAATGACTTCAGTCTCGTAGGGTGGGCAAAGGCGCAAAGCGCCGTGCCCACCTTTCTCTTTCGATGAAGCTGGTGGGCACGCTTGCGCTTCGCCCACCCTACGGCAGTCTGCCTACCCCACGATCCCCGCCGCGACCTGGCCGCGCAGACGTTCCAGGCCGAGCAATGTCTCCGCACAGGCGGCCGCGACCTCCGTGCCCTTGATCGCAAAATGCTTGCGGAAGAAGTCGTAGTGCACCTCGGTCTCGTGGAATTGCTGCGGCGTCAGCACGGCCGAGAACACCGGCACCTCGGTGCGGAGCTGCACGTCCATTAGCGCCTTGATCACGGTGTCGGCGACGAATTCATGGCGGTAGATGCCGCCATCGACGACGAGTCCGGCCGCAACGATCGCGGTGTAGCGGCGCGTCTTGGCGAGGACCTGCGCATGCAGCGGGATCTCGAACGAGCCGGGCACTTCGAACACGTCGACATGGGTGAGGTGCCGCGCTTCTGCCTCCTTCAGGAAGGCGAGGCGGGCCTCCTCGACCACGTCGCGGTGCCAGCAGGCCTGCACGAAGGCCACCCGCTGCGGCTTTGCGAAGCGCGGGTGTTCGGGCGCGGGTCCTTGCGGAACCGGCGGTTCGGCGACTTCAGTTTCGACTGTGGAGGTTTGGACTTGGGGATCTTGCAACATCTGATTCATGGCTTTCCTCGGTTTAAGGACCAGAATCAGGGCACACGGAACGACAAACAGCCGCATCTTGCGATGCGTCTGCCACCGACCGTTCTCTTTCATCCGGACTTTGACCGTCGGCTTCGGAGTTGCACCGAATCTGCTGACCCTTCCCTTCGGCAAAATCCTTTTCAGGAAAGAACCTCGGGGAAGGCGCTCGCGGGCTTGGGCCTTTCGGCCCTTACCGCCGGTGGGGACTTTCACCCCGCCCTGAGAACATCGGCCGTTCGGGATGAACGGCCTGCCAGCAAATATGCCGCCGGCGAGCCGTTGCGGCAAGCGCGTTCCGCATGGGCAAAGCGCATGGTCCCATGCCGTCGCGGTGGGAGCGGCCCTCGCGGGACGGAATTAGCAATTGGCGCCGGCCGCCCGAATGCGATTCCGGTTTGTTCTCCCTCGTCCGGTTTTGCCTCTCCCCGTTAACAATTGTGGCGGAGATGAGCTGTGGACGAACGAGTCCTGGCTTGTGGACGGACTCGGGACGCGGTTGCGCAGATTCCGCAAATCACATCACTTGATCCGCGACAGGCCCGCGCTGATCCGAAGGGATCGCAAGAGCGACCCTAGGGATCGCCGTAGCGACGTTTAGGGAGCGCGCGCCGGGCCAACCGCGTGCGTATCAAAACAACAAGAAGGCAAGAGGTCGAGACGGCATGTCCCTGCTCGAAGGCACTATCGATTCCAAGAGCCATCCGCTCGCGGTGGTCGAGGATATCGCTGCCAGCAACAACTGGCCGTTCGAACGCTCCGGCGAAGACGAACTCACGATTGTCTCGAAGGGACAATGGACCGATTACCAGCTCTCCTTCACCTGGATGGGCGAAATCGAGGCGCTGCATCTGGCCTGCGCCTTCGACATGAAGATCCCACTGCAGCGCCGGGGCGAGGTGCAGCGGCTCGTCGCCGCGGTCAACGAGCAATTGTGGGTCGGCCATTTCGACCTGTGGACCAACACCGGCATGATCATGCACCGCCAAGCGCTGGTGCTGCCGGGCGGCCTCACTGCCTCCACCGCGCAATGCGAAGCCATGCTCGCAGGCGCCATCCACGCCTGCGAGCGCTACTTTCCGGCGTTCCAGTTCGTGGTGTGGGCCGGCAAGACCACCGCGCAAGCCATGGACGCGGCGATGTTCGACACGGTGGGCGAGGCGTAGGGCGCCTCGCTCCCCAGCGCGTGAGGAGGGCATCGCCCATCCTTCGTCGTCCTGGACAAGCGATGACGGCGCGAAGCGCTGTCGTCGCGCAGATCCAGGATCCATACCGCGGGGACTCTCCGTATCTCGCGATGCTTGTTGCTCTGCCCTCCATCCACTAGAACCACTTGGGGTCATGGGTCCTGGCTTGGCCTGGACGACGGATTTGGCAGCAGCGATGGCGAACAACACCCTCCAAAACATCACCGGCACCATCCTCCTCGCTGGCGCCGGCAAGATGGGCGGCGCGATGCTGAGCGGATGGCTGGCGGGCGGGCTCGATCCGCGCCGCGTTGCGGTGATCGATCCGCACCTCTCGCCCGAGATCACCGCGCTTGCCGCCAAGGGCGTTGCGCTCAATCCTGACATGAAAGCGGCGGGCACGGTCGAGACGCTGGTCGTCGCGGTGAAGCCTCAGATGTTCCGCGAGGCCGGCGCCAAGCTGAAACCATTCGTTTCGGACAAGACGTCGGTGGTCTCGATCATGGCAGGCACCACCATCGCCTCGCTTGAAGAGGTCTGCGGCGGCGCCGTGATGCGCGCGATGCCGAACACACCGGCCGCGATCGGCCGCGGCATCACCGTCGCCGTCGCCGCACAACACGTCAGCTCGGCTCAGCGCGCGGTGGCCGATGCGCTGCTGCGCGCCACCGGCTCGGTGGAATGGGTCGAGGATGAAGGCCTCATGGACGCGGTCACCGCAGTCTCCGGCTCAGGGCCCGCGTATGTCTTCCTGCTCGCCGAGGAGCTCGCGCGCGCCGGTGTGGAAGCGGGATTGCCCGAGGCGCTGGCGACCAGGCTTGCGCGCGAGACCGTCGCCGGCTCCGGCGAGCTGCTGCACCAGTCCGAGCTTGCTTCAAGCACGCTGCGCCAGAACGTCACCTCTCCCGGTGGCACCACCGCTGCCGCCCTCGACGTGCTGATGGGCGAGCCCGGACTGCGCGAGTTGATGATCCGCGCAATTGCGGCCGCGACGAAGCGGTCGAAGGAATTGGCGAAGTAGCTAACGGACTCGCAGCTACGCTCCTAGTCGCTTGTTGAACATCTCGACATTGACGAGACCGCGCGCGTGGCGGCCCTCGCCGAGTTTGCGGGTGCTCTCGAACGCCTCGACCTCGAACCGGATGACGCGGCGCTCGACCGTGACGACTTTCGCTGTGGTCCGCACCGTCGCACCGACGCGAGCTGCCGCCAGATGGCGGATGTCGACCTCGGTGCCGACGGTGACCCACCCGGGCTGAAGCGCGGAGCGGATCGCATCGCTTGCGGTCATCTCCATCTCGAGGATCATCATCGGCGTCGCATAAACAAACGGCATGCCGGGCACGAAATGCCCGACCGTGCGCTCCACCGGCACCACCAGCGTGCGCTCTGCGCTCATGCCGATCGTGATGAAGTCGCGTGCGTCCATATTCTTTCTCGTCATTCCAGGCGCAAAGCGCGAACGCGGAAGCCAGAGATTAGCCCTGACGGGCTGCCCCGGAATGATGCTAACGCGTCACTTCTTCGCAGCCGCCGCGCGCTCAACAAAGGTCTTGCCGCCCTTCATCTTGTGGCGCAGCGGGGCCTCGTTGATCTGGATAACGACGGCATCGGCGTCGACGCCGAGATTCTTCACGAGCGCCTGGGTGATGTCGCGCATCATGCCGGCCTTCTGCTCGTCGGTGCGGCCTTCGGCCATGCTGATTGTGATCTCAGGCATCGTCTTCTCCCTGCTCGTCGTTCATCATCTATTCGTCATTGCCGGGCTCGATCCGGCAATCCATCATTTGGAAGATGGATGCGCGGGTCAAGCCCGCGCATGACGAATGGAGCGAATGGCTAGCCCCAGCTCACGTCATGGCGCGCCAGGACCTCGCGCACCTTGGCGACGAGATCGGCCTCGCTGCACGAGAATTGCGCCGGGCGGCTCTCGCGCCATTCCTGGTTGGAGGCGATCGCAGCGGCGGCCTTGGCACCTTCTATCAGATCCTTGATCTGAACCTCGCCGCGCGCCTTCTCGTCGGAGCCCTGGATGACGACGCAGGGCGCGTTGCGGCGATCGGCATATTTGAGCTGATTGCCCATGTTCTTGGGATTGCCGAGATAGAGCTCGGCGCGGATGCCGGCGGTGCGCAAGGAAGCGACCATCTTCTGATAGTCGGCGACGCGGTCGCGGTCGAACACGGTGACGACGACGGGCCCGAATTCCGGCCGCGTGTCGAGCTTGCCGAGCAGCGTCAGTGCGGCCTGCAAGCGAGACACGCCGATGGAGAAGCCAGTCGCCGGCACCGGCTCGCCGCGAAAGCGCGAGACGAGGCCGTCATAACGTCCGCCGCCGCCGACCGAGCCGAAGCGCACCGGGCGGCCCTTCTCGTCCTTGGTGTCGAGCAGGAGTTCGAGCTCGTAGACAGGGCCGGTGTAATATTCGAGGCCGCGCACAACGGAGGGATCGATGCGAATGCGGTCCGCGCCGTAACCCGAAGCCATGACCAGCTTGGCAATTTCTTCCAGCTCGCTCACGCCGGCCTGACCGACTTCGCTCTTGGCGAGGTACGTTTCTGCGGCGGCGATAGCTTCTTTCCAATCATCGCGCTGCTTGGTGATGGCGAGAACAACGTCAGCCTCCGCCGCACTCAGATTGGCGCCTTTCGTGAAGTCGCCCTTGCCCTCTTCGCCGCCGTCCCATCGTCCGGGACCGAGCAATTTGCGCACTTCGTCGGCGGAAAACTTGTCGAGCTTGTCGATCGCGCGGAGCACGGTCAGCCTGCGTGCCGCGTTGTCGTCGCCGCCGAGCCCGATGGCTTCCAGAACACCGTCGAGCACTTTTCGATTGTTCACCTTCACGACGTAAGAGCCGCGTGCAATCCCGAGCGCCTCCATCGTATCAGCCGCCATCATGCAGATCTCCGCATCCGCCGCCGGCGTCGCCGAGCCGACCGTGTCGGCATCGAACTGCATGAACTGGCGGAAGCGTCCGGGACCGGGCTTTTCGTTGCGGAACACGTAACCGGCGCGGTAGCTGCGATAGGGCTTTGGCAGCGTGTCGAAGTTTTCAGCGACGTAGCGGGCGAGCGGCGCGGTCAGATCGTAACGCAGGCTGATCCATTGCTCGTCGTCGTCCTGGAACGAGAACACGCCCTCGTTCGGACGGTCCTGGTCGGGCAGGAATTTGCCGAGCGCATCGGTGAATTCCATCGCCGGCGTCTCCACCGGCTCGAAGCCATAGAGCTCGTAAACAGCGCGGATCTTCTCGACCATCTCGCGCGTCGCCCGGATCGCGGCGGGATCGCGATCCTCGAGCCCGCGCGGCAGGCGCGCCTTCAATTTCTGGGGTTTTTTGGGTTTCTCGGCCATGCGCGGCGTTTACCAGCCGACGCGCGGTGCGGCAACCGTTCTTGCCCTCTCCCCTTGTGGGAGAGGGTGGCTCGCGGTAGCGGCGAGACGGGTGAGGGGTTTCTCTCCGCGAACAAACCTCTCGCGCTTGAACTCGCGAAGACAACCCCTCAGCCGGCGCTTCGCGCCACCTTCTCCTACAAGGGGAGAAGGTATAGGTAAAAGCCTCAAAACACTTTGCGGATCCAGTTGTGCGGATCGTTGGTGCGGCCGTACTGGATGTCGACGAGCTGCTTGCGCAGGCCCATGGCGACCGGGCCGGCCGCGCCGCCACTGATGTCGAAATCGCCGCTCACCGAGCGCACCTTGCCGATCGGCGAGATCACGGCGGCAGTGCCGCAGGCGAAGGCTTCTTTCAGCCTGCCGCTGGCGGCGTCCTTGCGCCACTGGTCGAGCGAGTAGGGCTCCTCGCGCACCGTCTTTCCGGCATCGCGGGCGAGCGTGATGATGGAGTCGCGTGTGATGCCCGGCAGGATGGTGCCGAGCGGCGGCGTTGACAGCGAGCCGTCGTCGAACACGAAGAACACATTCATGCCGCCGAGCTCCTCGATGTAACGGCGCTCGAGCGCATCGAGGAACACGACCTGATCGCAGCCATGCTGGATCGCTTCCGCCTGGGCGCGCAGGCTCGCGGCATAATTGCCGCCGCATTTGACGGCGCCGGTGCCGCCGATCGCGGCGCGCGTGTAGTTCTCGGACACCCAGATCGACACCGGTGCAGGGCCGCCCTTGAAATAAGAGCCCACCGGCGAGGCGATGACCGCGAAGATGTATTCGGATGACGGCTTGACGCCGAGGAAGGTCTCGCTCGCGATCATGAAGGGCCGTAGGTAAAGACTGCCCTCGCCGCCCGGCATCCAGGCGCGATCGATGCGCACGACCTGCTCGACCGCCTCGATGAAGACATCCTCGGGCAATTGCGCCATTGCCATGCGGTCGGCCGAGTCCTTGAATCGCCGCGCATTGGCGTCGGGGCGAAACAGGTTCACGCCGCCGTCGTCGCGCTTGTAGGCCTTGAGGCCCTCGAAAATTTCCTGAGCGTAATGGAGAACCGCGCCGGCCGGATCGAGCTGAAAGTTGGCGCGCGCCTCGATTTTGGCCTCGTACCAGCCGCCCTTGGCCTGATTGTAGCGGACGATCGCCATGTGATCGGTGAAAACTCGCCCGAACCCTGGGTCCACCAGCTTGGCGACGCGGTCCTTCTCAGGAGTCGGATTGGATGCGGGCTGGATGTCGAATGTCATGCTCATGTCCTTGGCTCCCGCTGCCGGTATCGGCGCTGTTCTGGCACCGGCCCGCCCCTGTTCGGGGCCGGCTGGCTTCATTAGGTGTCTGGCTGGACCGCCGCCAGCCTTGTTACGGCCGGTTTCCCGTGGCCAGCATGTCGCCGAGGACATGCTTTTGCGGAAGGCGGAAGTCCAGTATGTTTTGTCGAAATGCCGCTCGACAATCGCACGGTAGATCTGCTCCGGCCGTCGTCGCCTGTCCGGCTGTTTCCGCCGTCCCTGCTTCGACGCCGCCCGTCGCGATACGATCTAAAATTTCGTACGGGCCAATCGTTTTGTAACATTGAACCCAAGATACGTCAATATGCCTGACATAAATTTCGCGAGTCCGTCTCAAGACGCCGCCGAGCCTCGGCCGGCCGCAGGCGATGGAGGCAATTTGCGCTGGGATATCATCGAGCTGCTGTTCTTCGCTTATCGCGATTTCGTGGGCGATCCAGACCAGGAGCTGGAGGCCTTCGGCTTCGGCCGGGCCCATCACCGGGTCATGCACTTCGTCTATCGCTATCCCGGCCTCAAGGTCGCCGATCTCCTCGACGTCCTGCGCATCACAAAACAATCGCTCGGCCGCGTGCTCAAGCAGCTTCTCGACGAAGGCTATATCGTGCAGAAGACCGGCGACAATGACCGTCGTCAGCGCCTGCTCTATGCGACGCCGAAAGGCGAAGCGCTGGTGCAGAAGCTTGCCGGGCTCCAGACCACGCGGATCACCAAGGCGCTTGCCGAGATAGGTCCGCAGGATGCCGAGACCGTCAAGCGCTTCCTGCGCGCGATGATCGATCGCGACGATCCGGACAAGGTGCTCGAGACGATCTTCGCTTCCGTCAACCACGACGCCAAGGAGTGACCGTGCCGCTCGCTGCCACGCTCGCCCGCCCGCCGGTGCAACCCGCCGACGATGCCCCGCATCTGCTGCTGGTCGACGACGACCGCCGCATTCGCGATCTGCTGTCGCGCTTCCTCGCCAGCGAAGGCTATCGGGTCTCGACCGCCGCCAGTGCCAGCGATGCGCGCGCCAAGCTCATGGGCTTGCATTTCGATCTCTTGATCCTCGACGTCATGATGCCCGGCGAGACCGGCTTCGACCTCGCCCGTTTCATCCGCACCTCGTCCTCGGTGCCGATCGTGATGCTGACGGCGCGGCACGAGGCAGAAGCGCGCATCGAGGGCCTGCAGATCGGCGCCGACGACTATGTCGCAAAACCGTTCGAGCCGCGCGAGCTCGCGCTGCGCATCAACAACATCCTCAAGCGCGCCGCGCCGCCGCCGCAGGCGGCGACCGTGGAGAAGATCGCTTTCGGACCCTACGTCTACCATCTCGAACGCGGCGAGCTGCGCCAGGGCGATGAGGTCATTCACCTCACTGACCGTGAGCGCGAGATGCTGCGCATCCTCTCGGAGACGCCGGGCGAAACCGTGCCGCGCAGCGCGCTGACCGGCAACGGCAGCGTCAACGAGCGCGCCGTGGACGTTCAGATCAACCGCCTCAGGCGCAAGATCGAGACCGATCCCGCCAATCCGCTATTCCTCCAGGCGGTGCGCGGCATCGGCTACCGGCTGGTGGCCTTGCCTTAAAGCCCATAGAGCAGTGAAGCGCCACCGATGAGCACGATCGATACGGGCCTGACGCTTCTGAAGAGCGCCGCTGGCCGCGTCTCCGCCGCCAATGGCTGGATGGGCAACGCATTCAAGGGCTGGATGCCGACCGGCCTCTATGCGCGCGCGCTGCTGATCATGATCGTGCCGATGGTGATCCTGCAATCGGTCGTCGCCTTCGTGTTCATGGAAAGGCACTGGAACACGGTGACTCGGCGCCTGTCCGCCGCGGTGGTGCAGGACATCGCCGCGCTGATCGACGTCTACAAGGGCTATCCGCAGGACAAGGATCGCGACCAGATCCGCCGCATCGCCCAGCAGCGGCTCGGCCTCGTCGTCGATTTCCTGCCTGCCGGTGACATGCCGCCACCGGGACCAAAGCCGTTCTTCTCGCTGCTCGACCAGACCCTGTCGGTGCAGCTCGGCCGCCAGATCGGGCGTTCGTTCTGGATCGACACGGTCGGCCGCTCCAACCTCGTCGAGATCCGCATCCAGCTCGACGATGCCGTGATGCGCGTGTTCGCCCAGCGCAGCGCCGCCTACGCCTCCAACTCGGAAATCTTCCTTTTCTGGATGGTCGGCACGTCCTCGATCCTGCTGATCGTCGCGGTGCTGTTCCTGCGCAACCAGATCAAGCCGATCCTGCGGCTCGCCGATGCCGCCGAGAGCTTCGGCAAAGGCCGCGAGGCGCCGAATTTCCGCCCCAGAGGCGCGCGCGAGGTGCGGCGCGCCTCCGTCGCCTTCCTCGAGATGAAATCGCGCATCGAGCGCACGATGGAGCAGCGCACCGCAATGCTGGCCGGCGTCAGCCATGACCTGCGCACCATCCTGACCCGCTTCAAGCTCGAGCTGGCGCTGATCGGCGATAGTCCCGAGCTCGAGGGCATGCGCAAGGACGTCGACGAGATGTCGATGATGCTGGAGGATTACCTCGCCTTTGCCCGCGGCGATTCCGGCGAGCAATCGCAGCCGACCGATATGGCCCAGGCCCTGGAAGAGCTGCGCAGCGATGCCGAACGGCACGGCCACACCGCGACCGTGGCGTTCCACGGCCTGCCAGTGGTGACGGTGAAGCCGGCCTCGTTCAAGCGCTGCCTTGCCAACCTCGTCACCAACGCCGCACGCTACGGCAAGGCCATCGCCATCACCGGCCAGCGCGATCACCGCTATCTCACGGTCACGATCGACGACGACGGGCCGGGCATTCCCGCGCATTTGCGCGAAGAGGTGTTCAAGCCGTTCCTGCGGCTGGACAACGCCCGCAACCAGGACGAAGGCGGCACGGGCCTTGGCCTCGCGATCGCCCGCGACATCGCCCGCTCCCACGGCGGCGACATCACGCTCGGCGACAGCCCGATGGGAGGATTGAGGGCGAGCGTGAGGATACCCGTGTAACTGCTCTTGCCTCTCCCCGTTAGAACGGGGCGAGGGAGCCCACCGATTTTCCGGCTACGATCTCGCTACTTCGGCAGCAGTCCCTTCAGCTTATCCACGTCGCGCACGTTCATCTTGAAGCCGCCTGGCATCACGATGTCGCCGGGCTTCTGGTCCGGCTTGCAGGCCCCGAGCCATTTCGCTTCAAGCGTCATGGTGCTATCGCGCCCGGCCGTGCCGGCGACGCCGCCTTGCGCATGCGAGGAGGTCCTCACCGTGTAGGCCGAGTTGAAATCGCCTGATATCTCGGCATGCGAGGTCGTGCTGACGCCAGCGACGTTGCACTCGGAATCGCTGACATAGCCGGTCGCGGTCTTCTTGATCTCCTGCTTGGCGCAGATCTGCCTGGCCATCGGGGAGACGTTGTTGCTCATCTCCTTGTCGACGGTCTCGTCAGTGCAGTGCTGCATGGTCATCTCGGGCACGGGCGAGCCGGTCGTGACCAGCTTCATTTCCCAAAGGCCGGCCTTGCGCAGCGGCAGATCGTCGGCGCTGGCGCTGCCTGCGAACAACACGAGACAGGCGGCCGAGCCGAGCAAAGCGAGTTTGCGCGTCATCGGGGGGGCTCCCGGCTGAGAGATTGCGGCGTTACGACCGCGGTTCAGTACAGCGTGCGGATCGGCTGCTCGGCGGCGCCGTAGGGCACCCAGCGGCAGGAGAACGAGATGTAGCCGCCCTCGTAGGCCTGCACCGCGAGAAATTTGGCGACTTTGCCGTAGCGCGCGCAGTGATCGACCGCGACCTGCCGCGCATCGACCTGGGTCGCCATCGAATAGGCGATGATGCCGCCGGTGTCGTTGCCCTTGAACGGCGGCACTGGAAGAATATCGGCCCGCACCGACTGGCTCGCCATCATACCCGAGACAACCAGGCTGGCGAGAAGACCCGCGGCCGCAATGATTCGCATTCCCGTCACTCCAATTGGTTGGCGCCAGTTTACGGTGCCGGGATGGAAGTGGAAAGAACGGAAGCCATGCCGAGCGCGACGTTGTGGTCAACTCCTGGCGAAGTGTTGCCGCGCTGCACTTGACCCCGCCCAGCCTTCGCGGCACGGTCCCACCTTCGCAAGACCCAGCAGTCCGGATTGCCCATGCGCGCCCCCTCCCTGAAATCGCTCCGCTTTGCCGCCGTGCTCGGCCTCATGTTCGGGGCGCTATCGCTCGGTGAGGCCAGGGCCGCCAATCCGCTCGAGACGAATTTCTGGCTGAGCGGGCCGCGCTACGATGGCGCCGTCGCCGATTGCGACAAGGCGCTGCCGACGATCGCCACCCAGTTCTGGGAGAAGGAAAGCTCGTTCTGGAATTCCTCGTTGAAGATCACCGGCTTCTCCGCCGTTCGCGAGACCGCTTTCCGGCCCTGGCAGTCCGACAACATTCCGCGCCGGTATTGCACCGGCGACGCCATGCTCAATGACGGCAAGGTGCGCAAGGTGCATTTCTCGATTATCGAGGATGGCGGCTTCGCCGGCTACGGCAATGGCGTCGAATGGTGCGTCGTCGGAGTCGACCGCAACTGGGCCTACAATCCAGCCTGCCGCGCCGCCAAGCCCTGATTTGAAGAGTCCCGAGTCGGGCCGATCTGGCGACTGAGCGGCGGTGGCTGCATTTTGTTCTTGAAATGTTCTTATCGCCTACTAGGCTTCATTGCACAGTCTAGTTGAGGGGCATCGCCATGTTTCATTCCAGATTGCATTCGTTTTCCCGCCTGGTGATCTCGCTGACCCTTCCCCTGATCCTTGCCGCAGGCCTGGCCTCGTTCGCCGGCGGCGCAAAGGCCCAGGACAAGCGGCAAAACGCGCCGGGCGAGTTCGATTTCTATGTGCTGTCGCTGTCATGGTCGCCCTCCTTCTGCGAGGAAGCGGCCGAGCGCAACGGCCGCTCACACATGCAGTGCAGCGGACGGCCCTACGCCTTCGTGGTGCACGGGCTGTGGCCGCAATATGAAAACGGCTTCCCCGAATATTGCCAGCGGCCGGCACCGCGGCTGAACCGCGGCATCGTCTCCTCGATGCTGGATTTGATGCCGGCGCCGGGCCTGATCTTCAACGAATGGGACAAGCACGGCACCTGCTCCGGGCTCGAGAGCCGCAGCTATTTCGAAACGATCCGCAAAGCGCGCGCCGCGATCAAGATCCCGGCCGAATATCTCGATCTGTCGCAGGCCAAGACCGTGGCGCCGGCGGAGGTCGAGGACGCCTTTATCAAGGCCAATCCCGGCCTCAGCAATGCCGCCATCTCGGTCACCTGTAACCGGACACGGCTGTCTGAGGTCCGCATCTGCCTCAGCAAGGATCTGCAATTCCGCGCCTGCGACGAGCTCGAGCGCCGCACCTGCCGCCGCGAGCAGGTGACGATGCCGCCGATCAGGGGTGGGTAGAGGGAGCCCTCGGATCGCCATTCCGGAGCGCGCGGCTTGTCCGCCGCAGCCCGAAGAGCGAAGGCGGAAGCGCGGGGCTGGAATCCATCTGTCCGCATTCTCAAAGAAATGGATTTCGGGTTCGGTGCTGGCGCACCGTCCCGAAATGACGGCCGTTACTTTCGCCTCGCGATGTCGTAACTCTCCGCCATGAACTACCGTCACGCCTTCCATGCCGGCAGCTTCGCCGACGTCATCAAGCACATCGTACTGGCGCGCATCCTCACTTATTTGCAGGACAAGCCGGCGGCGTTCCGCGTCATCGACACCCATGCCGGCGCCGGCCTCTACGACCTCGACAGCAACGAGGCGCGCCGTGGCGGCGAGTGGCTGACCGGCATTGCGCGGCTGATGCAGGCGCGGCTGTCGAACGAGACCGCGGCGCTGACCAAGCCGTATCTCGACATCGTCCGCGCCTTCAATCCGAAGGGCGAGCTCAAGGCCTATCCGGGCTCGCCACTGATCGCGCGCGGCCTGCTCAGGCCGCAGGACCGCCTCATCGCCTGCGAGCTCGAGCCGAAGGCGCGGAAAGCGCTGATCGACGTGCTGCGCCGCGACGAGCAGGCTCGCGTGGTCGATCTCGACGGCTGGATGGCACTGCCCGCCTTCGTGCCGCCGAAGGAGCGGCGCGGCCTCGTGCTGATCGACCCGCCGTTCGAGGCCAAGGATGAGTTCGAGCGGCTTGGCGAGGCCTTCTCGGCGGCGTTCGCGAAATGGCCGACCGGTATCTACGTCGTCTGGTATCCGGCTAAGAACCGGCGCGCCACCGACACGCTGGCGCAAACGGTGGCGCGGCTCGCAGCCGCAGCAAAGCCATCAGGAAAATGCCTGCGCCTCGAATTCAGTGTGGCGCCGCAGCTCGATGGCGCGGCCCTCACCTCCACGGGTCTTCTGATCGTCAACCCGCCCTACACGCTGCACGGCGAGCTCAAGACCATCCTGCCCGAGCTCGAAATGCCGCTCGGCCAGGGCGGCGCTGCCAGATTCCGATTGGAGGTGCCGAGGCCGTAACACTCCGGCATTCTTGGGAAAAATATGCAGGAACGGTAGTCAATCTGCGACGAACCGTATTATGCTGTTTCCGTGACTGGCTTTACGTTCCGCTTCCGCGAATGGTTGCGGCGGAGTGAAGGCCCAAGAAAGATCCGGCCGGACCTATGAGGTCCGCCCAAGGATGGCCAGCTCCCGGGCTTCGTAAGGTCCGGTCATGTCGTGACGCGAGTCTGCGTCGCGGCGGAGGAGCAATGAGGGGGAGTTTCCCGATGGCCATGACGGGAACGGTCAAGTTCTTCAACGGCGAGCGCGGCTACGGCTTCATCAAGCCGGACGACGGCGGCCGCGATGTCTTCGTTCACATCACCGCCGTAGAGCGGGCGGGACTGAAGGACCTTGCCGAAGGACAGCGTATTACTTTCGAAGTCGAACCGGACAAGAAGGGGAAGGGACCGAAGGCGGTCAATTTGGTCATCCTCTCCTAGCGAGCCTGGCTTAAAAAATCCCGGCCGCGAGCGGCCGGGAGGTTGGTCCGGTATTTTCTTCTTCAGCTATCAGAAGTGATAGTTCACGCCTGCGCGGACAACGCTGGCGCTATAGCCGTTTGACACGCCCGTAATTGCGAACTGACTCGTCGACAGATCGATGTAGAGATATTCGAGCTTGGCACTCCAGTTCGGCGCAAGGCCGACTTCCGCGCCGGCACCGATGGTCCAGCCGGCCGTGGTGTGCGATTCCGTCCAGCCGAAGGTCTGCGCGCGCAGTTCGCCGAAAGCGAGGCCAGCGGTGCCGTAGAACAGCACATTGCTGAAGGCATAGCCGGCGCGGCCGCGCAGGGTGCCAAACCACGGATTGGAGAACTTCCACGGCGCGAAGGTATCGTCGGCACCGGCGGCCTGAATGTCGCCCTCGACGCCAAACACCCAAGGGCCATTCTGGAAATTATAGCCGGCCTGCACGCCGCCGACGAAGCCGGAAGGCTTTGAGGGATTGTTGTCGACCGAACCCCATTCATAGCCGACGTTGCCGCCTAGATAAGGACCGGCCCAGCTGTACGCATTGAGCGGCTGATTGACGGTATAGGGGGCACGCTGCCCGTAACTGAGATCGGCGGCCCCTGCCGAAGCTGTCCAGCCGGCAGCAACCAACGCGGCTGCGCCCACAACGAGCCCCTTCATCACACACTCCAACGCAACTGCCGCCCCCCGCGATGCCTGCGCCGCCGCGCGAAGCCAGACCGCATGGTTACGGAACCACCACTTTTTCGCGTAAGATTTATCGAGAGCTTTAAGTTAAAGGGCTGTTAAGCCGGGTTACCGCGCTATTGACAGGCTTAACCAAGCGTTACCGGGAACTGCGCCCGCCATCCTGTGCGTGCGCCACGGCCGGAACTTCAAATCGGCACCCCCAGCGCCTAAATTCGCACCATGGTTCACGATTCCCCCGACAATCCGGACGATGCACGTACGCGCAAACCCGTGCGCGTCACCGCACCGGACGCCCCGCCTCCGGAAACGGACATGGCGCCGCCGGACCTCGATCCCGCAACAGCGAGCGGCGACGACGAGGACGATGCGCGGCTGCCGGATATCCTGGAAGAGAGCGGCGCGGTCGGCGAGGGCCCGCTGGCGACCGGTCATGAGGCGATCGAGCGCGCGGTCCGGCTCGCCCCCACCTCGCCCGGGGTCTATCGCATGCTCAATGCGAACGCGGACGTGCTCTATGTCGGCAAGGCCAAGAACGTCAAAAAGCGCCTGTCCAACTACGCGCGCCAGAGTGCGCCGCAGCCGGCGCGCATCCTGCGCATGATCGCGGCCACGGTGACCGTGGAGATCGTCTCAACCACCACCGAGACGGAAGCACTGCTGCTGGAAGCCAACCTCATCAAGCAGCTGCGGCCGCGCTTCAACGTGCAGCTGCGCGACGACAAGTCGTTTCCCTACATCCTGATCACCGGCGACCATTGGGCGCCGCAGATCCTGAAGCACCGCGGCGCGCAGACCCGGCCGGGGCGCTATTTCGGCCCGTTCGCCTCGGCGGGCGCCGTGAACCGGACCATCACGGCCCTTCAGCGCGCATTCCTGATTCGCTCCTGCACCGATTCCTTCTTCGAGAGCCGCACCCGGCCCTGCCTGCTCTACCAGATCCGCCGCTGTGCCGGGCCCTGCACCCGCGAGATCGACTTCCCCGGCTATACGACCCTGGTGCGCGAAGCGACCGACTTCCTCTCCGGCAAGAGCCATGCGGTGAAGCAGGAACTCGCCGGCGAGATGGAGAAGGCCTCCGGCGAGCTCGAATTCGAGCGCGCTGCGCTCTATCGCGATCGCCTCGCCGCGCTGTCGGCGATCCAGTCGCAACAGGGCATCAATCCGCGCACGGTCGAGGAAGCCGACGTGTTCGCCATCCACCAGGAGGGCGGCTTCTCCTGCGTCGAGGTGTTCTTCTTCCGCACCGGACAGAACTGGGGCAACCGCGCCTATTTCCCGCGCGCGGAAAAGACATTTACCCCCGAGGAGGTGCTCGGCTCCTTCCTCGCCCAGTTCTACGACGACAAGCCGCCGCCGAAGAACATCCTGCTCTCGCACGAGATCGAGGAGAGCGAGCTGCTCGCCAATGCGCTGTCGACCAAAGCCGGCCACAAGGTCGAGGTCACCGCGCCCAAGCGCGGTGAGAAGAAGGAGCTCGTCACTCATGCGCTGACCAATGCGCGCGAGGCGCTCGGCCGCAAGCTCGCGGACACCGCGACGCAGAGCCGCCTGCTCGAGGCCATGGCCGCGACGCTGAGCCTGCCGCACGTGCCCAAGCGCATCGAGGTCTACGACAACAGCCACATCCAGGGCACCAATGCGGTCGGCGCCATGATCGTTGCCGGCCCGGACGGCTTCGTGAAGAACCAGTACCGCAAGTTCAACATCAAGTCGGAAGGACTGACGCCTGGCGACGACTACGCCATGATGCGCGAGGTGCTGGAGCGACGCTTCAAGCGACTGATCAATCCGCCCGAGGAAGGCGTGGCCAAGGCGAAGGAGGACGATTTCCCGCAATGGCCCGACCTCGTCATCATCGACGGCGGCCGCGGCCAGCTCAACGCCGTCCGCGAGATCTTTGCAGGTCTCGGCCTGACCCAGGTGTCGCTGATGTCGGTCGCCAAGGGGCCGGACCGGGATGCCGGTCGCGAGACCCTGTTCATGCCGGAGCGCGAGGCGATCAAGCTGGAGCCGCGCGATCCCGTGCTCTATTTCATCCAGCGCCTGCGCGACGAGGCTCACCGCTTCGTCATCGGCTCGCACCGCAAGCTGCGCAAGAAGGACATCCGCGAGGCCGGTTTGCAGGAGATTCCGGGCATCGGTCCGTCACGTAAACGTGCCTTGCTGCACCATTTCGGAACCCTGAAGGAGATCGAGCGGGCCTCGATCGCCGATCTCGGCAAGGTTCCGGGGGTGAGCGCCGAAAGCGCCCGCAGGATTTTCGAGTATTTCCATCCCCAGCCGGGATGAACTAAAGGGGGACCGCGGTCATATGATCGTTGCGTCCGCGCCTCATTTGGAGAGCGGGACGGTTGACGTTCAGGCACCAGCGGTATTGGTAGGACGGATGAACATCGCGACGACACGAGGGGCAACCAGGCGCTCGATGTCCCTTCCCAACATCCTGACCTACGGCCGGATCGCCGCGATCCCGGTCGTGGTCGGATGCATTTACGCGCAGTCGATCATGGACGGGCCGCTATGGCTGCGCTGGGTGGCGGTGGCCATCTTCATCGGCGCCGGGGTGACCGATTACCTTGACGGCTATTATGCGCGAATCTGGAATCAGCAATCAGCGTTCGGCCGGATGCTCGACCCGATCGCCGACAAGCTGCTGGTTGCCTCGTGCCTGCTGATGCTGGCCGCCGATGGCATCATCCATGGCTGGTCGCTGTGGGCCGCCATCGTAATCCTGTGCCGCGAGATCCTGGTCTCGGGCCTGCGCGAATATCTCGCCGCGCTGCGCGTCAGCGTGCCCGTAACGAAGCTCGCCAAATGGAAGACCACGGTCCAGCTCGTCGCCATCGGCTTCCTGCTCGCGGGCCCGGCCGGTGATGAGGTGGTGCCGGTGGTCTCGATGATCGGGCTGGCGCTGCTGTGGGCTTCGGCGATCCTCACCATCTACACCGGCTACGACTATTTCCGCGCTGGCATCCATCACCTCATCAAGGAGGACGAGGGATGAAGGTGAAATATTTCGCCTGGGTGCGCGAGCGCGTCGGCAAGGCCGAGGAGACCATCGAACCGCCCGCAACGGTGCGCACCGTCGAGGAGCTGATCGCCTGGCTGTCCGCCCAGAGCGAGGCCTATGCCTACGCCTTCGAGAAGCCGAAGGTGATCCGCGCCGCGATCGATCACGCCCACGCCAAGCCGGACACCGCGATCGCGGGCGCCCGCGAGATCGCGTTCTTCCCGCCGATGACCGGCGGCTAGGCCAATGTTCTCGAACACACCAGCATACGGTGCCACCACGCCTCTCCCTATCGGGGAGAGGTGTGGCACCGTCGGAGCGGGGCGAGCATGAGCTGCCCCGTCACCATCCGCATCCAGGAGGACGATTTCGACCTCGCGCGCGAGATCGAAATCCTGACCAAGAGCCGCACCGACATCGGCGCGGTCGTGAGCTTCTCGGGCATCTGCCGCGCCGACGAGGATAGTGCGAAGGTCGCTGCGCTTACGCTCGAACATTATCCGGGCATGGCCGAAGAAGAGATCAAGCGTCACGTCGACGAGGCGACCTCGCGCTGGCCGCTGAACGGCGTCACGGTGATTCACCGCGTCGGCCGCTTCATGCCCGGCCAGAACATCGTGCTGGTGCTGACCGCTTCGCAGCACCGCCAGGCCGCGTTCCAGGCGGCCGAGTTCCTGATGGACTATCTCAAGACCAGCGCGCCGTTCTGGAAGAAGGAAGAGAGCGAAGCCGGCACCGGCTGGGTCGAGGCCGAGGCCCGCGACGACGAAGCCGCCGCACGCTGGACCCGGTCCTGATGGCAAGAGCATCCAAAAAGACCGCGCGTGGCCGCGGCGCGCCAAGACTTGCTAAGGTCGGTCTTGCTACGGTCGGTCTTGCTAAGGTCGCTCCTGGTGAGCTTGTCACGCTGCTCGATTTGGTCCGCTATGCGGTGAGCCGCTTTGTCGAAGCCGAGCTCGCCTTTGCCCACGGCACCACCGATCCGGTTGCCGAGGCGGCCTTCCTGGTCAGCGAGGCGCTGCATCTCAATCCCGAACAGTTCGAGCTTTTCGCCAACGCGCGTGTCACCCTCGCCGAGGGCAAGACCGTTCTCGATCTCATCCATCAGCGCGTCACCACGCGCAAACCGGCCGCCTATCTCGTCAACAAGATCTACATGCGCGGGCTACCCTTCTATGTCGACGAGCGCGTCATCGTTCCACGCTCCTTCATCGGCGAACTGCTGGACTCGCATTTTGGCGGCCACGGCACTGCCGGATCCCTGATTGACGATCCCACGGCGGTCGAGCGCGTGCTCGATCTCTGCACCGGATCGGGCTGCCTCGCCATCCTCGCCGCGCATCATTTTCCGAACGCCACCGTCGACGCCGTTGACATCTCCAAGGGCGCGATCGAGGTCGCTGCGCGAAATGTGGGCGAATACGGGCTCGAGAACCGGATCAGCCTGTATCGCGGCGACCTGTTCGCCCCGCTCGGCGATGCACGCTACGACCTGATCATCACCAATCCGCCCTACGTCGATGCGGAAGGCATGGCCGCGCTGCCGCCGGAGTGCCGGGCCGAGCCGAAGCTCGCCTTCGACGGCGGCGCCGACGGTCTCGACGTGGTGCGCCGTATCCTGCGCGAGGCGCCCGATCACCTGATGCCGGATGGCGGGCTGGTCTGCGAGATCGGCCGCGGCCGCGGACTAGTCGACGAGGCCTTTCCGGAACTGCCGCTGCTCTGGCTGGACACCGAAGACTCCGAGGGCGAGGTGTTCTGGATCGCAGCCGCCGATCTCGGCTGATCCGCTACGACGGGCACGCTCCCTCGGAACAAGTCAAATTCCGCCACGTTCACCCCCGACGAATTGTCTTGCTCTCGGAGGATGTCCGCATGCTCGCGCCATCGGGTGAATTGCTGCGCGCCGGCATGGCGCTCAAGCTCAACCACCTCAAACGCGCCGCACAATCGTATTTGCGCGACCGCACCAACCAAGCCACCGGACGGGCGACGTCCTATGCGGTCGCAGCCGGCCTGTTCGCGGTGGCCGGGCTATTCGTCATTGCGGCCTTCTTTGTCGGTCTGGTCGCGCTGTACCGTTGGGTTGCGATCACCTACGGGCAATTCTGGGGCTTTGGCGCCGTCGGAGCCTTGCTGCTGGTGCTCGCCGCAACCTGCGCCGGGGTGGCTCTGGCTCAAGTGAAGCGTCGGGACAAGCCGATCGTGCCGCTCGCCAGCCGGATGCGGGTTGCGATCGCCACCCCGCGGATTCCTCGCGGAACGGTCAAGCAGGCAGTGAAGGAGGTCGCAACGACGATCCCCCTCGTGCCGCTTGCGCCCGGTGAACGCGGTCGCGACAGCAAAGCCTGGCCGAACCGCGCCAACCGTCCCGTGCAACTTGGCCTGATGCTCGCGGCCGTCGGCCTGGTCGGGTTGACGGCTGCACGCCGGCGGCGTCACAGGCACGGATTGGAAGCGTGAATGCTGATGCGGCGCTCCGAGCAAATGGACAGTTGGCTGCTGGTGGCGGCTACGGCAGTGTTCGTGCTCACCGCGGAGCGCTACTTCCAGGACTCCGGCCTGGCCAAGTCGGGGCCTCCGCAAGACCATCGCAAGGCCGAGGCGAATTCACCGGAAACGCATCCGGCGAGCGCGGCCGTGGAGCCCCGCCGCGGCCGTCATGCCAAGAGCCCGTTCACGATCCCCTGGGCGGGCTGGAAGGACATCTTCTGGCGGACCTATCAGCGCATCGATGAGGATCGCCTGCTGGCGACCGCAGGCGGCGTCGTCTTTTTCGGCCTGCTCGCGATCTTTCCCGCTGTCACGGCACTTGTCTCCTCTTATGGCCTGTTCGCCGATCCCTCGACCATCAGCGCCAATCTCCAGACGCTTGCCACCATGCTGCCCGAGGGCTCGTTCCAGATCGTCGAGGACCAGGTCGCGCGCGTGGTGTCGCATGGCAACACGACGCTCGGGGCCACCTTCCTGCTCGGGCTTCTGCTTGCGATCTGGAGCGCCAATGCCGGCGTCAAGGCGATCTTCGACGCTCTCAACGTCGCCTATGAGGAGCGCGAGAAGCGTACTTTCATCAAGCTCAATATGGTGTCGCTGGCCTTCACTGTCGGCGGCATCGTAGCGCTGCTGCTGATGGTGGGCGCCGTCATCGCCTTCCCGCTCGCGCTCAATCATCTCGGCATGGCGCCCGGAAGCAAGCTGATCGTGGCGCTGGCACGATGGCCGCTCCTGTTCCTCATCCTGCTCGTGGCGCTCGCCATCCTCTATCGCTTCGCGCCCAGCCGCGATGCGCCGCGCTGGCAATGGCTGAGCCTCGGCGCTGTGACGGCCTCCATCCTCTGGATCGCCGGCTCGGCGCTGCTGTCCTGGTATCTGTCAGAATTCGCCAATTACAACGCGACCTACGGCTCGCTCGGGGCAGCGATCGGCCTCATGATGTGGATGTGGATGTCGGCGATCGTCATCATGTTCGGAGCCGAGCTGAACTCGGAGATCGAACGGCAGACCCTGCGCGATACGACCACCGGGCGGCCGAAGCCGCTCGGCAGCCGCGAAGCCGTCTCGGCCGACACGGTCGGCGCGGCCGCGCCGTCCTGACGCTGCAATTCGGTCCGCCCCTGATCGTGAGCGCCGGTTGCAAAGCTTGCGCGCCAACCTCGGCCCGCGCGCCGGACGCCGCTATCCCCTCGAATCAACAATGATGTTAAGCTCACATGGCTCGGGGGAGCATGAGACGTGACGCGTCGGACGGCGGCCCGTGTTTTCCCGGTGAGACAGTCAGCTCTAGAGGCGTAACGCGCGGCATGATTCGCATTTCGACGATCTTCATCGCCATCTGCATGGTTCTGGTCGCGGCCTCGCTCGGGCTTGTGCTCTATTCGGTCGCCGGCATCAGCGGAACCGAATCCGCGATCGTGGCGCTGACCTTCCTGATCCTCTACAACGCGGTATCGATGCGGCTGCGCGACCGCAGCGACGTCGGCGGCCAGATCGCCGACCTTTCGCGCGGCACCGCCGACCTCGCGCGCCAGGTGGCCGAGTTCGGCCGCCGGTTAGCTGCAATCGAGGGACGCATCGCCTCGTCCAATTCGACCAACGCCGAGCGCATCCAGTCGGTGGTCGGCGAGATCAACGAACTCGGCGGACTGGTCAGGCAGCTCGCCACCACCGTCTCGGCCCATGAAGACCTGCTGGCTGGCGGCGCTCCGGTATCAGCCGCAAGCCCGGTCGAGAAACAGGAGCCCGCGCCGCTCGACCTGAGCGCGACGATCGAAGAGCGGCCGGCTGACCCGTCACCGCTGGCCGTTGCGCCTCCACCCCCGGCAGCGCAGCCGCGGCCTGCACAGACGGTCCCGGCCCAGCTCGCCAACGGCCGCAACCAGACCCAATTGTTGGCGACGCTGCGCAACGCGATCGAGGAAAACCGCATCGATATCTTCCTCCAGCCGATGGTGACGCTGCCGCAGCGCAAGGTGCGGTTCTACGAGGCCGTGACGCGCCTGCGCGATGAGCGCGATCAGCTGATCGCCGCTGAGGAGTTCATCAGCATCGCCGAGGCCTCCGGGCTGATCGGGCGCATCGACAACATGGTGATGCTGCGCTGTGTGCAGGTGCTGCGGCGCCTGATGGTGCGCAACAAGGATGTCGGCGTGTTCTGCAACGTCGCGGCCTCCACGCTCGGCAATTCCACCACCTTCGCGCAATGTCTCGACTTCCTTGAAGCCAACCGGGCGCTTGCGCCCTCGCTGGTGCTGGAGTTCAAGCAGTCGACCTTCCGTAACCTCGGTCCGGCCGAGACCGAGAATCTCGCCGCGCTCGCCCAGCGCGGCTTCCGCTTCTCGATCGACCATGTCACGGATTTGCGCATCGAGCCGCGCGAGCTCGCCGACCGCGGCGTGCGCTTCATCAAGGTGCCGGCCACGCTGCTGCTCGATCCGAAGCAGGCCTCGGCCTCGGACATCCACCCGTCCGACCTCTCCGACCTGCTCGGCCGCTTCGGCATCGACCTGATCGCCGAACGGATCGAGGGCGAGCGCGCGGTGGTCGACCTGCTCGATTATGACGTGCGGTTCGGCCAGGGCTTTTTGTTCGCACCGCCCCGGCCATTGCGGCCGGAAGGGTCATCTGCTACCGGCGGGGCCTCGCCGACCCCGGCGCAGGACATCCAGGGATCCAATGGCTCCGGTACACCCAGCTCAGGCGGGACATCTTCCGCGCCTCCGCCACAGCGTATCATCGGCAACGCGGCGCTCGCGCGCCGCATCTGATCGGCCGCACGCATCATGACGACGCTGCATTTTGTCGAAAGCCTGCGCGAGCTCGTGGGTGGCGTCGACGTCGTACTCAGCGACATCTGGGGCGTGGTCCATAACGGTCTCGAATCCTTCCCCGAAGCCTGCGAGGCGCTGCATACCTATCGCAGCCGCGGCGGTACGGTGATCCTGATTACCAACGCACCGCGCCCGGCCGACTCCGTGCAACGGCAATTGCGCAAGCTCGGCGTCGCGGACGAGACCTATGACGCGATCGTCTCGTCAGGCGACCTGACGCGGCTCTATGTCGCCGAGCATCCCGGCCGCAAGATGTTCTGGCTCGGCCCCGAGCGCGACAACTCGATTTATCGGGGCCTCGATGCGACGACCGCGCCGCTGGAGCAAGCCGATTACATCGTCTGCACCGGTCTCTATGACGACGAGACCGAGACGGCGGAAGACTATCGCGCAATGATGCTGAAGGCGCGCGAGCGCAAGCTGACGCTGGTGTGTGCCAACCCTGACATCGTGGTCGAACGCGGCGACCGGCTGATCTACTGCGCCGGCGCCATCGCCGAGCTCTATCGTGAGCTCGGAGGCGAGGTGATCTTCTACGGCAAGCCGCACCGGCCGATCTATGAGCGCGCGATGGCGCTCGCCTGTGAACGCCAGGGCCACCCGATCGACCGGCGGAAGGTGCTGGCGATCGGTGATTCCGTCCGCACCGATCTCACCGGCGCGCGCGAGTTCGGCATCGACTGCCTGTTCGTCACCCGCGGCATTCATGCCGAAGAGTTCGAGGGCCTCGACCAGCTCGACCCGGCGTCCGTGATGGAATTGTTCGGCCATCCGCCGAAGGCGCTGATGCGCGAATTGAAGTGGTAGAAATATCGTGCCCGGGACGCCATAAGCGCGTTTACGCGCGTGTTCGACGCGCTATGGCGAAGCGCGCAGAGCGACGGCCCAGACGCCGCAAGTGAAGTCGTGGATAGACTGGGTCCCGGCTCAGCGTCGCGTCACTGATGTGCCGCGCCTTGTCCGGGGACGCCAAAGTGCCTTACGCGCTTGCCATGTCCGGGAAGACCGCCTCGATCTTGGTCTTCAGCGTCGCCGCGTTGAACGGCTTGACGATGTAGTTGTTCACGCCGGCCTTCTTGGCTGCGATCACGTTCTCGGTCTTGGACTCGGCCGTGATCATGATGAAGGGCGTGGTGGCAAGGTTCGGATCCGCGCGCACTTCGCGCAGGAGGTCGTAACCCGTCATCGGCTCCATGTTCCAGTCGGAGATCACGAGCCCGTACTTCTTACCGCGCATCTTGTTCAGCGCTGCCGAACCGTCGCTGGCATCATCGATATTCTCGAAGCCAAGCTGCTTCAGCAGATTCCTGATGATACGGATCATGGTGCTGTAGTCATCCACCACCAGAACCGGCATCGACAAATCAACCGCCATCTCGACTCCCCCAACGCAAACGCAGGAATATTACGACCGGACCTGCCAAGCGAAGCCCGGCAGTTCCACGCCTCAAGGAGTAGCATCAAGGCGTTAAACAGCCCGTTAACTGCGGACGCCGCCAACGGACTGAAATCGTGTTCGATGTCCGGCTCCGCCCGCTTGACTTGGTCAGGTCGGTCGAGCCACGGTCCGGCCCGGTCCTGCCCCGGTTCGAGAATTCCCCTGATGGCCTCGCCTTTTACCGTCATCCGCGACACAACGCCGGATTCCGCGATTCCGCGGGGTGCAGTGGTCGCCATGGGCAATTTCGACGGCGTTCATCTCGGCCATCGAGCCGTGATCACGGCCGCCCTGGAAATGGGCCGGGCGCATGGCCGCCCTGCGCTGGCATTGACCTTCGAGCCGCATCCGCGGCGGTTTTTCAGCCCCAACACCCCACAATTCCGCCTGACGGACGAGCGGGCCAAGCTGCGGCTTTTGGCCGGCACCGGCCTTGCCGGTGCCGTGGTCATGACCTTCGACAAGGCGCGCGCCGGAACCAGCGCGCAAGATTTCATACACCATGACCTGATCGGCCGGCTCGGCGTCAGCGGAATTGCCGTCGGCTACGACTTCCATTTCGGCAAGGGTCGCGTCGGCTCGCCGAGCCTGCTGGTCAACGAGGCGCCCCGGCTCGGCATCGAGGTCGACGTGCAACCCCATATCGATATCGACGAGCGGCCGGTCTCCTCCAGCGCGATCCGGATCGCGCTCGCCGAGGGGCAACTCGATGAAGCCACCACCATGCTGGGTGCTCCCTGGTTCATCACCGGCGAGGTGATCCACGGCGAGAAGCGCGGCCGCGACCTTGGCTATCCCACCGCCAACATCCGCCTGGACGCCAATTGCGGACTCAAGCACGGCATCTATGCCGTGCGGGTCGGCCGCGGCGCCGAGCGCCTCGACGGCGTGGCGAGTTTCGGCTGCCGCCCGACCTTCGACAATGGCGCGCCGCTGCTCGAAATCTTCCTGTTCGACTTCAAGGGCGATCTTTACGGGCAGGTGCTCGACTGCGCTTTCGTCGGCTTCATCCGCGAAGAGCTGAAATTCGACAGCCTGGAGGCCCTGATCCGCCAGATGGACGACGATTCCGCCCGCGCCCGCGCCATGTTGGCCGCCGCCCCGGATGCGTTTCCGAAGCTTGGCGTGATCGATTGAGCCTGAAACCGGGCCACCCCAACCTTTGCGCTTCCCCCGTCCGGCTGCTATGGAGAGCCCATGTTTGCGCGGCGCATCATAGGGATTAGCGGCCCGGCTTCCGCCTGAGCCTTCGGCTCGGCGCAAGACCGGGATGTGTCGTCTCACCCCGCGATTCCCTATCGCCATCCGTTTCCCGCGCCCTTCCGAGCCAGTCAGCCTCATGTCCGAAAAGCCGCAAAAGTCGCAAAAGTCTGAAATCAAAGACTATTCGAAAACCCTGTTCCTGCCGCAGACCGAATTCCCGATGCGCGCCGGCCTGCCGCAGCGGGAGCCGGAGATCCTCAAGCGCTGGTATGAGATCGGCCTCTACGAGAAGCTGCGCGAGAGTGCGAAGGGCCGCGCAAAATTCGTGCTGCATGACGGCCCGCCCTACGCCAACGGCAACATCCATATCGGCACGGCGCTGAACAAGATCCTGAAGGATCTCGTCACCAAGAGCCAGCAGATGCTCGGCTTCGATTCCAACTACGTGCCGGGCTGGGACTGCCACGGCCTGCCGATCGAGTGGAAGGTCGAGGAAGAGCACTATCGCAAGAAGGGCAAGCAGAAGCCCGACTTCCGCGATAGTGCCGCAATGATCGACTTCCGCAAGGAATGTCGCGCCTATGCCACGCATTGGCTCGGCGTGCAGCGCGAGGAATTCAAGCGCTTGGGGGTGATCGGCGACTGGGACCATCCCTACGCCACGATGAGCTATCCCGCCGAAGCCCAGATCGCGCGCGAGCTGATGAAGTTTGCCGCCAACGGCACGCTCTATCGCGGCTCCAAGCCGGTGATGTGGAGCGTGGTCGAGAAGACCGCGCTGGCCGAAGCCGAAGTGGAGTACGAGGACTACACATCGGACACGGTGTGGGTGAAGTTTCCGGTGACCTCGCCCGCGCACGGTGCGCTCGCCTCCGCAAGCATCGTGATCTGGACCACGACGCCATGGACGCTGCCGGGTAACCGCGCCATCTCGTTCTCGCCGAAGATCGGCTATGGCCTCTACAAGGTGACGGACGCGCCCGCCGACAATTGGGCCAAGCCCGGCGATCTCCTCATCCTCGCCGATGCGCTCGCTGCAGAAGTCTTTAAGCAGGCGCGCGTGACGGCCTATGAGAAGGTCCGCGACGTCCCCGGCGACACCATGGATGCGATCGAGTGTACCCATCCGCTGAAGGGCCTCGCCGGCGGCTACGACTTCATCGTGCCGCTCTTGCCCGGCGACCACGTCACGGATGACACCGGCACCGGGTTCGTGCACACGGCACCCGGCCATGGCCGCGAGGACTTCGACGCATGGACGGCGCAGGCGCGCGATCTCGATGCGCGCGGCATCAACACCGCGATCCCCTATACCGTCGATGAGAACGGCGCCTACACCGATCATGCGCCGGGCTTTGCCGGCAAGCGCGTCATCAACGACAAGGGCGAGAAGGGCGACGCCAACGAGGCCGTGATCAAGGCGCTCGTCGAAAGAGGCATGCTGCTCGCGCGCGGTCGGCTGAAGCATCAATACCCGCACTCCTGGCGCTCCAAGAAGCCGGTGATCTTCCGCAACACGCCGCAATGGTTCATCGCGATGGACAAGGATGTTGCCGCTGACGGCAACACCAAGTCCGGCGACACGCTGCGCGCCCGCGCGCTGCACGCGATCTCGGTGACGCAATGGGTGCCGCCGTCCGGCGAGAATCGCATCAACGGCATGATCGAGGCCCGCCCGGATTGGGTGATCTCGCGCCAACGCGCCTGGGGCGTGCCGATCGCCGTGTTCGTGCGCGAGAAGGGCGACGGCTCGGCCGAGATCCTCCAGGACGAGGCCGTCAATGCGCGCATTGGGCAAGCATTCGAGAACGAAGGCGCGGACGCCTGGTATGCGAAGGGAGCGCGCGAGCGCTTCCTCGGGCCCCGCGCCAACGAAGACTGGCAGAAGGTCGACGACATTCTCGACGTCTGGTTCGATTCAGGCTCGACGCACGCCTTTGTGCTCGAAGACCCCGTACATTTCCCTGGCCTTGCCGGCATCAGGCGCAAGGTCGACGGCGGCACCGACACGGTGATGTATCTCGAAGGCTCGGACCAGCATCGTGGCTGGTTCCACTCATCGCTGCTGGAGAGCTGCGGCACGCGCGGTCGCGCGCCCTATGACATCGTGCTGACCCACGGCTTCACCCAGGCCGAGGACGGCCGCAAGATGTCGAAGTCGCTCGGCAACACCATTGAGCCGCAGGCCGTCATCAAGGAATCCGGCGCCGACATCCTGAGACTCTGGGTTGCGTCCTGCGACTACACCGACGACCAGCGCATCGGCCCCGAGATCCTGAAGAACACCGTCGAGACCTATCGCAAGCTCCGTAACACCGTGCGCTGGATGCTGGGTACGCTGCATCACTACAAGCCGGCCGACGCAATCGAGCCCGCCGAGATGCCGGAACTGGAGCGCTTGATGCTGCACGAGCTCGCGGTGCGCGCCGCCGCGATCGGCAAGGCCTATCGGGAGTTCGACTACAAGACGGTGGTCGCTATCCTGTCCGCCTTCCTCAACAGCGAGCTGTCAGCGTTCTATTTCGACATCCGCAAGGACACGCTCTATTGCGACCCGCCGTCCTCGCTGACGCGCAAAGCGGCGCTGACGACCATCGACCTGTTGTGCGCCTCGATCCTGAAATGGCTGGCGCCGATCCTGAGCTTCACCGCGGAGGAAGCCTGGCGCATGTACCGGCCGAACGCTGAGCCCTCGGTGCATCTGACGCTGTTTCCTGATGGCCTCGAGAATCTCCGCGACGACAAGCTCGCCGCCAACTGGGAGACGATCCGCAACGTGCGCCGCGTCGTCACCGGCGCACTCGAGCTCGAACGCGCCGCCAAGAACATCGGCTCCTCGCTCGAGGCCTCGCCGGTGATCTATGTCGCCGACCGGGCCATGCTGGCGACGTTGTTCGACGTCGATCTCGCCGAAGTCTGCATCACCTCGAACTACGAGGTGCGCGAGGGCGAGGCGCCGGCTTCCGCGTTCCGTCTCGATGCCGTGCCGGGCGTCGCAGTCGTCGTCGAGAAGGCGGTCGGCACCAAGTGCGCCCGCTCCTGGAAGATCTCAACGGCAGTGGGCGAAGACGCTGAATACCCCGACGTCACCCCGCGCGACGCCAAGGCGCTGCGCGAATGGAAGGCGCTGGGGGTGGCGGTCTGACCGGCCAGCCATGACCCCGCTGCGCGCCGGCATCCTCACGGCCATGGTCACGCTGGTGGCCGACCAGGCCTCTAAACTTTGGCTGTTGAACGTGTTCGATCTCGCCCATCGCGGCGCGGTCCGGGTAACGCCGTTCTTCGATTTGGTGCTGGCCTGGAACATCGGCATCAGCTTCGGCTGGCTCCAGAACGACAGCCAGGCGGCGCAGCTCGCGCTGATGGCCGTGAAAGGTATCGCGGTGGTCGCGCTGGCGATCTGGATGGCCCGCTCCCACACCCTCCTTGCCACGATCGCGCTCGGCCTGATCATCGGCGGCGCCATCGGCAATGGCATTGACCGCCTGGCCTATGGCGCGGTGGTGGATTTCGCCCTGTTTCACATCGAGATTGGCGGAAATATCTATGATTGGTACGTGTTTAACCTCGCCGACGTGGCCATCGTTGCTGGGGTGGCGGCGCTATTGTATGATTCCTTCTTGGGGGTACCCGCCGCAAAAGCGCCCTGATCCCGGCCGATACGACCGGCGGGTGGAACCCGCTTTTGCGAGGGTCAAGCCGCGTGCGAGCGGCAATCTGCCACAATATGGAACAGGTATGGTGATGCGCAGCTCGAAGACCAGCGGTTCGATGGTTCGAGACCCCCAACGAGGGTTCTGGCGGGCATTGAAATTGTCCGCAGTCGCGCTCGGCATCGGTCTCGTCATGTCGTCCGGCGCCGCCCGCGCCGGTGACGACGACGAGGACGACGACATGACTTTCGAAGAGAAGCTCATCGACAATCTGATGTCCGGCATCGGCGCCAAGAGCATGGAGAAGCCCGGCATCGAGTACCGCGAGCGTTCGCCGCTGGTCGTGCCGCCCAAGCTCGACCTGCCGCCGCCCGCCGCAACCCAGGCCAAGAATGCGCCGAACTGGCCGAAGGACCCTGACGAGAAACGCCGCAAGGAAGCCATTGCCGCGCGGAAGAAGGCCAACAAGGCGCAGGAGAGCTGGCAAGCCGCTCAGCCGCTGTCGCCCGCCGAGATGAAGGCCGGCCAGGTCGCCGCGGCCCCCCGCACCAGCAACGATCCGATTCAGCCGGGCACGAACGGCAACCCGTCGCTGATGCCGGCCGAGCTCGGCTATTCCGGCGGTCTCTGGGGCATGTTCAAGGGCAACAGCTCGGAAGAGAAGGCATTCACCAGCGAGCCGCCGCGCCAATCGCTCGTCGAGCCTCCGCCGGGTTATCAGACGCCGTCGCCGAACTACGCCTATGGCTCCGGACCGGACAAGTCGCGGCGGACCTATTTCGACATCATGTCGGGCAAGGACAAGGAACAATAGCGTTCCCGTCGCGCCGCGACGTCCTGCCAGAACCGAACCCTGCGCCGGCGACTCGTGCACGCCGGACGCGGTTCCCGAATTGCCGATCAGTAGCTTGCCTACGCGTTGAGTTCTCTGCTTCGTGACGCGAAGCCTCAGCCGCACGGTGTACCATGCCGTGCCTCCGAGCCGGAGATCCGGACCTCGGCCTGTCATAAGGATCATGATGTCCTCTTACCGATCGGCTGCCTGCCTCCTTGCCGCGCTGCTTTCGACGAGTGTCCTGACGGCCGGCGCGTCCCTCGCCCAGACCACGGTAACATCGGCCCCGCCTGCCAGCTTCACGCTCAGCAACGGCATGCAGGTCGTGGTGATCCCGGATCACCGCACGCCTGTGGTCACGGAGATGATCTGGTACAAGGTCGGCTCGGCCGACGAGACGCCGGGCAAATCCGGCCTCGCACACTTCCTCGAGCACCTGATGTTCAAGGGTACCTCGAAGCATCCCGTCGGCGAATTCTCCCAGACCGTGCTCCGCGTCGGCGGCAACGAGAACGCCTCGACCTCGGTCGACTACACCAACTACTACCAGCGCGTTCCGCGCGAGCAGCTGCCGACCATGATGGAGTTCGAGGCCGACCGCATGACCGGCCTCATCCTCAAGGACGAGAACGTGCTGCCCGAGCGCGACGTCGTGCTCGAAGAGTACAACATGCGCGTCGCCAACAATCCGGACGCGCGGCTGAACGAGCAGATCATGGCCGCGCTCTATCTCAATCATCCCTACGGCCGGCCGGTGATCGGCTGGCATCAGGAGATCGAGAAGCTCGATCGCGAGGATGCGCTCGCCTTCTACCGCCGCTTCTACGCGCCGAACAACGCCATCCTGGTGATCGCCGGCGACGTCGACGCCGCCGATGTCCGCCCGCTGGTCGAGCGCAATTTCGGCTCCATCCCGGCCCAGCCCGCCATCCCGGCGCGGCGCGTTCGTCCGCAGGAGCCGGAGCCGGCCGCCCCGCGCACCGTCACGCTGGCCGACCCGCGCGTCGAGCAGCCGAACATGCGGCGCTATTACCTGGTGCCCTCGGCGACGACCGCTGCGGCCGGCGAGAGCGCGGCCCTCGACGTGCTCGCGCAGCTGATGGGCAGCGGCAGCAATTCCTATCTCTACCGCGCCCTCGTCGTCGACAAGCCGCTCGCGGTCTCCGCCAACGCCAGCTATTCGAGCATCTCGCTCGACCCGACCCAGTTCGCGATCTCGGCCGCGCCGAAGCCCGGTGTCAGCTTCGCCGAGGTCGAGCAGGCGGTCGATGGCGTCATCGCCAATGTCGCGCAGAACCCGATCCGCGCCGAGGACCTGGAGCGGGTCAAGACCCAGCTTATCGCGGAAGCGATCTACGCCCAGGACAACCAGGCGGTGCTGGCGCGCTGGTATGGCGGCGCGCTGACCACGGGTCTGTCGATCGAGGATATCAGGAGCTGGCCCGACCGCATCCGCGCGGTCACGGCCGAGCAGGTTCGCGCCGTTGCGCAGAAATGGCTCGAGAAGAAGCGCTCGGTGACGGGCTATCTGATCAAGGACACCGCCACCGCCAAGCGCGAGGAGAAGCGTTCGTGACCTATTCCCTCCTTCGCGCAAGGCGCTTCCTGCGAACAAGACATTTCGCGCTGTCCTTCGTTACCGGCGCGGCCCTCGCACTGGCTGCGGTGTCGCCGTCGTATGCAGCCGCAAAGATCCAGCACCTGATCTCTCCGGGCGGCATCGAAGCCTGGTTCGTGCAGGACGCAACCGTGCCGCTGATCGCCATGGAATATTCCTTCGCCGGCGGCTCGGCCCAGGACCCCCCAGACAAGTCGGGCGTCGCCAACATGGTTGGCGACCTCCTGGACGAAGGCTCCGGCGATCTCGACTCCAAGACGTTCCATGAACGGCTCGACCGCCGCGCCATCGAGCTCTCGTTCAACGCCACCCGCGATACCCTCCGTGGCAGCCTGCGCATGCTGCGCGACAACAAGGATGAGGCTTTCGACCTGCTCAGGATGGCACTGACCTCGCCGCATTTCGATGCGGCCGACGTCGAGCGCATCCGCTCGCAGGTCGTCTCGGGGCTGCGCCGCGAGACCACCAATCCGACGTCGCTGGCGAGCCGCAAGTTCCTGGAGGTCGCCTTCGGCGGCCATCCCTACGGCCGGCAGAGCAACGGCAACCTCGACAGCGTGCCGACCATCACGGTCGCCGACATGAAGGATTATGTCGGCCGCGTGCTCGCCAAGGATGGGTTGAAGATCGCGGTCGTCGGCGACATCGATCCGGCCACGCTCGGCAAGCTGCTCGACCACACCTTTGGCGCCCTCCCCGTCAAGGCCAACCTCACGCCGGTCGCGGACGTCGAGGCCGCAAAGCCGCCGCAGCGCGCCTTCGTGACCCTCGACGTGCCGCAGACCGTGATCACCTTCGGCGGCCCCGGGCTGAAGCGCAGCGATCCCAACTTCATGGCAGCCTATGTCGTCAACCACATCCTCGGCGGTGGTGGATTGTCCTCCCGGCTCTATCGCGAGGTCCGCGAGAAGCGCGGGCTGGCCTATTCCGTGTACGAATCGCTGCTCTGGATGGAGCATTCGGCGCTCTTCATCGGTAATACCGGCACGCGCGCCGACCGCGCCGGCGACACCATCGACGCCCTCGAGAAGGAAGTCCGGCGCATCGCCGAGGAGGGCCCGACACAGAAGGAGCTCGACGAAGCCAAGTCCTACCTCAAGGGCTCGCAGATGCTGGCACTCGACACGTCCTCCAAGCTGGCGCAGGCGCTGTTGCAGTATCAGCAGGACAAGTTGCCGATCGACTATATCGAGAAGCGCAACGCCATCGTCGATGCCGTGACGCTGGACGACGCCAAGGCGGCCGCCAAGCGCTTGTGGGGCCAGGGCCTTCTGACCGTCGTCGTCGGCCGCGCGCCGCAGGCCGCCGCACAACCGGCGGCCGTACCTGCGACGAAGTCAAACTGACGGTCCGGTAAAAAGTCTCCTGAAATGGCCGGGCTCGTCCCGGCCATTTGCGTTCCAGATGCACCATTGCCGAACCTGGACGTCCGCGATATGTCCGGACATCACGAATGGTGCCATCATGCTGCGGATATCCCGCGATCTCGTCATCGACGAGGACGACATCGAGATCGGCTTTGTCCGCGCCTCCGGGCCCGGCGGGCAGAACGTCAACAAGGTCGCGACCTCGGCGCAACTGCGCTTCGACACGCGCAAACTGACCCTGCCGGAGGATGCCGCCATCCGGCTTGCCCGCATCGCCGGACAGCGCATGACCAAGGACGGCGTGATCGTGATCCACGCCCAGCGCTTCCGCACCCAAGAGCGCAACCGGCAGGATGCCATCGACCGGCTCACCGAGATGCTGCGCGAGGCGATGGTCCGCCCGATCCCGCGGCGGGCGACACGGCCGACCTTCGCGTCCAAGCAGCGCCGGCTCGAGGGCAAGAAGCGCCGCAGCGACGTTAAGGCGAAGCGCGGGCGCGGATTCGACGATTGACTGATTGTCGAAAAACCTCCGGCCGCCAAGCGACCGGAGGTTTGCCGTTTCGCAGACCAAATCGCGATGAGATCAGGATGAATCGTCATCGCGCTTTAGGTCATTGTTTGAGCATGATCTTTGCGGAAACCCGCTGCACACTTTTGCTGATCATGCGCTAGCGTCAGTAGCGCTTGCCGGTCGCGGCACCGCCCGAAACGGAATCGTCGGCCGTGCCCTTGTGCGTCGCGCTGCCCGTGGTTCCGGCGGCGCCCTTGGTGCCTTTGGTCGACTTCATGCCGACCTTCTCGCCCGCGGCTCCCTGCTGTGCGCCGAGGTCCTCATCCTCGTTTCCTGACGCGCCGCCCTGCATGGGTTTGCTTTGCACGGTGCCGCCCGGCCTGGCGCCAGATGACGTACCTTGCGCAAGAACGGGCGTCGCAATCAGGGCCGAGAGAGCGCATGCGATCACAGAGGTCTTCACCAATTTCATCCATTTCTCCTGGATTTTTCGCGACGACGGTTCGGCTGCTTCCTGCGCCGCTCGCCTGCACCGAACCGGTTCATCGCGAAGAGAGTTCGAACGGCGCGGTCGTGATGCAAGCCGCGTGGTGTGTTGATCGTTTAGGGATTTCGCGGCGGTTTCGCGGAATTGTGCTCCTCATATACGGCGGCTCGTGCACGCACGCCGCATTCATCGGGCCTGCCAGAAGCGCTGGATTTCCCACATCTGGTATGTGGGAAGCGCGACCTTCCCCATGCATTTGTTGCGAGGCGGCGCTAGACTGGGACATTCGCCGAGTGAACCCATGCCCGTCCGCCAACTTCCCGAACAGATCGTTAACCGCATCGCCGCCGGCGAGGTGGTCGAGCGCCCGGCGAGCGTGGTCAAGGAGCTCGTCGAGAACGCGATCGATGCCGGCGCCAGCCGCATCGACGTTTTCACTGACGGCGGTGGGCGGCGGCGGATCGGCATCACCGATGACGGCGGCGGCATGACCGCAAAGGATCTCGCACTCGCAGTCGAGCGCCACGCCACCTCCAAGCTCGACGACGAAGATCTGCTGCAGATCCGCACGCTGGGGTTCCGCGGCGAGGCGCTGCCCTCGATCGGGTCCGTCGCGCGTCTTTCCATCACCACCCGGCACGCCAGCGAGCCGCACGCCTGGGCGCTCACGGTCGAGGGCGGCGAGAAGTCCGAGATCATGCCGGCGGCGCTCGCGCATGGCACGCGGGTCGAGGTCGACGATCTCTTTTATGCGACGCCGGCACGGCTGAAATTCCTGAAGACCGACCGCACCGAGGGCGAGGCGATTCGCGAGGTGGTGCGGCGGCTGGCGATGGCCCGGCCCGATATCGCCTTCACGCTCGCGGGCGAGGAGCGCGCGCCGGTGACCTGGGCAGCGGCGCTGCCCGGCGCGGCGGGACGATTGACGCGGCTCGGCGATATTCTGGGCGCGGAGTTTCGCAGCCACGCCATCGAGGTTCATGCCGAGCGCGAGGACGTTGTCGTTGCCGGCTATGCCGCGGCGCCCGCACTGACGAAAGCCAACGCGCTCGGGCAATATCTCTTCGTCAACGGCCGTCCGGTTCGCGACAAGCTGATCCTCGGCGCGGTGCGCGCGGCCTATTCCGACTACCTGCCCCGCGACCGCCATCCCGTGGTGGCGCTGTTCGTCACGCTCGATCCGCGAGAGGTCGACGCCAACGTGCATCCGGCCAAGACCGAGGTGCGCTTCCGTAACGCCGGGCTGGTGCGCGCACTGATCGTGCATGGGTTGAAGGAAGGGCTTGCGCGGGAGGGCCGGCGCACCGCCGCCAATGGCGGCGAGAGCGCGCTCTCTTCGTTCCGGCTCGCTTTCACGCCGCGCCCGGCAAGCTGGGATTGGCGAGCCTCGCCATCCGCTCCAGCCGCGCCGATCGCGTCCTTCGAAGGTTCAGCGGCTCCGGCCTTCGCCGAGCGCGCGCAAGCCGCATTCGATGTCGGTGCACCCAGTGCGGACGTGCGGATCGAGACGCAGCCCGTCAGCGACTTCGTCGACCGCCCGCTTGGCGCCGCGCGCACCCAGATCCACGAGACCTACATCGTCTCGCAAACCCGCGATGGCCTCATCATCGTCGACCAGCATGCCGCGCACGAGCGCATCGTCTATGAGCGGCTGAAGGCTTCGCTTTCGGCGAATGGCGTGCAGCGGCAGATCCTGTTGATCCCCGAGATCGTCGAAATGGATGAGGCCACGGTGGAGCGCCTGCTCGATCGGAACGAGGAGCTGGCGTCGTTCGGTCTCGCCATCGAATCTTTCGGCCCCGGCGCGGTCGCGGTGCGCGAGACGCCGTCGCTGCTGGGCAAGACCGATGCAGGCGGGCTGCTCCGCGATCTCGCCGAGCACATGGCCGAATGGGACGAAGCATTGCCGCTGGAGCGTCGCCTGATGCATGTCGCCGCCACCATGGCCTGCCACGGCTCGGTCCGCGCCGGCCGCCGGCTGCGGCCGGAGGAGATGAACGCCCTGCTCCGCGAGATGGAGGACACCCCGAACTCCGGTCAGTGCAATCACGGCCGTCCGACTTACGTCGAGCTGAAGCTGAGCGATGTGGAGAAGCTGTTCGGCCGGCGGTGATCCGAGCTCTCGTAGGGTGGGCAAAGACGCAAAGCGCCGTGCCCATCCTCTTTTCTTGATCGCGCTAGAAGCCGTGGGCACGCTTCGCTTTGCCCACCCTACGGCAGCGGGACTACGGCCTCTTCAGAAACACGAACTCCGTGTCGTCATAAACCCGCCGCTCCAATTCTTCGTAACCCTCAGGCGTCACGAAATGCGCGGCCTTCGCCTCCTCCACCACGAGCAGCGCGCCCGGCGTGAGCCAGCCGCCATCGCGCAAGCTCGCCAGCGCCTTCTCGGCAAAACCCTTGCCATAGGGTGGATCGAGGAACACCAGCGAGAAGGGCTCGACGGGATGCGCGGGACCTAGATCGGTCGCATCGCGGCGATAGACTTTTGTGACGCCACCTAGGCCAAGCGCTTCGACGTTATTGCGGAGCACCGCGCGGGCCTCGGCGCCAGTATCGACGAACAGCGTGAACTTCGCGCCGCGCGACGACGCCTCGATGCCGAGCGCGCCGGTGCCGGCGAAGAGATCGAGCACGCGCGCGTCCTCAATCGGATCGTCATAGGCGTGCACGAGGATGTTGAACACGGACTCGCGCAGGCGGTCCGCCGTGGGGCGGATGTCACGCGAGGACGGTGAGGCGAGATTGCGCCCCTTCAAACGACCGCCGACGACGCGCAACTAGTCCTCCTGCGGCTTCAAATCGCGCTTGCCGTGATAGCCGCGCTTGGGGCGGCGCGGCGGGCCATAGCCGCTTGCTTCCAACTCGTTGCGCTCGCGCGCCTCCTCGCTGCCAGTACGCTGCACCAGCACGCGGCGGCCCTTGCGGTCGTTGATCACGGCGCGCTTCATCGGCTTCTTCGGTGCGTCGTCGTCGCGCGTAGCGGATTTTGCGGGCACGTCGAACTCGGCGCCCGACTTCTCGATCACGTTGTCGCCGAGCTGGTCGCGCAGCACGCGCGACTTGATCTCCTCGACTTGGCCCTCGGGAATCTCGCCGAGCTGGAATGGGCCGTAGGAGACGCGAATCAGCCGGTTCACCTCGAGCCCGAGATGGGCGCAGACGTTGCGCACCTCGCGGTTCTTGCCCTCGCGGATCGCGAACACCAGCCAGACATTGGCGCCTTGGTCCCGCTCCAACGTCGCTTCGATCGGACCGTATTTGACGCCCTCGATTTCGATACCGTGCTTGAGCTCGTCGAGCTGGGCCTGGGTGACGTCGCCATGGGCGCGGACACGGTAGCGGCGCAGCCAGCCGGTGTCGGGCAGCTCAAGCGTACGCGCGAGGCCACCGTCATTGGTCAGCAGCAACAGGCCCTCGGTATTGAAGTCGAGCCGGCCGACGCTGATCAGGCGCGGCAGACCTTCGGGCAAATTGTCGAACACGGTCGGACGCCCCTCGGGGTCGTCATGCGTCGTCATCAATCCGCGCGGCTTGTGATAGAGGAACAGCCGCGTCCGCTCGCGCGGCGGCAACGGCTTGCCGTCGACCGCGACCACGTCGTTCTGCGTCACGTCGAGCGCGGGCGAGTTGATCACCCGGCCGTTGACGGTGACGCGGCCCTGCGTGACCATCTCCTCGGCGTCGCGGCGCGAAGCGAGGCCCGCGCGCGCCAGCACTTTTGCGATGCGCTCGCCGGCCTTCTTCGGCTTCGGCGCGTCTTCACGGCGCGGCCGCCCCTCGAAGTCGCGATCGCGCTCGCGATAGGCACCGCGGCCGCCAAAGGCGGGGCGCTTCTCGAAGATCCTGCTGTCGTCCTCGTTCGCGCGGCGCGGACGATCACGAGAATGACCTTCACTGCGCGGGTGCTCGTGCCAGTCGGAGCGGCCCTCGGAGCGCTCGCGTGGACGAGCGAATTTCGGGCGGTCACCACCGCGCCCGCCACGTTCGCCATCGCTGTCACGGCGGGGCCGGTCGAACTTTGCGCGATCCTCGCGTGGCCGGTCGAATTTGGGCCGCTCACGAAATGGACGATCGCCGCCCGATGCACGATCGTCACGCGATCGCGAGAACCGCGGGCGATCATCCCCGCGGCCGCCTTCGCGGCGGTCGTCACGCTTCTGCCAGGGCTTCTCTTCGCCGCGATCACGGCCGCTGAAGTTTTTGCCAAAATCCTTGCGCGGGCGATCGCCGCGCGGACGATCGTCGCGCTTCTGCCACGGCTTTGAATCGGCGCGATCTCCGCGGTCGCGCTCGGGTCCGCCTCGCGAAAACTTCCGCTCGCCCTCGAACTTGCGTTCCGGACGGTCGCCGCGCGGAGCGTAAGGACGCTTGTCGCCAAATTTCTTCTCGCCGGTGCGGCCGGCCGGGCGGGAATCGTCGCGATCACGGCCGCGCGGCGGACGGTCGTCACGCCCATAGGACGGGCGATCACCGCGCGGCCCAGACGACCGCTTCTCGCCATCGCGCGAAGGGCGATCGGAAAACGGACGGTCGCCACGCGGCTTGAAGCTGCGCTCGCCGCGGCCCTCTCCGCCGCGGTCGTCGCGCTTGAAGCGCGGACGGTCGCTGAAATCGCGGCGCGGCGCATCGCCCTCCTCGCGGCGGCGAAGCGGGCGGCCCTCACGCCCCTCGCGAGGCGGACGGCTGTCGCGGTCGCCCTTGCTCTCGAAGCTGCGCTTGGCGAATTTCTTGTCCGGTCCCCGGGGCTTGCCGGTACGGCCCGTGGACGGGCCACGATCACGCCGGCCGCGGGAATCATTGTCTTTGTCGCTGTCGCGAGGCATGAATAATCTCACTCAGAGGTAGCCAGAAAGCATTGTGCGCGCTCGTTCCGAGCCGCATGCTCAGGCAAAATCGGTATTCACTCTTGCTGAAGGCGGAGCTAGTAGCAGGTTTCTGGCGATGATACGAGGCATGAAAGCCCCTTCTTTCATGGATTTGGCGCTCAAGACGGCCGAAAATGCCGGAAAATCGGGCGAAGTTCCGATCGGATGCGTCGTGGTCCGCAATTACGAGGTCATCGCCACCGCCGCCAATCGGACGCTGACCGATTATGACCCGACGGCTCATGCCGAGATCATTGCGCTGCGCGAGGCGGCGAAGAAGATCGGCAGCGAGCGCCTCGTCGACTGCGACCTTTACGTGACGCTGGAGCCCTGCACCATGTGTGCGGGCGCGATCTCCTTTGCAAGAGTGAGACGGCTCTATTACGGCGCCACCGACCCGAAGGGCGGCGCGGTCGAGTCCGGCGTGCGGTTCTTTGCTTCCCCGACCTGCCATCATGCGCCGGACGTCTATTCCGGCGTCGGCGAGAGCGAGGCGGCGCGGCTGCTGCGGGAGTTCTTTCGCGAGCGGCGCTAATCCGCGAGGAAGAACTTGCGCAACGCCCTCGCGGTGGCGTCCGGGTTCTCCTCGGTGAGGAAGTGGCCGGAATCCACCGGCATGCCCGCGACATTCGTGGCCCATTGCGTCCAGGTGTCGAGCGGGGTGGCGGCGGCCTGGGCGATGCCGGCATTGCCCCACAGCGCCAGCATGGGAATGGTGATCTTCTTGCCGGCCTCGAAATCAGCCTTGTCGAGGTCGTAGTCGAAATAGGCGCCGGCGCGATAGTCTTCGCACATCGCATGCACCCGGGCGGGATCGCGGAACGGGGCGAGGTAGTGCTCGAGCGCGCGCTCGTCGATCGCCTCCAACGTCTTCGACTTGGTCTGGCTCGCCATCTTGAAGCGCAGGAAGAACTCGCCATTGCTCGCGATCAGGGTCTCGGGCAGCGGATAGGGCTGCGCCAGGAAGGTCCAGTGGTAGATCTTCAGCGCGTAGGCGCGGTTCATTCGCTCCCAGTAATTGTAGGTCGGCAGAATATCGAGCACGGCCAGGCGCGACAGCCGGCCGGGATGGTCGAGCGCGAGGCGGTAGGCGACGCGGCCGCCGCGGTCGTGGCCGGCGAGCGCGAAATGGACATGGCCGAGGCGCTCCATCACCTCGACCATAGCTTTAGCCATGGCGCGCTTGCTGTAGGGGATATGCAGCGCATCGCTGGCGGGCATGTCGGACCAGCCATAGCCCGGCAGGTCGGCAATGATCAGCGTGAACCTGTCGGCCAACTGCGGCGCGACGCGGTGCCACATCACATGGGTCTCGGAGAAGCCATGGAGGAGCAGAAGCGGCGGCCCGCTGCCGCCGACGCGGGCGAAGATGCGGCCGAAGGAGGTATCGATCCATTCGGCAGCAAAGCCCGGATAGAGATCGGCGAGGTCGGACATCTTCTTGCATCCTTATTGGTCAGTCCCGGGGGGCGGCCGACAACGTAAATTGTCGAAAACAACCCATGCACAGTAGCGGTATTATCGGCGGGGCAGCTAACCCCAACCGCTGATTACACATATCTGGATTGTCGATGTGGCGGCGCGGTGGCACCAAAGCTTCGAGCTGCCGTCCGGAAGACGAGCTATGTCTTGCTATTCTTGGCCTTCTCCGCTTCCACCGCCTGCCAGCCGATGTCGCGGCGGCAGAAGCCTTCCGGCCAGTCGATACGGTCGACGGCCTGATAGGCACGGCCTTGCGCCTCGGTCACGGTCTTGCCGAGCGCGCAGACATTGAGCACGCGGCCGCCATTGGCGAGGATCGCGTCATCTTTCGCCACGGTGCCGGCGTGGAAGATCTCGACGGTGTCGACCTTGGCGGCGTCATCGAGCCCCCGGATGCGCGTGCCCTTCTGGTAGTCGCCCGGATAGCCCTTCGCCGCTATCACAACGGTGATCGCGGATTCCGGATGCCAGCGCAGATCGAAATTCTTCAGCTGCCCGTCACAGGCTGCCAGGAAGGCGGGCACGATGTCGCTCATCATGCGCAGCATCAGCACCTGGCACTCGGGATCGCCGAAGCGGACATTGAACTCGAACAGTTTGGGACCCTGCGTCGTCAGCATGATCCCGGCATAGAGCACGCCGCGAAACGGCGTGCCGCGCTGCTTCATGCCTGATACCGTCGGCAGGATGATCTTTGCCATGATCGCGTCGTGAATCGCAGGCGTGACCAGCGGCGTCGGCGAATAGGCGCCCATGCCGCCGGTGTTGGGGCCGACATCATGGTCGAACACGCGCTTGTGGTCCTGGGCGGAAGCCAGCGGGATCGCGGTCTCGCCGTCGCACAGCGCGAAGAAGCTGATCTCGCGGCCGGCCAGAAATTCCTCGATCACGACTTCAGCGCCGGCCTCGCCGAACGCCCCCTCGAACATCATGGCGATAGCGTCCTCGGCTTCGCGCACGGTCTTGGCGACCACGACGCCCTTGCCGGCGGCCAGCCCATCGGCCTTGACCACGATTGGCGCGCCCTGGCTCTGCACGTAAGCGCGCGCGTCCTCGGCATTGGTGAATCGCTCATAGGCACCGGTCGGGATGCCGAATTCGGTGCAGAGCGCCTTGGTGAACCCCTTGGAGCTCTCGAGCTGGGCGGCCGCCTTGCTAGGCCCGAACGCCTTGATGCCGGCGGCGGTGAGGTCGTCGACGATGCCGGCCGCCAGCGGCGTCTCCGGGCCGACCACCACGAGCTCGACCGCGTTCTTTTTGCAGAACTCGATCACCGCGGCGTGGTCGGCGACATCGAGCGCCACGCACTCCGCCTCCCGCGCAATGCCGGCATTGCCGGGCGCGCACCAGAATTTGGTCACCAGAGGGGAGGCTGCGATCTTCCATGCCAGGGCATGTTCGCGGCCGCCGGAACCGAGCAGGAGAATGTGCATCGATGGCTCAGAAAATGGGGTGGGCTTGCGGCGTCGGTCGCACGAATCGCGGTCGGTCTCAAGGGGGCTGGCCCCCGTACTCCCGCCATTCCAGGCCGCCGCGTCGAGCCGCTCTTACCCTCCCCTGGAGGGCCCCCTCCAGGGAGGGTAAGAGTTCGCGCCAGCTTCGGACGATCAGACCTGCTTCCCCGCGATGATCTCCTGCAACGTCGCGACATGCCGCGCGAAGGCGCCGCGGCCGACGGCGGTTGCGGTGACCGTGGTCTGCGGCTTCTTGCCGACGAAGGCCTTGTCGACGGAAACGTACCCCGCCTTGGCCAAGGTCTCGATATGTGCGCCGAGATTGCCGTCGGTGGCGCCGGTGAGCTTCTTCAGCCGCGCGAATTCCAGGCCGGTCGACTGCGGCAGCGCGTTCAGCGCCGCCATGATCTTCAGCCGCAGCGGCTGGTGGATGATGTCGTCGAGCTCGGCCAATTCTAGCTCCGCCGCATCCAGAGGCCGCCGATGATTAGACCGCCGCCATTGACGAACGCCATCCAGAGCGGAAACGCCTCACCGATGTAGAAGAAGCCGATCAACGTCAGCGCCGAAATGCCGAGACCAATCGCAACGAAGGCGTAACCGAACCAGAGACCCGCCAGCGCGTAGAACAGCATGAAGTAGAGCGGCCAGAACGCACCCAACTGGCGTGGCCCGAAATGGCCGATCACATTGGTACAGAGATAACCGAAGGCGAAGAACAACACGAACACCAGGAGCAGCCTGATGCCGAAGGCCGCACCATGCGGGTGATGTGGTGGATTGAACAAGCGAAGCGCAACCAGACCGCCGACGCCCATGACGTCTACGGCAACCCAGGCATAGACTGCGTAGACCGGCCAGAGCCAGGTCACGACATTCCCTGCAAAGACCAACACGCCCCACCACACGGCAGCGATGCTCGCCAGGTCATAGAGCTGCGATTGCTTCACGCGCCGGACGATGTCGTCGATATCGGCCAGCGCCGCGGACGCCTCCTTGCTGTCGATCATGACTGCCCTGCCCCGCGCGTCGCCACATCTTCGGCGATCGCGGAGACGGCCTTTGGATTGGTGACGATGCCCATGTGGTTGATGCCGTCGATGATCTTGACGTCAACCGATGGCTTCACCGCCTGCACGGCTTCCGCATATTTGTCCGAGATCATCATTTCGTCCTCGGCGCCGCCGAAGATCGTGATCGGGCGTGTCGTTGCCGGTAGATCGATGCGGTAGCCGCGCGTCGCGAAATTGCGCATCAGGCGGTCGGAATAGGTCGAGGTGAGGTATTTCGCCGAACTCGCCGGCACGGCCAAGGCCAGCACCGGAAGCTGCGAACAGCAGTCGATCCCGAGCCTGCGCAGCGCGGTCAGGCCGAGGAAGCGTGGGAGGTCCATGTTGGCCCAGCCGCCGGCCTTCGGCCTGTTGGTCGGCGCGTCATAGCCGAGATAGGGCGCGAGCAGCACGGTGCGGACGAACATGTCCTGCATGATCGGTGTCGCGGCAACGCGCAGCGAGAAGCCGGCGCCGGCGGAATGGCCGATCAGGATCAGCGGCAGATCAGGTGCGTTCCTGCGGACATGAGCGACGAAGTCGACGAGGTCGTCTTCGAGCTGGCCGACATAGCCGATGTCGCCGCGCGTGCCGGAGCCGCCATGGCCGCGGATGTCCAGCGCCCAGGTCTCCACCCCGCGCGCGGCGATCGCATGGGTCAGCGCGTGATTGACGGTGCCGCTGGAGCCGGAGGAGCCATGGATGAAAATCGCGCCGCGGCCCGTCTCCGGGCCTTTCGGCGCATAGTGGCGATAACCGATCCAGGTGCCATCGCGGGCCTGAAAGCGTTCGAGCGGTGGCAACGTGGACCAGTCGATGCCTTTGGCTGAATCCGAGACCGATCGCATCTCGGGCGGCCGCTCCAGCGGCGTTGCGATCATGGCGCCCAGGATCAGCGCCACGCCGCCGACGGCACACAAGGCCCATTTCAGGCCGGTCAAAACGCCGCGCAGCAGCCGGATCGCCATGGCTCATCTCCCGAAACTCATCAAACAATAGATAACTCTATATCACAGAGTACTCTCCCGATCAATATCCGGATTGGCGCCGGGGCGCGAAAATCCTTAACGTCGGGTCTGACCCCAAAATGCCGAATCGTTTGCTAGATGCCGCCTGCGGAACAACTGCTCAACGCGCCCGAATTCACCGTCTCCGAGCTCTCGCTGTCCCTGAAGCGGACGGTCGAGGACGCCTTTGGCCATGTCCGGGTCCGCGGCGAGATCTCCGGCTTTCGCGGGGCGCACTCCTCCGGCCATTGCTATTTCGCGCTCAAGGACGAGAGCGCCAAGATCGAGGCGGTGATCTGGAAGGGCGTGCACAGCCGCATGCGGTTCAAGCCCCAGGAGGGGCTCGAGGTCATCGCCACCGGCAAGCTCACCACCTATCCGGGCTCTTCCAAATACCAGATCGTCATCGAGGCGCTGGAGCCGGCCGGCATCGGCGCGCTGATGGCGCTGATGGAGGAGCGCAAGAAGAAGCTCGCCGCCGAAGGCTTGTTCGACGAGGCCCGCAAGCAGCTGCTGCCCTGGCTGCCGGAGGTGATCGGCGTCGTGACGTCGCCGACCGGCGCGGTCATCCGCGACATCCTGCATCGGCTGGAGGATCGCTTTCCGCGCCGCGTGCTGGTGTGGCCGGTCAAGGTGCAGGGCGAAGGCTCGGCCGAGCAGGTCGCGGCCGCGATCCGCGGCTTCAACGCGCTGCCCGAAGGCGGCAGGATTCCGCGACCCGATGTCCTGATCGTCGCGCGCGGCGGCGGCTCGCTGGAGGATCTCTGGTCGTTCAACGAGGAGATCGTGGTGCGCGCGGCGGCCGACAGCATGATCCCGCTGATCTCGGCGGTCGGGCACGAGACCGACATCACGCTGATCGATTTCGTCGCCGACAAGCGCGCGCCGACGCCGACGGCGGCGGCCGAGATGGCGGTGCCGGTGCGCAGCGACTTGTTCGTCGAGGTCGCCGATCTCGCCCGCCGCACCCGCGCCTGCTGGCAGCGCGGCCATGAAAACCGCCGCAACGAGCTGCGCGCGGCCGCGCGCGCGCTGCCGGCGGCCGGCGACCTGCTCGCGATCCCGCGGCAGCGGCTGGACTCGGCGGGCGCGTCCCTGCCCCGTGGCCTCAAGGCCAACACGCACGCGCATTTCCGCAGGTTTACGGCCGCCAGCGCCAAGCTGACGCTGCGGGTGCTGCACGGCCAGATCGCGCAGGCCGATCACCGCCTCACTGTTTGCGGCGAGCGGCTCGGCCTCTCCGCGCGCTCGCTGCTGCGGCGGCGGCGCGACCACTTTGCCGGGCTCGAGCTTCGCCTGCGCGCCTCAAAGCTCTCCAACGCGCAGGCCCAGCGCAACGCGATTCTCCGCCAGCGCGAGCGCACGCATCGGCTGTCCGAGCGCGCGCAACGCGCGCTCGTCACCCTGCTGCAACGGCTCGATGCGCGTGTCGCGAACAGCGGCAAGCTGCTCTCCGCGCTATCCTACCGCAGCGTGCTCGCGCGCGGCTTTGCATTGGTGCGCGATGAAACCGGCCACCCCCTGCATGCGGCCGACAGCGTCGGACCGAATGCGCGGCTCGAGATCGAATTTGCCGATGGCCGCGTGGCCGCGACTGCGGATGCGGACCGCCCGGCGCCTGCGGCGAAGCGCGCCCCGGCGCAACAGAAGCCGGCCGCACAGGAGACAAAGCCCGCGCCGAAGCGCGTGGCCAAACCGGTGGATCAGGGTAGCCTATTTTAGGCGCGGGTCTCGGTGTCATTCCCCGCGGATGCGGGGAAGCCAGTACGCCGCGGCTTGTCGGTGAATCACAGACGTCTCGGCGTACTGGGGCGCCCAAGCCGGGCGATGACAGAGAGTGTGTAGGAACCAGCGTAGCCACAAGCTCGTCATTGCGAGGAGCGAAGCGACGAAGCAATCCAGAATCCCTCCGTGGAGAGACTCTGGATTGCTTCGCTGCGCTCGCAATGACGGAGCATGTGGAGGTATTACGGCTCTACCTACACGACAACCCCGCGTCGATCGTGGTCCAGAAGCCGCAATGTTCCGGCACGAGCTGTGGCGCGCCGGCGTGGGCTTCAAACAGGAAGATCGCGACGGTGAAGACGATCAGGGCGGAGGCGAACAGGACGATACGGCTACGCATATGACACGCGTTTAGTCGACATCGTGGTCGAATGATGGCATGGCCATGTGCTGAAAAACGGCGCCGCGCGCGATCCGTAGATGCCGGTCGGCCATCATGGTCCGTACAGGGCGGTGGTCGATGCGACGCTGTCCGCCTGATGTTGTTCCTCGGGCGGCCCCGCTTCCAGATTTGTGGTCCGCATGAGCGCCGCGATCTGCGGGACCGACCTCCCCGAATGTCGCTTCGCTCGTTCGGGCTACGGCGCCGCGATCACCGCGCCAGCCATTCCGCGACGTCCTTCTGCGATTCCGCGCGGGCCTGCATATCGGTGCCGAGATGACCATGCTCGGGCGCGGCTACGTCGGTGCCGCCGGCGGCTGCGTGCAGTGGCGTGTTGGCGCGGTCGAAATCGTGATAAGCGCCGGGATAGACCACGATGCGCGCAAGCGCGCTGCGGCCGCGCGCGCCATCCACCATCTGGCGGCAGGCCGGCGGCGACGAGACGTCGTCATTGGCGCCGATCAGCACCAGGGTCGGCACCCGCGTGCTCCAGCCGAGGCCGGCGGAGATCCGGCAATCGGGATAGAAGGCGACCGCGGCACGGAAATCCGGGTCCAGATCGCGGGCGGCACTCTGCGGCCGCACCGCCCAGAGCAGCGCGCTGGCGCCGTTGGCCCAGCCGATCAGGCTGACGCGGTCGCGCGCCACCCAGTTCTGCTTCATCAGCCAGGCGCGTGACGCCGCGATGTCGGTGACGCGTTCACGGCGCGCCTTAACGTGCATCTCCTTGACGCGACATTGCGGCCCGAGCTCGCGCGAGCCGTAGCTGTCAGGCAGCAGCACCGCATTGCCGGCCCTCAGCAGCCGCTCCGCCCAGTCGCGATAGCGCGGCAGGACGGAATCGGAATGGCCACTGAGCCCGCCGCAGCCGTGCAGCGCGATCACGGCCGGAAAAGGCCCCTCGCCCTCGGGCTTGTAGAGCTGCGCATGCAGGACGCCCGACGACAGCGGGATGTCGACCTGCTGCGGCACCGGCGCGGCGTGCGCGGCCGACGTCAGGAGCGTCAGGAACAGGGCGGTCAGTCGAAGGCGCATCGGACCCTGCGTCAAGATCCTTCGTCCAAGCACTATCACGCGGAAACGGCGCCAAAACATCACAAACCGGTGGGTTTACCGGGCGGACAAGCCACCCTATCTATGCTACATCCAGCCCGACACATTATGCCCTCCAAGGTTTTCCACGGAGAGGCCTTCCACGGAGACTTTCGACCGTGCTGAACAAGTTCGGCCCCTCGGGCCATGGCGAAGCGCAGGTGCAATATCTTGACGGCGATTTCCGCGTGATCTCGCCGGGCACCTATGTGCGTTGTGCCATCACCGACGCGCGCATCCCGCTCGACGAACTGAAGTACTGGAGTGTGGATCTGCAAGAAGCCTACGCCACGCCTGCCGCCGTGCTCCAGCGGCATTTCCCCGGCGTGCCGAAGCCGCAGGCCTAAGGCCCCGCCCGCGCGTCTATTGCTGCTCCCGGCCATCCGCGCCCACACACGTCTTGATGAAAGTCTTGCGGGCCTCGCCGACGATCTTCTGATCAACCGCCTGCTTGAGGCAGTCGACCCGCGCCTGCGCCATGCAGAGCTGCATCTGGTCGCGTTTGTCCTGTCCCTTCAGATTTTGCGCCGTGGCGAGGCACGTGACGCGCTTGGTCGCGGGAACCGGCACCGCACTTGTCGGATTCGCCGGAGCGGCGGCAGGCGGCGGCGAGGAGGTCTGAGCAAGCGCGGGCAAAACCGGCAGACATGCGAGGCTGGCGACAAAGATCGCGGATCGCAATTTCATCGAATTCTCCTGATCGGAGCTATATCGATAGCGCACGGCCATGAATGTCGGCTGAATGTCAGCTGATGTCTAAAATTGTCTCGCTCCCGTTGGGCCTCATTTAAGTCGGTCTGCACCACATTGTGGCGGGAAAAAGTGGCAGGCGGGCAGAAGCGCATGGACCCTCGGAGACTTTGCAGCCGTTCGTTCGATGCATCATCGTGCCCAGCGGATCATGCTCGTCGGCGCGGACGCACGATTAGCCTGCTTCAACGATTCGCCCGAGATCAGTCGGGCAGCTATGTGCTCATTTCGGCGCTGCTGATGCCGGTCCTGGTCGGCACCGCGGGCCTCGGCACGGAAGTCGGCTGGTGGTACTACAAACACAAGAATATGCAGAGCGCGGCTGACTCGGGCGCGGTCAGCGCTGCGACAGCGGCGAGTGCGGGCACCGACCCCTTGTCCGAAGCCAAGGCGGTGACGGCAAACTACGGTTACGCGAACGGGTCGAACAACGTCACGGTCACGGTGAACCAGCCACCGAAGACAGGCAATCATGCTTCGAATTCGCAGGCCATCGAAGTCATCGTGAGTCAGCCGCAGCAGCGGCTGCTATCAGCCTTGTTCGGCTCGGATCCTGTGCTCATAACCGCACGCTCTGTCGCCCTGCCAAATTCCGGGACAGGCTGCGTACTTGCGCTCAACTCGAGCGCAAGTCCCGCCGTCAACGTCAGCGGCGGCAACCAGCTCAACCTGATCAAGTGCAACCTTTACAGCAACTCGAGTGCAAGTCCCTCGCTCAACGTTGCCGGCAGCGCCTCCGTCGCTGCAAATCAGGTCGGAGTGGTTGGCGACGTCTCCGGCGCGAGCAGCATCACGGCGAGCAACGGTATCAAGACGCACATATCGCCCGTCGCCGACCCCTACGCCAACGTTTCTCCCCCCGCGAGGCCGAGTTGCACCAACGCCAAGATTACGGTCAACGCCAACGGAAAAACGAACTCGCTCGACCCCGGCTGCTACATGGGCAGCATTACGGTCAATGCCGGCGCAGTCCTGAATCTGAGTCCAGGCATCTATTATCTGGACGGGGCCAACTTGAGCGTCGCTGGAAACGCCACAATCGCGGGCAGCGGCGTGACCCTGGTGTTTACAGGCTCGGGAAGCGACTGGGGCACCGCTTCGATCGGCAGCAACGCGACCATCAACCTGACGGCACCAACCAGCGGCCCCACGAAAGGCATCGTCATGTACGGCGACCGCAATATGCCGGCCGGGACTGCTTTCAATCTCACCGGTGGCAGCACACAGAATTTCGGCGGCGCCATCTATCTGCCAAAGGCCAATCTCAGCTTCAGCGGCGGCAACGGCACGAGCACATCCTGCACCAAGATCATCGCGGACACGCTGACGTTCAGCGGCACGTCGAACCTCCAGGTCAATTGCACCGCGCTCGGCACCGCGACCATAGGTTCGCAAACCGCACAGCTCATCGAATGAGGTTTGGGTCAATGCAAATTCAGAGCGTCTCATCCAGGCGCCGTCGTCGGTTGCTTGATTCTCTAACAGGGCACGTGCGCGCTGCTGTCAGCGACAAACGCGGCGTTGCGGCCGCCGAATTCGGCATCTTGATCCCGGTGCTGTCCCTGATGGTCGTTTCCGTAACGGACATCGGGCTTGCACTGTATCGCAAGATGCAGGTCGAAAATGCCGCACAAGCGGGAGCGCAATACGCAATTGCGCGCGGCTTTAACGCGAGCGGCATTTCGAACGCCGTAAGAAGTGCCACCAGCGCCACGGACATCACCGCCTCACCTCCGCCGGTCCAATTTTGCGGATGCCCAACGAGTGCAGGTGTCAGCACTGTCACCTGCGGGACGGTTTGCACCGGCGGCGCGCAGGCTGGAACGTATACGACGGTCTCGGCGCGGGCGACGTACTATACCATCATCGATTACCAGATTGTGGCGGCCACATACACTTACAGCGCGCAATCCACTGCGAGGCTGCAGTGAAACTCGCGGCACTATGGCAAGACAATCGAGGCGCATCCGCGCTGGAATTTGCGCTGACCGCTCCGGCGTTCTTCCTGTTCATATTTGGGATCATCGAATGCGGGCTGCTGTTCTGGACTCAGCTGGGAATCCAGCATGGGAGCGAAATGGCAGCGCGTTGCGCAACCGTCAACAGCACGCTCTGCCCAAGCAGCAGTGCCATCACCAGTTACGCTGCGCAGCAGGCGTTCGGCCTCACGCTCCCTGCGGAGACATTCACCTTTTCTGCGTCAGCATGCGGCAACGAGGTCAGCGCGAGTTATGCATTCACGTTCCCGCAGATTCTCAACCTCTCTCCGGTGACGCTGACCGCCCGGGCATGCTTTCCGAGTTGAGGTCGTGGGAGACAAGAGCGCAGCCACCTGCAACAGGGGCGCAGCTTCTCGCGCGACTTGGGATGGAGACGATGTGCGCGCGCACCTGAACCGCGATTCCCGCAGCCGAAATGATTTTCGCCGTACGATCCGCGTTGCATCAAAGATTACTTGCACTCCGTGGCTCGTCATTTCACGCTGTAGTTGGATTCTTTGTCGCAAATCGGCGCTCTTAAGTTGTTTGACGAAGTCTTGGTGAAACAATGGGCTGCTATATTGCGTGTTAGGTAATTAGCCCTGCTCCTTTTATCGCGCAGACAATCAAGTCAGCCAAACGGCGATCGAGCTTTGGAACTGGCGCAGTCTGTGAACGGGCTCATATCGAAGAGTCTCCGGCGGGCTACGATCACCTCGAAAAATGCGCGGTGGAATATCTGTAAATCAAATTCAAACGATGGGGGTGAATCATGCCCACCATATTGGACCTGCTCTATCGTGAATATTGCCGCGCCCGCCTCGCTGAAATGCGGAAGCAGCTTCTGATCTCAGCCGAACGCTCTGAAGCTCTCGAAGCGCACAATCATCCTGCAGCTCAGGGTGAGGATGAGAGGACGGACGCGCAGCGCAAAATCGGTTGCGGCGTGCCGAATTGAAGCGGCCGAGGACCGGCGATCTCTCCCGCGTGCAGTGACCAAGCACTTGGCAACAGATTGGGAGGAAGCAATGAATACACCCGAATGCTATACTGTCATGGTAGCCTGTGCCTCATGCCTGACCATTGTCGGGTTAATGGCCGTCGGGGTGTGGTGAGCATGACTGAATGCTGAACGGCGGTCGCAGGCCGTTACCAAGGCCGCTGGCAAGCAGGTTCGGTCGGCGTATGGCGCCGAACCCAGCACGATGCCCTCGGCTTGCAAACTTGATTGTTGCTGTGACGTGAACGTTGCCGCCGCTTGGTGCCGCGGCGGCTTCGCTTCAGATCCGGATGTCAGCTTCCAGGCGGGGCATACGAAGAACGCAGCCTTGCCGCGTTCTGGCGGACCTGCTTGATCTCGTCCTGCGTGAACAGCCGAGTCAGTTTCACGTTCTGCAGGGTGCCCGCCGCGACGGTCAGGCCGGAAATGGCCGGAGCGGCACTCGGGTCAGGCACGTCGAAAATCACCAAAACGCCGGGGCCGTCGGCCGCAACGCTGTACATCGAGATCAGCCTTCCGCCGGCCGCTTCGATGAGTTTTCGAGCCGCCTCCTGGCGATCGGTCGTGGGATTTTCCAGAATGGCCTCGAGGGAGCGTGATGTGTATTGTCCGGTGAGGCAAAAATGCATGGCATGTTCTCCTCTGTGCTCTTGGAATCTGCTCTCTGTGCTCTTGGCAATAACTTGCCTTGCCGCGAACTGGTCGTTGCGGCCGTCGTATCTGAAATGATGAAGGTAGGGCCCGCCGTGGGCATAAACGCCGCCGATGATTGCCGGGAGTTCGGCACGTCCCGGTGACGGCTCTCATGAAAGGCTATATCAGGTCCCAAACGTGCGGAAGAGAATTCGTCAGCCGCGACACTTCGCTTTTGGCGCTACGGCAGAGACGCTGGCCTAACGTGTGAGATCAACGTGTGCTGAACCGCCGCTCGCGCGCCCTGTACAGGTGGTCGCTGATCACTTCCTGCAGCTTTGCCGGATCGTCGAACTCAAGTTGCACGGCGAACGCCACGATGCCCTCGGGCACGCCCTCACGGCCGCGCAGACGCGCGAGATCCTTTTCCGTGGTCACCAGCGTGAGCTGCTCGCGCCGGGCCTGCACCGCGAGTGCGGCGAGCTCGTCATCCGAGAACATGTGGTGATCGGCAAACCGGCGCGTGCGTGCGACGTCGATGCCGCTGGCGCGCAAGCCGCGGAAGAAGCGCTCGGGATCGCCGATGCCGGCGAAGGCGAAAACCCGCTTGCCAAGGAGCTGCGCGAGCGAGGCCGCATTCGGCTTCAGCCGTGCGCGCAGCTCCGGCTTGTCGCGCTTGGCAAGCTCGGCCGCGACATCGTTCGCGGCACGCCCGTCGCCGATCAGGACCAGCGCATCGGTGCGCGCGAGCTGCGCCTGCAGTGGCGCGCGCAGGGGACCGGCGGGAAACACCTTGCCGTTGCCGAGGCCGCGCTCGCTGTCGATCACGATCAGCGAGGCGTCCTTGTGCAGACGCGGGTTCTGGAAGCCGTCGTCCATCAGGATCACGGTGGCGCCTTGCGACTTCGCCAGCGCGACGCCCTCGAGGCGATCACGCGCGACCGCGACGGGGACCTCGCGCGCCAGCATCAGCGGCTCGTCGCCGACGTCGGAAGCGGTGTGACGCGCCCGGTCGACCATAATCGGACCTTTCAGGCGTCCGCCATAGCCGCGGCTGAGCACCACCGGGATCTCACTGAGCTCGCGCAGTAGCTTGGTCAACGCCAGCACGGTCGGCGTCTTGCCGGCACCGCCGACATGGTAGTTGCCGACGCAGATCACGGGAATGCCGGCGTCAAAGCCCTGGCGCGCCATGCGACGCGCAGTGATCGCGCCGTAGAGCGCACCCAGAGGACTGAGGACATGCGACTGCGGGGAGCGTGGCCGGTACCAGAAGGCCGGCTCACGCATTGGCGGCTCCCATCTCGATCCGCAGTTGCAACAGGTAGGGCTCGAGTGCCGCCATGGTGCGATCGAGCGCGCCGCCGAGCTGCTCGACCACGCCCGCGCCGGCGCGCTGCATCTTGTCGCGCGCGGTGGGATCGGCCAGCAATTGGCCGAGCTGCTTGACCAGCGCTTCCTGCGTGTCGACCTGGCGCGCCCCGCCGCGCCCGTCGAGCGTCTCGTAGACATCGGCGAAATTGAAGACGTGCGGACCATGGATGATGGCGGCACCGAGCTTGATCGCCTCGATCGGGTTCTGGCCGCCATGATGGATCAGCGATCCGCCCATGAAGACGATCGGCGAAAGGCGATAGAACAGGCCGAGCTCGCCCATGGTGTCGGCGACATAGAGGTCGGTCGTCGCCGCCGGCAGCTCCTCGCGCGAGCGCAATGCCGGCTTGAGGCCCGAGGCGGTGATCAGACCCGCGATCGAGGAGCCGCGGTCCGGATGGCGCGGCACGATCACGGTCAGAAGCTGCGGGAAGAAGCCGGCGAGGCTTCGATGCGCCGCGATCAGCATCTCGTCTTCGCCCGGATGGGTCGAGGCCGCGACGATGATCGGCCGCCCGCGCGTCATCGCCATCAGCCGCTCAAGCCTGGCGGGATCGGCCGGCGGCGCCGGGACGTCGAGCTTGAGATTGCCGGTGGTGAGGACGTCGCGGCCGCCGAGCGCGGCAAAGCGCTCGGCATCCGTCTTCGATTGTGCCAGACAAATGTCGAACCGGGAAAGCAGCGCCGAGATGGTGCCGTGCATGCGCCGCCAGCGCGGGAACGAGCGCGGCGACATCCGCCCGTTGATCAGCACCATCGGCACGCGGCGCGCCGCGCCGGCGAGGATCAGGTTGGGCCACAGGTCGGATTCGATGAACAGCGCCAGCGACGGCTTCCAATGATCGAGGAAGCGCGCGACGTAGCGCGGGGAATCATACGGCACGTATTGATGGATGACGTCGGGCGGGAAGCGCTTCGCCACCACGGCCGCCGAGGTGACGGTGCCGGAGGTGAGCAGGATGCGCAGATTGAGATCGCGCAGCCGCTCGATCAGCGCTGCCGCAGCCAGAACCTCGCCGACGCTGGCGCCGTGGATCCACACCAGCGGGCCATGTGGCCGCACGTCCCGCGACAAGCCCCGCCGCTCGCTGACGCGCGCGGGATCCTCCTTGCCCTGTTTCAACCGCCGCTTGATCAGCGCGGGCGCGAGCGGCACCAGGCCGGAGGCCAGGCGCTGATACATTCGCAGCGTCATCGGCAGCGGGTCAGGCATCTTCCGGTCCCGGGCGCCCGAGTTGCGCATAGGCGCGGCGGGTCGCCTCGTTCAACGTCTCCTCCAGCTCCAGCCGAAGCGCTTCCATGGTTGCGGCGTCGGCATCCGGTGGAACGTGGATTTCCTTGATGCCGACCAATGCGCCTCGCCCGAATGGCAAATTGATGGTGGTGCGGTCCCAGTTCTTGAGCCGGATGAAGCGGCTGGTCGCCATTGCGAAAGGCATGATCGGCCGCCCCGATTCCCGTGCCAGCATGATGATGCCGAGCCCGGCCACGCGCGAGCGTTTGGGGACATCGGCGGTCAGCGCGACATTACAACCGTCCTGGAGCGTCCGCACCATTTCCTTGAAGGCGCCGACCCCGCCCTTGCGGTGGAAGGCGCCGCCGTGATCGCCGGAACCACGGATGGTGCCGATCCCGAGCCGCTCGGCGGCGATCGCATTGAACTCGCCGTCGCGATGACGGGAGATCAGCACCTTGGCGCGGTACCAATCCTTGTTCTTGATGAAGGGGGTGAGGAAATGCTGGCCGTGCCAGAAGGCGAAGATCGCCGGGATCTGCGGCTCGACGCGGTCATAGACGTCAGGCGGATCGAACCTGAACTTGTTGGTCCGCCAGACCAGACGCAGATATTCAGCCGCCAGGACCCCGACGGCACGCTGAATAAAGCTGCTTCGCAGCGTATTGCGAAGCAGTTTTTTCAACGCGCCGGTTCTTGATTGGGGTCGAGCAGGCGGTGGAGATGGACGATGAAATAGCGCATCTGCGCGTTGTCGACCGTGCTCTGCGCCTTGGCTCGCCAGGCCGCGTGCGCGGTGGCGTAGTTCGGATAGAGGCCGACGATGTCGACGTCGTCGAGGTTCTTGAAGGTGTTGTGCTCGAGATCGACGAGCTCGCCACCGATGACGAGATGAAGCAGTTGTTGCGGGGCACTATCTGGCATGGGTTCTCTTCCTAACGGGCTGCCCGGCAAAGCAGTGTTCGACAAGCACGACGAAGCGCTTAGGGCAAGGGGCGGTTTCGAAAATGCGCGACAATGCCCGCATGACGATCGCGTCCCGCTGCCACCAGCACCCCGTGCGCCACTTCCCGGCGGTTATAGAGGATGGGTTCTCCGGAGAGGTCACTCATCTTACCACCCGCTTCCTGCACGATCAAATCGGCCGCCGCAAGGTCCCAATCATGGCTGTTGCCGCCCGCAAAGGCCGCATCCAGCGCGCCATCGGCGACCCGGCACAGACGCAGCGCGAGCGAGCCGATTCGCGGATGCAGCTTGATCTCACCGCCCGTGGCATTGAGCCGCTCGACCAGCGGCTTCGGGCCGGCGACGCGCGCGAAGTCGAACTCGGACCCGGACGTCGCCCGCACCGGCGCCCCGTTCAGCGTCGTGCCCTGGCCGCGGACCGCGAAGAAGAATTCATCGCGCGCCGGTGCGAACACCGCGGCAAGCACCGGTGAGGTATCCTCGACCAGCGCGACGCTCACGCACCAATCGTCATGACCGCCCAGATAATTGCGCGTGCCGTCGATGGGATCGACGATCCAGGTCAGTCGCCGCGACAGCCGTGCCGCATCGTCGGCACTTTCCTCGGACAGCCAGCCATAGTCAGGCGTCGCAGCGCGCAAGCGCGTTTCGAGCAGATTGTTGACCGCGATGTCGGCTTCCGACACCGGCGAGGATGCCCCCTTGATCCACTTCTTCAGCTCGGTGCGGAACATCGACTGCGCCAGCGCGCCCGCGTCCCGCACCGCGTCCTTCAGCAGCGCCGCATCGCGTGTCAGGATGGTCGCGTCTGGGGATTGCGCGTCAGCGTCCGCCAAGCGTCAAACCCTCGATGCGCACCGTCGGCGCATTGATGCCGTAGCGGAATTCGAGATTGTTCGCCGGCTGCATTGACTTGAAGATCTCGAATAGATGTCCGGCGATCGTCACCTCGCTGACGGGATAGGTGATCTCGCCGTTCTCGATCCAGAAGCCGGAGGCGCCGCGGCTGTAATCGCCGGTGACGCCGTTGACGCCGGAGCCGATCAGGTCGGTGACGTAGAAGCCCTGCTTGATGTCCGCGATCAGCTCGGCCGGCGTCGGCGTGCCGGCCTCGAGATGCAGGTTGTACGGCCCGGGCGACGGCGAGGAGGAGACGCCGCGATGGGCGTGGCCGGTGGTGGTGAGGCCGAGCTCGCGCGCGGTGGCGCAGTCGAGCAGCCAGGTCGTCAGCACGCCCTCGTCGACCAGCGCGATCTTCCTCACCGCGACGCCTTCGGCGTCAAACGTCTGCGAGCGCAGGCCGCGCTTGCGCAAGGGATCGTCGACGATGCGAATGTTCTTCGCGAACAGCTGCTGGCCGAGCTTGTCCTTCAAGAAACTGGTCTTGCGCGCGATCGAGGCGCCGTTGATGGCGCCGACGAGATGGCCGACCAGGGAGCCCGCAACGCGCGGATCGAACACGACGGGCACCTTGCAGGTCTCGACCTTGCGCGGATTGTAGCGCGCCACCGTGCGCTCGCCGGCGGACCGGCCGACGGTTTCCGGCGACAACAAATCGGCGCCGTGTGGCGCCGAGGTGAAGTCGTAGTCGCGCTCCATGCTGGTGCCTTCGCCCGATATGGCGGTGGCGGAAATGCCCTGGCTGGAGCGTAGGTAAGAGCCGTGGAAGCCGGTAGAGGTGACGAGCACCATGCCGCCGATGCCGGCGGAAGCCGAGGCGCCGCCGGATTTGGTCACCCCCTTCACGCCGAGCGCCGCAGCTTCGGCCGCAAGCGCGCGGCGCTCGAGCTCTGAGGTCGTAGGCAGGTCGGGATCGAGCAGGTCGAGATCGGGGAAGTCGCGCGCGAGCAGCGCGGGATCGGCTAGGCCGACATATTTGTCGTCGGGCGCAACACGCGCCATCGCCACCGCGCGTTCGGCGAGCTTGGTCACGGCATCGCCGCTGACGTCGTTGGTCGAGACCACCGCCTGGCGCTGGCCGACCAGCACGCGCAGGCCGACATCGTCGCCCTCGGACCGCTCGGATTCCTCGACGCGGCCGTCGCGCACCTCGACGCCCTGCGAGACGCCGCGTACTGCGACGGCATCGGCTGCATCAGCGCCGGCGCGCTTGGCGGCCTCGACCAGCCGCTGCGCGAGATCGGAGAGCGCGGACTGATCGAACAGGTCGCGATGGGCCTGCGACGACATTTGGGTCGAAAGCGTCGAGCTTGCGGATGGTGAAGAGTTCACGAACGAAATCCTGTTGGGGCGGGTTCGGGACCGGAACCCACAGATGTGCCCTGATAGCGCGGACTTCAAGCATTTTCAGCCCGCCAAAAGCTCAGATTCGCAGCTCTCGCGCAACGTCTCGTCAATCATGCGCGCCAAGGTCTTGTCAATCATGAGCAGCAGTGACGGTGGGTTAACCAGCCTTTTTAAGCGGTTTCGGAAAGGCGCGCGCTAAGGTCCTCGCATCGACCGGGAACATAATCCCGGCGGGGAGAACTAAAGCCGTGAGGCGTCAAACAGCAACATGCGGGGTCGCTCCCGCCGGGTCGAGCCGCTCCTTGCGGCTCGACCCTCTTTCCCTTCCGGTCCGCTTCGATGCGCACGATCCGCGCGCCGACGGACATGTCAGGCAGATCGAGCTTCATCGCGAGCGTGTCGTGCTGCGCCGTGCCGTTCGCGGCATGCAGATGGCCATCAACGTCCGTGTCAGCGACTTCACCGGCGTCGCGCTGCGCGGCAATGACGAGGTGCAGACCCTCGTCCTCGTGCATCGCGATCCCTCGCTCTCCATTCCGCTGCTGGTCGGCGCCGAGGCCGACGAGATCGCGCAAGCCTGGGCGATCTGGAGCGAGATCTTCGCGCTTCCGCAGCTCGACGAAGGCGCACGCAAACCCGCGCCGCGCCGCCGTCGCGCCAACGCGATCCGCGCCCGCCGCCCGAAATTCTTGATGCGCCGGCGCACCGGCATCGCGCGCGAACTCACCGTGCATCAGGGCGAACGCGAGATCATTGCAAGGGATTGAGTGGCAACTACGCCGCCCGCATTGCCGCGTCGGCGAGTAATCCTGCAAATAGCAACAGCCCCGCATCGCGGTTCGACTTGAACAGGCGCAGGCACAGTTCGGGATCATCGATCCTCAGCCGCACGATCTGCCACGCCAGATGCACGGCGAAGGCCGCAAGGCCGAGCCAGGCCAGCCAGCCCGCATCGCCTGAAGCCAGCGCGACGCCGATCAGCATCACCGCAAAGCCATAGAACAGGATCAGCGCCTGGTGCGTATGCGCGCCGAACAGGCGCGCGGTGGATTTGATGCCGATCAGCGCGTCGTCCTCGGCGTCCTGATGCGCGTAGATCGTGTCATAGCCGATCACCCATGAAATCGCGCCGGCATAGAGCACGAGCGCGGTGACGTCGATGCGTCCGAAGGTGACGGCAAATCCCATCAGGGCGCCCCAGGAGAAGGCCAGCCCGAGCACGATCTGCGGCCACCAGGTGATGCGCTTCATGAAGGGGTAGATCGCGACGATCAAGAGCGAGGCGATGCCGGTCAGCACCGCGAAGCGGTTGAACTGCAACAGCACCACGAGACCGATCAGCGCCTGTGCGACCATGAAGAGCAGCGCCTGCTTCGTGGTCACCTGCCCTGACGGCAGCGGCCGCGAGCGGGTGCGCTCGACCTTGTCATCGAGGTCGCGGTCGGTGATGTCGTTCCAGGTGCAGCCGGCTCCGCGCATCACGAAGGCGCCGATGAAGAACAGCACGATGGTGAGCGGCAGGCCGCGGATCTCGTGCGCCATGCCGGCGGCGAGCGCCGCCGACCACCAGCACGGCATCAACAGCAGCCAGGAGCCGATCGGACGGTCGAAGCGGGACAAGCGCAAATAAGGCCGCGCCCATTGCGGCGCGAGCGTATCGACCCAGTTGCCTGTAGAGTCGGCAACGCGGGCGGATGTATCGCTCATCGGGTCAGGACGTTGCCGTTGAGCGTATCGAAGGTGCTGCCGCCCTTCTTGCCGGCATTGGCTTCCGGCGCCGAGCCCGAACCCAGCACCTCGCTCAGCGACGGGCCGGCCGGGCGCGCCTGCTGCTGCTGCATCTGCTGCGCGACCATGCAGACCTTCTTCTGCATGGCCTCGGTGTTCTTGTGGCCGGTCTTCATCTGCTCGCCGATCTGCGGCGGGATTCCGCATTTGGCGGCGTGGGACTCGATGTACTTGATCATTTTCAGCTCAGCCTGGCTGAAGTTGCCGATCAGCTTGCACGCCTCGTCCGGCGGCGCATGACGGTCGCTCGCGGCCTTGATCAGCTTGCCGCGCTTCTCGGCTTCCTCGCGGAGCGGAATGAAGGCCTTCATGCAGTCCTCGCCGGGACCGCCTTGCGTCGGCGGAGCTGCGCTGAAAGCGCCGGCACCGCCGATCGGCGCGGCGCCGTTGACGGGAAAGGATGATTGCGGCGCCGTGCCGACGGAGGCAACGGGTGCCGAGCCGTTCACGGGCGGAAAGGCGGAGCTGGTGGCGGCCTGGTTTGGCAGCGGTGCCGGGAACGCGCTTTGCGCATTAGCGCCCGCAGCACCCATGGCGACCATGGCGGCGGCAGTGATCGGGACCATCAGGCGACGGATCATGAAGGCAGTCTCTCCGGCAGGAGCTTACGGGTTCGGCGTCTTCCAATCGAAGCGCAACCAGCGTGTTCGCGTTTTTACGATTCCCGCCGGGGCTTAACAACCCGTTGAATAGGGCAAGAGCGCGGCGCGGAGACGCACCAATTCGTCGATATTTACCCCCAAAAATACTGGTTTCGGTTAAGAACGGCGGCAAATTGGACCTTTGAACCATGCCTTCCCACGATTTTCGCGCCCCTCGCCTGTTCGTCGACGCCCCCCTCGCCCAAGACGCCAGGGTGCAGCTCGACCGCGACCAGAGCAATTATCTGGGCAACGTGCTCCGGCTGCCCGCCGGGGCCGAGGTTTTGGCGTTCAACGGCCGGGACGGCGAGTGGCAGGCTGCCATCGAAGGCCGCAAACGGCCGGATGGCCTTGTGATCCTTCAGCAGACCCGGCTTCAGGACGGGCTGCCTGACGTGGCCTACGTGTTCGCCCCGCTCAAGCATGCCCGGCTGGATTACATGGTCCAGAAGGCCATCGAGATGGGCGCCGCCAGGCTCCAGCCGGTCCTAACCCGGTTCACCCAGGCCTCCCGGGTCAACACCGAGCGAATGCGCGCCAACGTCGTCGAGGCCGCCGAGCAATGCGGTATCCTCAGCATCGCCTCGGTGGCCGAGCCGGTGCCGCTGGAGCGGTACCTCAGCCAGCGCGCCGCAGACCGCCTGCTCATCTTCTGCGATGAGGCGGCCGCGGTTGCAAACCCCGTTCAGAGCCTGCAGAACGCACGCGAGGCCGGCAAAGGTATCGACGTGCTGATCGGCCCAGAAGGGGGCTTTGCCGAGGAGGAACGGGCGCTGCTGCTGCGGCAGCCGAAAATCCTGCAGCTGGCGCTCGGCCCGCGGATCATGCGGGCCGACACCGCCGCGGTGGCGGCCCTGGCGCTGGTGCAGGCGGTGCTGGGCGATTGGGGCAAGTCCACCTAATCCGGGGAATTGCCCACCCGTTAAGCGATTGATCCTTTGGAGGTCGAAACCGCATTCGGGCCATGCTAAGGGCTGCGCCAATTCCCGTCCCTTCCCTTGCCTGCCCGGTTCCACCGGGACGATGGACCTCTATTATGACCGCGACCGCCACCTCAAATGCTGCCGGCTCCGCCGCCTGGGCGGATACGCTGCTGTTGTCGTTCGCGCAGGCGGGCTATGTCAGGGCCGAGCCCGCCATCCTGCAACCGGCCGAGCCGTTCCTGGACCTCTCGGGCGAAGACATCCGCAAGAGCCTGTACCTGACCACGGACCTCTCGGGCGAGGAGCTCTGTCTGCGCCCGGACCTGACCATTCCGGTGGCGCGCGATTACCTCGCCTCTGGCCGTGCCGGCCAAGCGGCCGGGTTCAGCTATCTCGGCCCGGTGTTCCGATACCGCGGCGGCCAGGCCAGCGAGTTTCTCCAGGCCGGCATCGAGTCCTTCGGCCGCCAGGACCGCGCCGCGGCGGATGCCGAGATGCTGGCGCTGGCCCTGGAGGCAACTGCCGCCTTCGGTGTCGGCGACGTCGAGATCCGCACCGGTGACGTCGCGCTGTTCAATGCCCTGCTCGACGCGCTCGATCTCTATCCGGTCTGGCGCCGCCGCCTGGTCAAGGATTTCAACCGCAAGATCAGCCTGGAGCAGGATCTGGAGCGGCTGGCGGCCGCGGCCACCGCGACCCGCAGCGAATATGAGGGCGTGCTCGCTGCGCTGGCCGGCTCGGACCGCAAGGCGGCGCTCGCCTTCGTCACCGATTTGATGTCGATCGCCGGCACCACCAATGTCGGCGGCCGTACCACAGCCGAGATTGCCGACCGCTTCCTCGAGCAATCGACCCTCAAGGGTGGCGCGTTGCCGCGCGAGGCGATCACCGTGCTCAAACGCTTCCTGTCGATCGCAGGCAATCCCGACGATGCCGTCGCAAAGCTGCGTGCACTGACCGCCGATGCCAAGCTCGATCTCACGGCTGCGATCGACCAGTTCGAGAGCCGGGTCGGCTTCATGGCGGCGCGCGGCATCGACGTGAAGCTGACGCGTTTCTCGACCGCGTTCGGCCGCGGGCTCGACTATTACACCGGCTTCGAGTTCGAATTGCATCACAGAGGTAATGGCGCCGAGCCGCTGGTCGCCGGTGGCCGCTATGACGGGCTGATGACCCAGCTCGGCTCCGTGCAGCCAATTCCCGCGGTCGGCTTCTCGGTCTGGGTGGACGCGCTGACCAAGATCGGCCGCAAGGTGGGGGCTTAAGTCATGAGCGCGCCATTCGTTCTGGCCGTTCCTTCCAAGGGCCGCCTTCAGGAAAACACGGAAGCCTTCTTCGCCCGCGCCGGGCTCAAGCTGTCGAAGGCCGGCGGTGCCCGCGACTATCGCGGCGCCATCGCGGGTCTCGACAATGTCGAGGTCGCCTATCTCTCGGCGAGCGAGATCGCCTCGCAACTCTCCCGCGGTTTTGCGCATCTCGGCGTCACCGGGGAAGACCTGGTGCGCGAGAACATCGCGGACGCCGACAAGCGCGTGTCACTGATCGAGGGGCTCGGCTTCGGCTATGCCGACGTCGTCGTCGCGGTGCCGCAGGCCTGGATCGACGTCCGCACCATGGCCGACCTCGACGACGTGACCACCGGCTTCCGCGAGCAACATCACATGCGGATGCGGGTCGCGACCAAGTTCGTCAATCTGACCCGCGCCTTCTTCCAGAGCCACGGCATCACCGACTACCGCATCGTCGAAAGCGCCGGCGCCACCGAAGGCGCGCCCGCGGCGGGCAGCGCCGAGCTGATCGTCGACATCACTACGACCGGTGCGACGCTCGCCGCCAATGGCTTGCGGGTGCTCGACGACGGCGTGATCCTGCGCAGCCAGGCCAATCTGGTCGCCTCCAAAGAGGCCGACTGGTCGTTGCAGGCACGCGAGACTGCGCGCGTCATCCTCGATCACATTGCGGCGCGAGCCCGCGCCAACAAGTACCGCGAGGTCCGCACCCGCTTTCGGCAATGCGACGCCGCCCTGCTCGGCGAGGCCCACAGCCGGTTCGGCGTCGCGGCCCCGTTTGGCGGACCGACCTCGTCAGGCATGCTGACGCTGCACTGCCCCCCGGACCAACTCTATGCGCTGGCGAGCTTCCTGCGCGAGCATGGCGCCGAGACCGTCTCGGTGGTTTCGCTCGACTACGTGTTCGACCGGGAGAACCCGCTGTTCGCCAAGCTCGAGGCCTTTCTGGGGCGGTGAGCCTCTGTTTCGTTCAGCGTAGCGACAGCAAACCGCAGCTAACATATGCTGTTGATAAGACCTAACGCCTTGGAACCTTGATCGATGACGCTGGGCTCTGACGTTTCCGGCATGACGACCACCGCGGCCAGCGCCGCCGCGAAGGGACTCTCGATTGTCGTCCCCGTCTACAATGAGGCGGCGGGCCTCGCCGCCCTGCACCAGCGGATCTGCGAACTCGCGAAGACCTTGCGGCAGCGCTATCGCCTGGCCTGCGAGGTCGTCTATGTCGACGACGGCAGCGCGGATGCGACGCTGTCGATCGCCCGCAGCCTGCCGGCTGACGCAATCGGCGTCCAGGTGGTCTCGCTGTCGCGCAATTTCGGCAAGGAGGCGGCGCTGATGGCCGGCCTCGACCATGCCCGGCTCGGCGCCGTCATGTTCATGGACGGCGACGGCCAGCATCCGCCGGCCCTGGTCGAGCAGCTGGTGCGGCACTGGATCGATGACGGCTACGACGTCGTCTATACCGCCAAGGCGCATCGCGACAACGAAAGCTTCCTGCGCCGGCTCGCCGTGCACGGCTTCTACGCCCTGATCAATTGGGGCGCGCGGCAGAAGATTCCCGAGGACGCCGGCGATTTCCGCCTGCTCTCGCCGCGGGCGGTTGCAGCGCTGAGACAGCTGCCGGAGCGCAACCGCTTCTTCAAGGGACTGGCCAGCTGGATCGGCTTTCGCCAGATCCGCGTCGACTACGAACCGGCGCCGCGCGCCCATGGCGCCACCACTTTCAACGCCGCACGCCTGCTCGGCCTGTCGATCGAGGGCCTGACCTCGTTCTCGGTCGCTCCCTTGCGCTTCGCCAGCCTGCTCGGCGTGGTGCTCGCCGGGATCGCCTTCCTGTTCGGCCTCTCGATCCTCTGGGAGGTGTTCACGACTGGCAAGCAGGTGCCCGGCTATCCCTCGCTCGTGGTCGGCCTGATGACCATCGGCGGCGTGCAGCTCATCATGATCGGCATCGTCGGCGAATATATCGGCAAGATCCTCTCCGAGCTAAAGGCGCGCCCGATCTACTTCGTCGCCGAGCACAGCGAAAAGCGCTTCGAGACCGACAACGCCGACGACGCTTCGAAGCGGACGGCGGCCGAATGAGCGCGGCCGCGAGTCTGCGGCGAATCTGGCTCTGCGCCGACGATTACGGTATCAGCGCGGGCGTCAATCGCGCCATCCGCGACCTGATCGAACGCGGCCGCCTCAACGCCACGTCGGTGATGATGGTGGGACCTGCGATCGCGCGCAGCGAGATCGAAGCGCTGGACGCGGCAGCCAAATCGAGCCCGCACTGCGCGATCGGCCTCCACGTGACGCTGTCGGCACCGTTCCGGCCGCTCACCATGCATTTCCGTCCACTCGACGGCGACATGTTCTTGGCCTTTCCGAAGCTGCTGCGCGCCGCACTGATGCGACGGCTCGACCGCGAATTCTTTCGCAACGAGGTGAAGGCGCAGCTCGCAGCTTTCATGGAAGCATTCGGACGTGCGCCCGACTTCGTCGATGGCCACCAGCACGTCCAGCTCTATCCGCAGGTGCGCGACGGCTTTGTCGATGCCGTTAGCGAGACCGCACCGAACGCGTGGGTACGCCAGGGCGGCCGCAACCTGCCGCTGGCGCGGCGGCTGGCGTCACCAAAGGCCATGGTGCTCGATATCCTCAGCGCCCAATTCCGCCGCCGCGCCGGCAGCGCCGGCCTCAGCTTCAATCCAGGCTTCGCCGGCGCTTACGACTTCACGCGGGCGGCCGATTTCGGCGCATTGATGCGGCAGTTCCTGGAAGGCCTCCCCGACGGTGGTCTCGTGATGTGCCATCCCGGATTCGTCGATGACGTCCTTGTTGGCCTCGACCCGATGACGGATGTGCGCGAACGCGAGCACGCTTATCTCGCCGGCGACGCATTCCCACGTCTGCTGGCGGACAGTGGGGTCACGCTGGGGTGAAATCGCCGAAACGGCCGTGCGAGGCAGCTTGTCGCATACCGAAATTTAATCCGGCCGGCACTGTTGGGGCCACAATGGAACCCTACATCTGCCTCGCGCTTGGTTTTGCGCGAAGGAGACAGATCATGACGCCGCAGGAACGCCAGCTCGTCGACGAGCTTTTCGACCGGCTTACCAAACTCGAAAATGCACCGCGCGATCCCGACGCGATCGCCGCGATCTCCGACGGCTTGCGCAAGGCACCCGGTGCGATCTACGCGCTGGTCCAGACCGTGCTGCTGCAGGACGAAGCGCTGAAGCGCGCCCACGGCCGCATCCAGGAGCTGGAAGCGGGGCAGGCGCCCGAGCAGGCGCAGTCCGGCGGCTTCCTAGATACCATGCGTGACACGCTATTCGGCGGTGGCTCGTCGCGCAGTTCTGTGCCGAACGTGCCGCCGCGCGATTCGCGGCCGGTCTGGAACAGCGGCCAGGCGATGCAGCAAGGCCAGCCGGGTTATGGTCAGCCGCCTTACGGACAGGCCTACGGCCAAGGTCCGGGTCAGGGCTATGGCGCGCCCCCTATCGGCGGTGGCGGCGGCTCGTTCCTCGGCACGGCGGCGGCGGCGGCAGCCGGCGTCGTCGGCGGCTCGCTGCTGCTCTCCAGCATCCGCGGCATGATGGGCGGACCGCATCAGCAGGCTTTTGGCGACACCAACGCCTTGGGCGACCGCAGCCCCTGGGGCGGCAGCGATCAGTCAGGCGGTTCGCTGGCGCGCGACGCGGGCCTCAACGACATCGGCTCGAATCACGACTCCCGCCAGGGCTTCTTCGACCAGGCGTCGAACGACCGGGACAACAACAACGATCAGACCTATGACGACGATCGCGACGACAACATGGATGTGGCCGACGACAGCGACTTCGGCGGTGGCGACGACGGCGGCAGCGATTACGCGTGAGCAATTCGCCCGATAGATGCGCAGCGGTCGCCTTTAGGCGGCCGTTTTCTTTTACCGGATAACTCAAGCGCCCTCGCTGCCACGTCGCACAGAGAATCCGATCGATACAATATGACTAATCCGCACGCTTGCTGCATTGCACGGAGCTAAACGTGGCCGGACGCGCCGAGTTCACCATGAAACACGAAATCGCCCTCTGACACGCGCGGCCGTAGACTCCCGGATTTCCAAATTTGGACATGGGTGTTCAACTTGAAGAACACGTTGCTCGTGCCACACACACCGACGTGGCTGCCTCTCTGGTTATAGTTGGGGTTTTTAGAAATGAGTCCACTTCAGCAGCGCATTGCAACCTTGACCGACGTGACAACGCATCTCATCACCGAATTGTATGAGTTGGAGGGACTGCACGAGCGTGTCAGGAAGGCGGAGCGGTCGGCGCGACGGTTGAACCGCTCCGCTCGCGCACCGCATTCCCATTCGTCAACTCGTCGCCGCCGCTCGCTTGCCCATCGTTTCGGGTCGACGCGTCACCGCCAGCGAGCATAGACCCTAGCTGAAGGCGTACGCCGACGGCACGCAACGCCTTCGATGCCGCGCATCGCGAGCTGGCGCGACACGCAGAGGTCGGCTCACATCGAGCGCATGACGTTCACATCACCACGACCTTGGTGCCGACATTGACGCGGCTATAGAGGTCGATGACGTCCTCGTTGCGCATGCGGATGCAGCCGGAGGAGACGTTGGTGCCGATGGTCCAGGGCTCGTTGGAGCCGTGAATGCGATAGAGCGTAGAGCCCAGATACATCGCGCGGGCGCCGAGCGGATTTTCCGGGCCGCCTTCCATATGCCGGGGCAGATCGGGGCGGCGCGCGAGCATTTCCGCCGGCGGCGTCCAGTCTGGCCATTCGCGCTTGGCCGTGATCGACTTCACGCCCGACCAGGTGAAGCCGGGACGACCCACACCGATACCGTAGCGCATTGCCCTGCCATTGCCCTCGACCAGATAGAGGAACTTGTTCGGCGTATCGACCAAGATCGTGCCGGGACTTTCCTTGCCGCTATAATCGACGAGTTGCTTCTCGAATTTCGGATCGAACGGACGCTGCCGCGGATCGACCGCGTCCTGCTGGACCGCACCTTGCAGAAGCGCGCCTTGCATCTGCGGCTCGCCCATCGGCGGCAGACGGCGCTGGTCGTAATAGGCCGGCTGCTGCTGATACACCGGCCGCTCGGGCGCGTAGGCCGGACCACGACCGGGACCGTCACCGAATAGAAACTCGATGAAGCCGCCGCCCATGTTCGAATTTGAGGCGACGCGCACTGGCGCCGGCGGCACTTGCGGGGCATAGAGCACCGCGGGCGGATCGTTCGGCACCCTGTTGTCGAAGGCGCTGGCGCTGTTTGCGCCCGCAATGACGGTGCAAGCGCTGCCGAGCAGCGCGACGGACATTTTCTTGAACATCGACGTACTCTGTACTGTTTCGTCTAGACCGCATGCCGTGGAGAGCTGGTGGCTGATCCGCGTCCCTCGGCGTGGTCAATAAAAAGCAAAAGCCGTTTTGTTTGGTAAACGGAAGCAGCCTTTGGATTCACCACATCGTCAAGCGCGGGGCAATTTGGCGATCAGCGTTTATTTTCGGTGAATGCAGCAAGGCCATGGTTAATCGCGTCCTTGCGCGGCGGCGCGCGACGCCGCGCATCGGTTCCTGCTGTGAACTTCGTGTTAAATCGCTTCTGCCTACAAAGACGCGTGAGTGAGGTGGGGGAGTACCTGATGGCTGTTCACCGCAAACGTTTCCGTGTCGAAGACATCGTCGGTGGCGAGATGCCGATTCTTGACGAAACCGAAGAGGCAATCCCGATGCACAGCGAGATCATGGCCGAGTTGCGAGCGATCCGCGCACAGATGGCGAAGGGCACTATTCCGCTGTCCGGCAGCGCCGCCATGGCGGCGATCGATGCCTCCACCACCCACGAGCTCTCCGAGGCCCGCACCATGCTCGAGACCTACCGGGCCCAGATCGAACAGTGCGAGAAGCTGAAGGTCGAGCTCGACCTCATCCACGACGCCATCGACCGCACCAAGCGCGAGATCGCGACGCTGCACGGCAAGAGCTTCGACGGCGGCGAAATGGCCAAGGTCAATGGCGAGCTTGGCGCGGTCGTCGGCGGCACCGAGCAGGCGACCCAGCAAATCCTCGAAGCCGCCGAGTCGATCGACCAGGCGGCCAGCGCGATGTCCAAGGTGCAATCGGCCGATCAGCAGAAGCGGCTCGCCGACGACATCCAGGAACGCGTCATCTCGATCTTCGAAGCCTGCAACTTCCAGGACCTGACCGGCCAGCGCATCAGCAAGGTCATGACCACGATGAAGTTCATCGAGCAGCACATCAATGCGATGATGGAGATCTGGGGCGGCGTCGACGCGATCAAGGCCCATGTGCCCGCGCATGTCGACAACCGCAGCGAGGACGAGAAGCTCCTCAACGGCCCGAAGCTCGCCGGCGACGTCGGCCACGCCTCGCAGGACGACATCGACGCGCTGTTCGACTGAGCGGACGCGAGGATATGAGAACGAGACGCCGGCCTTGGGGGCCGGCGTTCTTGTTTTTGGAGACGTCGATCGCGCGCCCTTCTTCCCTTCTCCCCTTGTGGGAGAAGGTGGCGCGAAGCGCCGGATAAGGGGTCTGTATCCGCGAACTCAAATGAAGTTGGATTTCGGGGAGAGAGACCCCTCACCCGTCTCGCCGCCGTCGCGGCGAGCCACCCTCGCCCACAAGGGGAGAGGGGAAAAGTCAATCACGCCCTCGGCGCGCAGCGGACGTAGACCATGTTGCCGTAGCGGGTGGCAGCGTCCTTGTCGATGAAACGGGTGATCAGCACGCGGCCGTCGAAGGAGATGATCTCGCGGTCCTGGTCGCCCGGCGTCGGGCCGGCCGGCCCGATGTAATTCTTGCCGCTCGGGGAGCCCTTCAGCCGCAGCTCCTGCGGAGTCGCTTGGTCGGCCAGATGCATGATCACGCCGCCGGAAGAGCCGGCGGTGATCACATAAGGATTCTTGCACTGGGCCCGGGCGGCCGCCTCGGTGCGCGCCCGGTCGGCCGGATTCTGGAACGAGGCGAGGCCCCAGCGGCCGACGATCTCGTCGGCGCGGATCGTCGCAGGCATTTCCGGACCGGTGCCGGGCTCAGCCTCGGGCGGCGGCGAAGACGACGAGAAGGACGGCAGGCTCATGCCGCCGCCGCAGGCGCCCAGCAATAGCGCCAGACAGGACGCGGCGGCCAGATTGGCAACCGTGCGCGCGCAAGCTGAACTGATCATGGCATTCCCCCGAACAAGACCATGGCCGCACCCCTGCAGCAGCCAAGCGCAAAACCGCTGCCGGAGCAATGCCGTCGTTTGATACGCCGGCGCCCCGAACGAGTTTCCAATGCCACCATCCTATATCCGCCTCACCAATCGCTTAACCACCTTTGCTTGACAGGATCGCGGCCAAGCCATATTTCCGGGCGCACTATTAGCACTCGGAGAGCCCGATTGCTAAGCGCGCCGTCGATCCTCGGCAAGAGGGTGGGCGGAAGCGCCGCCCCAACCTACTTCCACTACTTCCGAAGCGAGCCTCCAAAGGGAAACGTCATGGCTAAATCCAAATTTCGTCCGCTGCATGACCGTGTCGTGGTCAAACGTATCGACGCCGAGGAAAAGACCAAGGGCGGCATCATCATTCCCGACACTGCCAAGGAAAAGCCCTCCCAGGGCGAAATCGTCGCCGTCGGACCCGGCGGCCGCGACGAGACCGGCAAGCTGATCCCGATCGACCTCAGGGTCGGCGACCGTGTGCTGTTCGGCAAGTGGTCCGGCACCGAGGTCAAGATCGACAACGAAGAGCTCCTGATCATGAAGGAGTCGGACATCATGGGCGTGCTGGCCTAAGACCATCCGCCTGAACGGCCGCTGAATATCCCTACTGTCATGCCCGGGCCTGACCCGGGCATCCTCATTCTTCGCACGAAGATGGATTGCCGGATCGAGCCTGGCAAAGACGAAGGGAAGCGCGGCAACACAACACCAAACACGAGGGATTGCAGATATGGCTGCCAAAGACGTCAAATTTTCCGGAGACGCGCGCGATCGCATGCTGCGCGGCGTCGACATTCTCGCTAACGCCGTCAAGGTGACGCTCGGCCCGAAGGGCCGCAACGTCGTCATCGAGAAGAGTTTTGGCGCACCCCGCATCACCAAGGATGGCGTCACCGTCGCCAAAGAGATCGAGCTCGAGGACAAGTTCGAGAACATGGGCGCCCAGATGGTGCGTGAGGTCGCCTCCAAGACCAACGACCTCGCCGGTGACGGCACCACCACCGCAACGGTGCTGGCCCAGGCCATCGTGCGCGAAGGCGCCAAGGCAGTTGCCGCCGGCATGAACCCGATGGACCTCAAGCGCGGCATCGACATCGCGGTTGCCGCGGTAGTCAAGGACATCGAGAAGCGCGCCAAGCCGGTCGCCGCCTCCTCCGAGGTTGCCCAGGTCGGCACCATCTCGGCCAACGGCGACGCCGCCATCGGCAAGATGATCGCCCAGGCGATGCAGAAGGTCGGCAACGAGGGCGTCATCACCGTCGAGGAGAACAAGTCGCTCGACACCGAAGTCGACATCGTCGAGGGCATGAAGTTCGACCGCGGCTATCTCAGCCCCTACTTCGTCACCAATGCCGAGAAGATGACCGCCGAGCTCGAGGACGCCTACATCCTCCTGCACGAGAAGAAGCTCTCGGGCCTGCAGGCCATGCTGCCGGTGCTCGAAGCCGTGGTGCAGTCCGGCAAGCCGCTCGTCATCGTCGCCGAGGACGTCGAGGGCGAGGCATTGGCCACCCTGGTCGTGAACCGCCTGCGCGGCGGCCTCAAGGTCGCAGCCGTCAAGGCGCCGGGCTTCGGTGACCGCCGCAAGGCCATGCTCGAGGACATCGCGATCCTCACCGGCGGCCAGCTGATCTCCGAGGAGCTCGGCATCAAGCTCGAGAACGTCACGGTGAAGATGCTCGGTCGCGCTAAGAAGGTGGTGATCGACAAAGAGAACACCACGATCGTCAACGGCGCCGGCAAGAAGCCCGACATCGAGGCCCGCGTCGGCCAGATCAAGGCGCAGATCGAGGAGACCACGTCGGACTACGACCGTGAGAAGCTCCAGGAGCGCCTCGCCAAGCTCGCCGGCGGCGTCGCGGTGATCCGCGTCGGCGGCGCGACCGAGATCGAGGTCAAGGAGAAGAAGGACCGCGTCGAGGACGCGCTCAACGCGACCCGCGCCGCGGTGCAGGAAGGCATCGTGCCCGGCGGTGGCGTTGCGCTGCTGCGCGCCAAGAAGGCGGTCGGCCGCCTCTCCAACGCCAATGCGGACGTCCAGGCCGGCATCAACATTGTGCTGAAGGCGCTCGAAGCCCCGATCCGCCAGATCTCCGAGAACGCGGGCGTGGAAGGCTCGACCGTCGTCGGCAGGATCCTGGAGAACAAGTCCGAGACCTTCGGCTTCGACGCCCAGACCGAGGCCTATGTCGACATGGTTGAGAAGGGCATCATCGATCCCGCCAAGGTGGTCCGCACCGCGCTCCAGGACGCCTCCTCCGTGGCCGGCCTGCTCGTGACCACCGAGGCCATGGTCGCCGAGACGCCGAAGAAGGAGGCGCCGCCCGCCATGCCAGCCGGCGGCGGCATGGGCGGCTTCTAACGCCCGATCGTCCGTTAGCGTGTTCCGAAGGCCGCCTCCGGGCGGCCTTCTTTTTTGCCGACCCTGCCCCTCCGCTTTCCGATTCAACCGGCGGCCAAAACCCACTACGGTGGCGCCGATTCTGATGGCTCGAGGATTTCATCGATGCGCGCGCTCCTGGTTTGTTTGACCGCCCTTTTGGCAGCCTTGCTCGCCTTTGCGCCCGAGGTCGCTTCCGCCCAGATGAAGCTATCACCGAAGGCCACGACGGCCGGCGGCGCCGAGACGCGCTATTTCACGTCGATCGACGGGCTGATGGACGGTAATGCCGACGCGATCCTGAAGGAGACGCGTCAGGGCAAGACGGTCACGGCGGCCGTACTCGACGTCTGCTATCCGATCGCGAAGAATTCCGACCGCAAGGACCGCTTCGTCGTCAATCTTCAGGTTGCAGGCCAGAACCTGACGGGCACGACGCAGAGCCTCGGCGCGAAGGCGCCCGTCAGTGTCAAGCTGCTGCGCAAGCAGGCCGGGGACATGTTCGAATTCCGCGGCCAGATCACGATCGGCCAGGCCGTGACCGAGGTCACCTCGTCCGACAATTCCGATCTCAGCGAGAAGGAATTTCTGGACAACCAGACCTCCGACGACGGCATCACGCCGCAGCCGAAGGATTTCACCGACGTCTCACCGGAGGCGATCGCGGTCAAGGTCAAGCTCGATGCCGCGACCGACTTCCTGAAGAGCCTGAAGGGCCAGGAGGTCGAGGTGACGCTGGCCAGCCTCAATGTCAGCTGCGACGCCCTGCGCGCCGGTGAGCAGACCATCAACATGTCCGTCGATCCGGAGCGCGCGGGCGCACTGCTAGCAAAGTTCAAGGCGATGCCCGGCGTCACCGCCGCCGGGTGGACCGCGGGCATGACCGAGATGGACCGCACCATCCGCTTCCCCGCCGCCGACTGGCGCGACGGCGACAAGATCAACCGCGACAAGCTCGCGACCGCGGTTGCGGGCGTGCTGAGCAGGACGCTCGCGGCAAAGCCGGTCTCACAGAGCTTCAACCCCGCCACCGGCAAGCTCAAGCTGGTGTTCAAGCGGCCGAACCAGGATCACCCGGCGCTCGAGCTCACCGACACGATCGAGGTCGCAGGGCTCGTCTCGCCCGACAAGCCCGGCACGACCGACAAGCTGATGCTCTGGATCGGAAGCCCCGCGACGACCACGGCCGATGAAAGCAGCGGCGCCAGGCTCAATCTGTCCGACGACGCGAGCCCCGACGAAGAAGGCGAGCTGCCCGACGACAACGGCTCGATCGAGGCGCTTGCCAGGGAGCTGAAAGGTCAGCGCTGGGACGCCGACAAGTCGGTGTGGAAGTGACGAAGTCATTCCGGGGCGACGCGCCAGCGTCGACCCATGGTGCGCAATCGCGCCCCTGAATCTCGCGCCACAATCTCCAGATTCCGGGTTCGCGTTTCGCGCCCAACGCTCAATTCCCGTTGACGCGAAAGCGCAGCGGCTTGGGACCGACCAGCGTGAGCACCTCGCCCTGGCGCTTCCAAGTCTCGACGCTGCCGAGCGCGGCCACGAGCTCGTCGTCGGCCTGCGCCTTCGCAGGCGGACAGGACCGGTCCTGGATCTGGCCGGGGACGAAGATCACGGTGTTGCCGGCGACCGAGAACTGGCCCTTGCCGCTCTTGCACCAGAGCTCCAGCACGACCTCACCATTGTCGCCGATCTCGATGTTCGGTATCCGCTTCGAGCCGGGCTGCGGCAGCGCCTCCAGCGTCATCTCGGTGCCGAACGGGAACCCCTCCTCGGCACGCGCAAGCGTGGACATCGCGAACATTGCCACTGCCGCAAACGTCAATCGCCTGAGCGAAACCATGAGACCTCTCGACCAACCTGACTTGGCGCACCTTCTATAAGACGGCGGCGCCCTTGAGAAGGTTCGCGCAGGCGGATGTAGATGCAAAAATCCCCGCGAGGCGAACCTCGCGGGGATTTGCATCGCAGCCTGGCGCCGACCGCTACTTCAGCACCAGCGCCGTGAACGGCCAGACATAGGCCTGCAACGTCACGAGCACGCCGACGAGGCAGGCGAGCACGATCGAGTGCCAGAACACGAAGCGCAGGATGGTGCCCTCGTGGCCGTACCAGTTGGTCGCAGTGGAGGCGACTACGATCGACTGCGCGTCGATCATCTTGCCCATCACGCCGCCGGAGGAGTTCGCCGCGGCCATCAGGACCGGCGACAGGCCGAGCTGCTCGGAGGTGATCTTCTGCAGGTTTCCGAACAGCACGTTGGAGGCGGTGTCCGATCCCGTCAGTGCGACGCCCAGCCAGCCGAGCAGCGTGCCGAAGAAGGGATAGAGCACGCCGGTTGCCGCGAAGGCGAGACCGAGCGTCGCGTCGACACCGGATAGCCGGGTCAGCGTTCCGATCGCGAGCATCGCTGAGATCGTGATCAGCGAGATCGCGCACAGCCGAATGGTGCGGCCGTATTCGGTCAGGAGCCGGCCGGGACCGACGCCCATCAGGAAGCCGGAGATGATCGCCGCGATCAGCATGCCGGTGCCGGTGAAGGACAGGTAGGTGAAGGCGAACACCGCGCTTTCCTTGGTCGGCCCTGGGGCGACCGGCGGCATCTTGTTGATCATCTGGTGCAGCTCGGGCACGGGATAGTTCCAGGTGAAGATCGAGTTCGCCCAGCCCTTGAAGGCGCCGCTGCCCCAGACCAGCATCACGATGCAGACGATGATCCACGGCAGCAACGCGTTAAACAGCTCGCCCTGCGTGAGTGGCGTCTTGTCGAGCGGCTTTGCCGCCGCCATCGTGGAGGCCGATTCGTCGCGGCCGCGGAGCGCCGGCGACAGCCAGAGCTGCTTCGGCTGCCACACCTTCAGGAACAGGATCAGCGCGCCCATCGAGATCAGCGACGCACCGATGTCGACGATCCAGGGATTGATGTAGTTGGAGATGACGAATTGCGGGATCGCGAACGACACCCCCGTGACGAGGATCGCCGGCCAGACGTCCTTCATGCCCTTCCAGCCCGCGAACGCCCACACCACCCAGAACGGCACGATCAGGGAGAAGAACGGCAATTGCCGGCCGACCATGGCGCCGAGGATGTAGGGATCGAGCCCGGTGACGGAGGCAAGGCCCTGGATCGGCGTGCCCAGCGCGCCATAGGCGACCGGTGCGGTGTTGGCGATCAGCGACAGGCCGGAAGCCGCCAGCGGCGAGAAGCCGAGGCCGATCAGCACCGCACCCGTGATCGCGACCGGCGTGCCGAAGCCCGAGGCGCCCTCGAAGAATGCGCCGAACGAGAACGCGATCAGCAACAATTGCAGCCGCCGATCTTCGGTGACGCCGCCGACCGCGCGCTTCAAGAGCTCGAAGCGCCCGGTGGTCACGGTCACCTGGTAGAGGAAGATGACGTTGAGGACGATCCAGCCGATGGGGAAGAACCCGGTGACGATGCCCAGCACCGAGGCGCGGATCGACATGTTCGCGGGCATGGTGAAGACGAAAATCGTGATCAGGTTGGTCACGATCACGGCGATGATTGCGGCGATGTGGGCCTGGACGCGCCCGCTCGCGATCAGGACCAGCAGCGTGACGACGGGCACAGCTGCCGCGATCGTCGACAGCACCGGGCTGTGCAGCGGATCATAGATTTGATTCCACATGGTCTTCCTCCCCCACGCATGTTGCGGCAGGCGACTCGCGTGGAGAGCCGATCCTGCTTGACGTTGGAAGCGATAACCCCTGAGCTTGACGCGAATTCCTCACGAATGCGGCGGTTCCCGTCCGCTCACAAGCTCGCGAAACCCTGGTCACCCCGCCCCGCGCCGTCGAGCCCCATGCTAGGGTTGCAAGCTGCGACAAGCCAACGCAAATTGCAGAACTTGCGACTTTAGTCTAAGCGCGCCCATTTCCGTCATTGCCTCAGCCATTTGGCTCCGGGCCGTTATGCACATCCCCTCTAGGAGACCCAGCTCTGTGAACAACATCCGCGCCACGCTCGCGATCGTCTGGCGAATCGCCGGCCCCTATTTCCGATCGGAGGACAAATGGGCCGGCCACGGCCTGCTCGCCGCCGTCATTGCCATGGAGCTGGCGCTGGTGGCGATCAATGTTCTCGTCAGTCAGTGGCAGAACCGATTCTTCAGTGCGGTCCAGGGATATGAACTGGACCGGTTCGTCAGAGAGATTTGGATCTTTCTCGGCCTTGCTTTCACCTTCGTCGCGCTGGCGGTCTACAAGCTCTACCTGAACCAGTGGCTCCAGATTCGCTGGCGACGGTGGCTGACGCAGCATTATCTCGGCGAATGGCTGAGCGGCTCGACGCATTACCGCATCCAGCTCAAGGGCGACCCCGCCGACAACCCGGATCAGCGCATCACCGAGGACGTCAAGAATTTCGTCGAGCAGACGTTGACCCTCGGGCTGGGCCTGCTGTCGTCGATCGTGACGCTGGCCTCGTTCGTCGTCATCCTCTGGGGTCTGTCGGACAAGGCGCCGCTGCACATTTACGGCACAGACATCATCGTCCCGGGTTTTCTGGTCTGGTGTGCGCTGGTCTACGCGATCCTGGGTACGGCGCTGACGCACTGGATCGGTGCTCCGCTGATCAACCTCAATTTCGAGCAGCAGCGCTTTGAGGCCGACTTCCGCTTCAACCTGATCCGCGTACGCGAAAATTCCGAGCAGATCGCGCTTTTGAAAGGTGAGAGTGCGGAGCGAGGGAATCTGCTGCAGCGCTTTGGTTTCGTCATCGGCAACTGGTACGCGATCATGAGCCGGACCAAGCGCCTGACCGCCTTCACGGCAAGCTACAGCCAGGCTGCAGTGATCTTTCCCTATGTGGTCGTTGCTCCGGCTTACTTCGCCAAGAGAATTCAGCTCGGCGACATGATGCAAACTGGCTCGGCGTTCAGCAGCGTGCAAGATGCGCTCTCGTTTTTCGTCACAGCCTATCGCTCGCTCGCGGAATGGCGCTCGGTGATTGCCCGTCTCGACGGTTTCGAGATGTCGGTCAGGTCGGCGGCCCATACGGCGACGCGCGAGCCGACCATCGGCGTTGCACCATCGAGCGGCAAGGCAATCGGTCTCGATCAGTTGCTGGTAAAGCTGCCGAACGGCGAGCCGCTTGTTGCGGCCGATACCTTCGCGATCCAGCCGGCGGAGCGGGTGCTGGTGACCGGGCCGTCGGGCTCCGGGAAATCCACGCTGTTCCGGGCCATCGCCGGAATCTGGCCGTTCGGCACCGGAACCATCGCGATTCCCGAAAAGGCCAAGCTAATGATGCTGCCGCAGCGGCCGTATTTTCCGATCGGCCCGCTCGGCGACGCCGTAATTTACCCCGCAGGGCGTGGCGCGATCGCACCCGAGAAGATCGCAGAGGCGCTGAACGCGGTCGGCATGCCGCGGCTGGCAAAGCGGCTCGACGAGAACGGTCACTGGAATCGGATGCTCTCGCTGGGCGAGCAGCAGCGCCTCGGGCTCGCCCGCGCGCTGTTGCATGTGCCGGACTATCTGTTCCTGGACGAGGCCACCGCCTCGCTGGACGAACCCTCCGAGGCCCGGCTCTACCGGCTGCTCGCTGAGAAGCTGCCGCAGACCACCATCGTCTCGATCGGCCACCGCTCGACGCTCGACGCTTTCCACACCCGCAAGGTGGCGCTGGTGAAGGACGGTGCGATTCACGTCCTCGGCGGCGAACGGGCTGCAGCGGAGCCGAGCGCGGCGCGTTGAGGCGCAGGGCAATCCGCACTGCGTTCTCCTTAGAACGGATGCCAAGTCTTCCTCGCGACAACGCGCCGCGTTTCTGCGTCGCCATGGCCGGGCTTGTCCCGGCCATCCACGCGCTCATTGCGCGACAGTGCCAAAGAACGTGGATGCCCGGAACAAGCCCGGGCATGGCGTTTGCGAAGAGACCCGACCCCAAAGCAAAAAGGCGGCGGATTGCTCCGCCGCCCTCATCAAGTCGTTTCGGGAAGAAACTTACTTCAGGTTGGTCATCGCTGTCAGGTCGAAGGACAGCTTGGCGATGCCGGCGGCGCCGCACCAATTGGAGCCGACGCCAGTCGGATTGATGTTGCTGAAGCTGCCGTTGAAGCCTGCCGTGTAGTCGCTGGTGAAGGCGTTGCAGTTCGCCTTCGAAAGGTCGGTGTCGGAGTAACGCAGGTCGAGCGTGAATACCTTGTACGTGAATCCGATGCCGATATTCCAGGTGTTGTAGTCGGCGTACTTGATGCCGTTCGGGAACGGACCAGCGAATCCCGGCGCAGCGAAGCCGGTGCCATAGAACGAGTCGGAGGTGCCCAGGAATTGGCGGCCGAACTCACCCGAGACGTACATGCCGACGCCACTGGAGCCGAAAAAGGTGCTCGGCGCCGTGTACTTGGCGGTGATCGACACGTAGTCGCCCCACGCACCGGAGTTCAGGAAGCTCGGCGTATAGTACTCGTTCAGGCCAACGGTCCAGTTGTCGTTGATGGTGTAATTCACCTTGCCGTAGACTTCGAAGAAGCTCACGTCCTTCTTCATGACGTTGCCGTTGAGCAGAGCGTTGGCGGCGCACTGCGCGCTAAGCGGGTTGCCGGCGGTGTCAGTCGGCGCGCCGTAAAAGCAGGTGCCACCCGGATAGAGATAACCCCAAACACCGATGTCGAAAGCGAATGCACCGAAGGTCGGGCGGATGCCGCCGTAGACGTCGATCTCGGCCGCGGCGCGGTTCGGGAAGGAAATGCTCTCACCGGCGACGCCGATGTAGAGCTGGAGGTCCTTGGTAACGTTGTAGCGCGGCTCGAAATAGGCGGCGACCGACGGTTTGTGGTTCGACTGGCTGATACCGCGGAAGATGTAGTCGCTCATGATCGCGCCACCAAAAGCGATGTCCCAGGGATCGAAGGCAGGCGGCGGCGGGGCTTTCAATGCCTTGACCGGCATGTCTGCCGCGAAAGCCGAACCCGTCACCATTGCCAGCGCCGTTGCCAACAAAGCCACTTTTTTCATTTCGATCCCCATCGCCAGTTCTTGAGCCCCAGTCGGATCCCGGTAACCCCCGGGGCGCTCGACTTGATTGCAATCTCGTAACTGCGGCAATTTGGATTGAGGGGTGCGAGCCGTGAAGCAAAAAGCGCGGGCATTTGCCGACTTTTTAGGCGTTTTGACGATTCCACGAAACGTTGTCAGCCTGTGTGTCTTCTCGAACACATTCTTTGCGTTGCAAGGTGCACGAGAGGGACCGTGCAAGTACGGGAAAGCCAGGCAGCGTGGCGCCCCGGATACGAATCAGACAGGCGCAGGAAAGGGCGGCCTCTAAAGGTGCTTGCGGCGATGCAAAAAGGCCGCAGCGTCACCGCCGCGGCCTTCCTTGTCGTCGATGGTGGTCGCTGGACCTAGCCTTGCCCCTCGGCCGGCGCAGCTTCCGCAGAAGACGAAGGCATCGCCCAGCTTGTCTCAGCGACAGGCTCGGCAGCCGGAGCTGCCGGCGTTGATGGCTTCGGCGCAGGAGCTGCCTTCGCCTTCTTCGGTGCCGCTTTCTTCGCGGCCTTCTTGGGTGCGGCCTTCTTGGCCGACCTAGTCGCCGCCTTCTTGGCGGCCTTCTTCGGGGCTGCCTTCTTGGCAGATTTCTTCGTAGCCTTCTTGGCAGACTTCGTCGCGGACTTGGCTGCCTTCTTGGCGGTCTTCTTCTTCGCCGCTACGACCTTCTTGGCCTTTTTGGCCTTCTTGCTTTTTTTCTTCTTCGCTTTCGCCATCGTGGTCCTCCTGTTGCCGCCGAACAATGGTCGATCGGGCGTCTTCAGCCGTCACTTCCGGACGAAAGCTCAGCCTTTGAAAGCTCAAACTTGCGCGTTCAATGCCGGCCGCGACCCGCCCGTAGCCCAATCGAGAAGCTCAATCGTGTGTACGACCGGAACTGACGTGCCACTGGCAATCTGCACCATGCAACCGATATTGCCCGCGGCAATCATGTCCGGCTTGACGCTCGCGATGTTGGCGACCTTGCGATCGCGCAACCGGCCCGCAAGCTCGGGCTGGAGAATGTTGTAGGTCCCCGCCGAACCGCAACACAAATGGCTCTCCGGCACATCTTTCACCACGAATCCATTCTTGGAAAGCAATTCTTTCGGAAGGCCCGTGATTTTCTGCCCATGCTGCAACGAACACGCAGAGTGATAGGCGACGACGATTTCATCGTGCGGCGCTGTGGTCGCGAGTTCGAGGCCGGCGACGTATTCGGTGATGTCCTTGGCGATCGCGGAGACCTTGGCCGCGTCGGCGGCGAACGCAGCGTCCTCGCGCAGCAGATAGCCGTAATCCTTGATCACGGTGCCGCAGCCGGAGGCCGTCACCAGGATGGCGTCGAGCCCCTCGCCGGCCGCTTCCTTCCGCCACGCCGCCACATTGGCGCGGGCTCGCGTCAAGGCGTCATGGTCGTCGCCGAGATGATGGGTCAGCGCGCCACAGCACTGCTCGTCCCGGACCAGGACAACCTCGATGCCGTGGCGGGTGAGAAGGCTGATGGCAGCCTGGTTGATGCGCGGCGCCAGCACCTGCTGGGCGCAGCCTTGCAGCAGAGCGACCCGGCCGCGCTTCTTGCCGAGCGCGGCGAACACGCTGCCGGCGCGGGGCCCCGGCGATGGCAGCCGGTTCGGCGCCAGCGCCAGCATCGCCTTGATGCGCTGGATCAACCCGGGCGTGGCCGAGGGCCGAGGCGTCGGCAGGAAGACGGCAAGCGGGCGGGCCAGCCGCGCCAGCACCATGCTCGCGCGAAAGCGCCGCGGGTCCGGCAGGACGAAGGCCAGCACCTGGCGCAACAACCGCTCAGTCAGCGGCCGCTGATAGCGCTGCTCGATCCGGACCCGGGCCTGGTCGACGAGATGCATGTAGTTCACCCCTGAGGGGCAGGTCGTCATGCAGGCGAGGCACGACAGGCAGCGGTCGACATGCTTGACCACCTCGGCGGTCGGCGCCTGGTCCTTTTCCAGCATCTCCTTGATCAGATAGATGCGGCCGCGCGGGCTATCGAGCTCGTCGCCGAGCAGCACATAGGTCGGGCAGGTTGCTGTGCAGAAGCCGCAATGGACGCAGGCGCGAAGGATCTTGTCGGCCTCCGCGATGTCGGGGTCGGCGAGCTGCGCCAGTGAGAATTCGGTCTTCATGTCGCAGCGCTCCGCGTCAACCGCCCCCGGTTGAGAATGGTCTTCGGATCGAAGCTGGCGCGCACCCGCTCGCTCAGCGCGGCAATGCCAGGCGCTTGCGGATGGAAGACATCGACATCACGCCTGACGCCCTCGGTCGCCCGGATCAGCGTGGCATGTCCTCCGAACGCGTTGGTGCGCTGGCGCACGGCCGGGGCATGCGCGTCCGGCTTCGGCGGCAACGCCGCCCAGATCAGCCCGCCGCCCCAATCGTAGATCACGTCGCCGCCGGTCTCACGGGCCAATTGGGTGCCGAGCGCTGCCCCTGATGCCGGCGGACAGACGATCCGCCAGACCGGCCAGGCGCCAAGCGCACCGCTTGCCGCGAACGGCAGGACGTCGCGGATCGTGGCCCACAGCGCCGCGGACGCCACGTCCTCGATCAGCGTCGCAGTTCCGAACGGCGCCAGCAATTCGCGCAAGGAGCCTGCGCGGTGCGCGGCAGAGGCCGTGATGCCCTCGAGCCGCAGCACGGTCAGCGCCTCGTCCTGGCCCCCGATGTCGCCAAGTCCTTCCGACTTGGCCCGAAAGGCCGATTTCGGCAGATGCGCGGCACCGGAAACGTCGAAGGGCGAGCCGAGTGCCGCCGTCATGGCCTTGTTGGCCCCGGGGTCGTCGAGCCCGTGCAGCACCAACGTCCGCTCGGCCTCGGGCTTGGGCATCACTTTGAGCGTGACCTCCGTCATCACCGACAGCGTGCCCCAGGATCCGGCGAGAAGCTTGCAGAGGTCGTAGCCTGTGACGTTCTTCACCACCTTGCCGCCGGTCTTGAAGCTGTCGCCGAAACCGGAGACGGCGTGCGCCCCGAGCAGGTGATCGCGCGCCCCGCCCGCCCTGATCCGCCGCGGACCAGCGAGCCCGGCGGCGATCATGCCGCCGATGGTTCCGAGCGCCGGCGTGCCGAGCAACGGCGCCGTGTCCATCGGCTCGAAGGCGAATTGCTGGTTCTTGGCATCGATCAGCGACAGCACGTCGGCCAGCGGCGCACCGGCCTGGAGCGTGACGATCAGCTCGTTGGGCTCGTAGGAGGTGACGGCATTGAGCGCCGAGACGTCGAGCACGGCATTGGTCGCCATCGCGTGGCCGATGCCGCGCTTGGAGCCATGACCGATGATCTCGAGCGGCTGCTCGTTGGCGATCGCCGCGCGCACCACTTCTTCGACGTCTTTGGCGTCTCTGACCTTCAGCGTATCCACGGGAAGAGGCCGTAACGAAATTCGCGCCGGAAATCAAATCTGGCAAGCCTTGAGCATCGCCCAGCCCGGCAATCTCTGGTGCAACGCGAAAGAGCGGCGGCCACGCGCTCCCCCTGCTGGGCAGACGTCAGCGCACGCCATACGACTGTCGTCAGGGGCGATTGCGGACGATTAGGGTTGCCTGCTCTCTGAGTGAGGACTCCAATAGGAACGGACGCAAGCACTCGCATTTGACATGCATTCGGCGCGCCGGCGCGAAGCGAGCGAAATGGGCGGGGCGATCTACGGCTCTTGTCAGGCGCGTCACAATCACCACGAAGAGGAGGCTTGCCATGAACGTGGAGCGAGTTCGTATCTCCCGACGGCAATCCGTTGCCGGTTTGTCGGTCCTTGGCCTGAGTGGGCTGTTGATCCCCACAGCCCATGCGCAGCACAAAGCACAACAGAAGCACCAGGAAACCACTGGGGTGGGAATACATGCCGCCGAAGTGAAGGATGAGGACATCTTTCAGTTCGCGCTGAACCTGGAATACATGGAGGCTGAGTTTTATCTGCGTGCCACGACCGGCAAGGGGATCGACGATTCTGACGCTGGACCCGACGCCGCGAGGGTCGCTGGCGGACACGAAGCCAAGTTCGACAGGAAGGAAATCCGCGAGTTTGTCGAGGAGCTGGCTGAAAACGAGCTTGCCCACGTGCGCTTCTATCGCAAGACGCTGGGCAGGATGGCGGTATCGCGCCCGGCCATCGATTTCGATGCGGGCTTCAAGGCAGCCGCCCAGGCCGCTGGTCTGCCCGCCGACTTCGATCCGTTTGCCGATGACATGAGTGTCTTGCTGGGCGGCATGCTGTTTGAGGATGTCGGCGTGACGGCATATGCCGGGGCAGCGCCGTTGCTCAAGAGCAAGGAGTTCGTCGAGGCTGCGGCGGGCATTCTGGCCGTCGAGGCGTACCACATGGGCATGGCGCGCTCGCAGCTCTATTTGATGGGTGAAAAGGCCTGGAATGCGGCCAACGCCATCTCCGACGCCCGGGACCAGGTCGACGGTGGTCAGGACAAGGACCAGGGCATCCGGATGAACGGCAAAGCCAATGTCGTTCCGTCAACGCCCGATGCCATTGCCTTCCGCCGCACGCCGCAGGAGGTGCTGCATATCGTCTATCTGACCGAGAAGCAGGGTGTCAGCAAAGGCGGGTTCTATCCGAACGGAATGAACGGCGTGCTCAAATCCACCTGAGTTCTCGGCCGAATGGGAGCCGGATCGGCCGTCGTGCCGGCGGCCGAAACGCGCCTGCGCACGATCATTGGGTAGGTCGCTCTTGATGCTGTCGTAATCTTGTTTGGGTGGCTCGCCCCACCCGGACGAGATCATCGTCGGTACGTCGAGCAAGCAAGAACCGTAGCGACGCAATCTCTCGGCGCCCACAGCTCGACTCCGCGTTCTGCATCAACCGTCGCGATCATCGGCACTGCTTTCGGCGAATCGGCGCGAGGCGCACATCGGGCGTTTGCTGACCTGCGATAATAGATTGATGAACAGGCGTTCATGGAACTGCGCAGTTTCCAACTCGTTGATCAAAGTTATTCGTTGAGAGGAGGAATGAAGATGAAGAGGATGATAATTGCACTTTCTGCCATCGCCCTCATCGGCACTGCGCCGGCTGTCTTTGCCCAAGGCGTATCAAGCAAGACGCCGGGCCACGAGATGCAAACCAAGGGCTCCAAGGCAGGCCATCCGGGAGCATCCGGCTACGCTCCGGGACATAAGAAGCAGGCCATGGGTTCTAAGAAAGGTCATCCCGGCGCTTCTGGCTACGCTCCTGGCCAAACCACGGGCGCGAACACGAAACGTAGCTACTGACGGCCATCTCGCAATTGCCAATAGGCCAATGACAGGAGCCGCCGCGGTCTCAACCCGGCGGCTCTTTGTGTGAGCGATCCCAAGGCGACGACGAGGGTTGCGAACGTGGGCGGCCACCCCGGAGCGTGGCACCTTCCCTCGTCCTGAGCAGCTTGCGCAGCAAGCGTCTCGAAGGACGAGATCCGCGCTGCAACCGCCGGGCCTTCATAGGCGAGACGACAGCTTCGCGGTCTCCCATGAGGATGTGGAGTGTACCTCGGGCCTCAGCTCCTGCGACATCCGCACTTCGATCATGATCGAACCATCTTCACCCGAGACTTGGCTACTGGTCGCATGGTCTTCGTCAAAACGGAGCTCCATCATGGACGAACAGGCAATGAACCAACAGGCCATCCATCAGGCCGTCGGCGGCGGCGGTTTGCTGGTTGTGGCGCAATGGGAAGCGAAGGCTGAAGAAGCCGATCGGGTTGCCGAGATCCTGCGCAGCTTCCTGCCACAGGCTCAAAGCGAACCCGGCGTAAAACTATTCCTGATCAGCCGCGCCAAGGACAATCCGGCCCAGTTCCTGTTCTACGAGCTATTCCGCGACGAGGCCGCATTCAAGGCGCATCAGGACAGCGCACATTTTAAGACCCATATCGCCGGTCAAGCCCTACCTCTGCTGACCAGGCGCGAACGCACGCAATATGCGCTGATGTAGACCCGCGGCAGCATCAGGAAAGCCGAATGGTGTAGCCTCGCTGCGCCGTTCGGCGCCGCGTCACGCCCCGTCATGCGTCCCCTGCCAATCGCCGCCACTCGCGCGATCGAGCTGAAACGTGACCGATCTTCGGGTGTGAATTGCGGCGAGGACTTCTCCCGATAGCGTCGACATAGACAGCCCAGGATGAGGAATATCCGACATTGCGAGCCTAGAACCGCGGGATATCCGGAAACGCCAGCTTGCCTGCGTGGACATGCATGCGACCGAGCTCGGCGCAGCGATGCAGGGTCGGAAACATCTTTCCGGGATTGAGCAGGCCCTGGGCGTCGAAGGCGCATTTGAGGCGCTGCTGCTGGTTGAGGTCGATCTCGCTGAACATGTCGGGCATCAGATCGCGCTTCTCGATGCCGACGCCGTGCTCGCCGGTGAGCACGCCGCCGAATTCGACGCAGGCGCGCAGGATGTCCGCACCGAACGCCTCCGCACGCTCGATCTCGCCAGGCTTATTGGCGTCGTAGAGGATCAGCGGATGCAGATTGCCATCGCCGGCATGGAACACATTGGCGCAGCCGAGCTGGTATTTTTCCGAGAGTTCGCGGATGCGCGCCAGCGCCTTCGGCAGCGCACCGCGCGGGATGGTGCCGTCCATGCAGAGATAATCGGGCGAGATGCGCCCGACCGCGGGGAACGCGGCTTTCCGGCCCGCCCAGAACAGATTGCGCTCGGCCTCGGAATTGGAGATCTGGCAGGTGGTGGAGCCGCAGCCATTCGCGATCGCCTCGACGCGCGTGATCAGCTCGTCGACCTCGATCTTGGGACCGTCGAGTTCGATGATGAGCAGCGCCTCGACGTCGAGCGGATAGCCGGCGTGGACGAAGGCTTCGGCCGCGTGGATCGCGGGCTTGTCCATCATCTCCATGCCCCCAGGGATGATGCCGGCGCCGATGATGCGTGCCACGCATTCGCCGGCGGCTTCGACTTCTGCGAAGCCGACCATCAGCGCGCGCGCGGTCTCCGGCTTTTGCAGGATGCGCACGGTGATCTCGGTGATGACCCCGAGCAGGCCCTCGGAACCGGTGATGACTCCCATCAAGTCGTAGCCGGGGTTCTCCGCCGACTTGCCGCCGATGCGCAGGATCTCGCCGCTCATCAGCACGATCTCGCAACCGAGCACGTTGTTGGTGGTCATGCCGTATTTCAGGCAATGCACGCCGCCGGAATTTTCCGCGACGTTGCCGCCGATCGAGCAGGCGATCTGCGAGGACGGGTCGGGCGCGTAATAGAATCCGGCATGCGCGACCGCCTGACTGATGGCGAGATTGGTGACGCCGGGCTCGGTCACGACGACGCGGTTCTCGAAATCGATCTCGCGGATGCGCTTGAACTTGCCGAGCCCGAGCAGCACGCCATCCTCGAGCGGCAGGGCGCCGCCGGATAGCGAGGTACCGGACCCCCGCGGCACGACCTTGATGCCCTGCCCTGCACAATACTTCAGGACCAGCGAGACCTGCTCGGTGGTGTCGGGCAGCACCACGACCATCGGCGGCTGCCGATAGGCCGTCAATCCGTCGGATTCATAGGCTCGCATCTCGGCGGCGCTGTCGATCACACCCTCGCCAGGCACGATTGCGCGCAGCGCGGCAACGATGTCCGCGCGGCGCGCGAGCACGGCCTGGTCGCTCGCAGGCATCATGATAGCCATATCAAATCCTTCATGGCATTTCCTTTCCGGCCCAGGCCGCCTGATCAATTTGTTGCGGCAAATCAACCACGTCCGCGGATGTTTGGGTAGGCCATCCGAAAGTCGGACAACGATCTTTCCGCGACTTCGCTCTGGGACAAGTAGGAAATCGTGAAACCTGTCATGGTCTGGCGGCTTGTCCAAGCCGGGCAGGCCTGCCAAAACCGGCACGTCCGACCATTGCCGCTCAGGCAAGAGACTGACTAGACCCACCAGGGAAGAGACGAAGAGCACCCGATGACAAAACTGACCTTTGGCGCACTGACGACCCTCACCGTGATTGCCACCGCACCCGCCGCGATGGCGCAGGATGTCGCGGCCGGCAAGACGTCGTTCAACAAATGCCTGGCCTGCCACGCGATCGGCGAAGGCGCCAAGAACAAGGTCGGCCCCGAGCTCAACGGCCTCAACGGCCGCAAGTCGGGCACCGCTCCCGATTATAACTACACGGATGCGAACAAGAATTCCGGCATCACCTGGGACGAGGCGACGTTCAAGGAATACATCAAGGATCCCAAGGCCAAGATCCCCGGCACCAAGATGGCCTTCGCCGGCATCAAGAACGAGACCGAGATCAACAATCTCTGGGCCTTCATTTCCCAATTCGACAAGGACGGGAAGATCAAGCAGTAAACGCGGAAAAGGCGGCCGCTAATCGGCGGCCGCCTGCGCCGGCACGATCTTGCCGATCATCGCCTCGATCTCCGCCTTCACGAGATCCGGCACGGCGTTCTGCACCATGTGGCCGAGATCGGGCAGCACGATCAACTTCGCATTCGGCACGGTGGCAGCGAGCGGGCGCGCGTGGATGCCGGTCGAGACGGTCTTGTCGGGCTCGCCGGCGATGATCGTGACCGGCGCCGATATCTCGCCGTAACGCGCGACTTGCCCGGCCACTGCTTCCTTCAGCGTCACCAGGTCAAAGGCATTGGCGATGAACTCGCGCGGACGCAGCAGCAGCGGCGTCGCGGAATCCTTGACGAAGCCGTCCGGCATGACTTGGGGCAGGAAGACGTTGCGCGCACCGGATTCGGTGAGGACGTAGCCGAGCGGCAGCGTGATCGTGTAGGCGAGCAGCGGACCGACCACGGGCGTTGCGATGATCTCGTTGTAGCGGCCGACGCCGCCGCGCCAGGGATGAGTGACGGGCGCGAGCATCACGAGGCCGGCAACGCGGTGGGGGTGATCGAGCGCGATCCGCGCGCCGAGGGCGCCGCTCCAGGAATGCACCACGAACACCGCGCGATCGATCCCGAGCCTATGAAGCGCTTCATCGATCATCCGCGCCTGGATCTGCGGCGTCGAATCCTGCCGCCGCAGGCGCGTGCTCCAGCCGTGGCCGGGGCGATCGATCAGAATGACGCGATGATCCCTGGCGAGGAGATCGCCGAGCGGCCGTCGCATCGCTTCGAGATTGGAGCTCGCGCCGTGCAGCATCACGATCGGCAGGCCAGCGTCGCGCGGGCCGAGATCGAGGACGTGAAGCACAGCGCCGTCGACCTCGATCATCCGGCCCTGCGCCGGAAAGGCGCGCTGCACGACGACGATTCCAGCCTGCGTGACGAGCGCCAGCAGAACCAGCGCCGTCACGATTGACATCACGATCATCGAGAGAATCCGGGCGATCCTGGGCACAGGGCAGTTACGAGTCTTGGCACACGGCAGTTTCGCTCAGCCGGCATCAAGGCTTCCACCGGAAATGGTGGGCTGTGGATATGTGCACAATTGGGGAGCGTAAAAACTCAATGGAATCAACAATATTCCTTGGCGACACGGACGCCTCGGCCCAGCTTCATGCAGTCGTCATCGCGGAATCCATATAATCGCCATGGTCGGTTCGGCCATCTAGGCGCGGGTGGGCGCCGATCCTCCTCGCAACCTCGGGGATGCGGGAAAGACCGGCAGGATGTTTCCTGGTTGAACCGGAGGATTTTCGATGAGCTTCAGATCGAATGACACTGCGATCGATGAGATCGTCGCGAGCTGTAACGGCGACCTGCGCGGTGCCGTGCGGGCGCTGCTCCTGATCAACGAGCATCTCGAAGCGGAGCTTGCAAAGGCTTACGCTGCAGCCGCCGATCGCGGCCTCTCCGAGCGCGGCGGCAGCGTCCTGCATTGAGTGCAGGCTAGTTCGACCCGTCCTCGTCCTTTTCCTCGTCCGGCGTGAGCGCGGGACAGGCGCGGATCGTTGAACGCGCAACCTTGGCGTCGGCCTTGGATTTGTAGGGGCCGTCACCGAACCAGATATCGCCGATGATCACGGGATTGCTGGTCACGATGTTGCATTTGCCGGTGGCGCGGTTGCCGACCACCCAGAACAATCCGTCGGCGAGGCTCGCCGTGCCCGACGCGAGCAGCAAGCTACCCGCAAAGATCAAACGCTTCATGGCTTTGCTCCTGCCCTGCAGGTAGGCCCGCGGCGGCCCCGGCAATAGCCCTCACGATGCGACGCCTGCGATCGTGGTTAATCCGCGCCGGCCGCGATCGCTAGAAGCTAGATGTCGCGGCCTTCGACCTTCTCGGTCAGGGCCTTGACCTGGTCGGGAATCTTCTCGAGGTGCGGATTGACGGCGAGTGCCTTGCGGTAGGCGTCCAGCGCGCGCTTCTCGTCACCAACCTCCTGCATAATCATGCCGAGCCCGGCGAGCGCACCGAAATGGCGCGGTTCGCGGATCAGCACTTGCTGGATGTCGGCGAGCGAGCGGCCGTAATCGTTCTGCATGTAATAGAGCGTGGCGCGCCGGTTCCACGCCTCGATGTAGTCGGGCCTGAGCTTGATGACCGAATCCAGCAGCTTGATCGCGACCTCGATCTTCTGCGCGTCGACCGCGGTCTTGGCGCGCGACATCAACAGTGCCGCGGTGTCGCTCGGGGTCTGGAGCCAGATCGCCCAGATCCGCGCCTCGACATGCTTGGCGCTGGCCTCATCGGGCGCCGCCTTCAGCGCGCCGAACAGGAAATCGAGATTCTTGGTGCGGTCGACCTTGGGCAGCTTGGCCGGCGCTTCCGGCAGCTTCTTCTGCTTGCCGGGCGGGGGCGGCGGCTCAATCTGCTGTGCTCGCGCCGGGGCGAAGCCGGCGGTTCCCAGGACAAGGGCCAGACACAGCGTAAGCGCGAAAGGGAATCTCACTGCCATGGTGAAAGTCTAAACGCGTAAAGCCGCCCTTGCAAAGCAAAGGCGGCGTCAAACTCGTGTGAGACCGGGTCTTGCGGGACGCGCGCGGCGTCCGGCAGGGCGAGATCAGCCCTGGCGCGCCTTGAAGCGGCGCTGCACCTTGTTGATCACATAGACCCGGCCCTTGCGGCGGACCAGGCGGTTGGCGCGATGGCGACCGCGCAGCGATTTCAGCGAGTTACGGACCTTCATGGCAGAATCCTGAACGTTCGAAAGGCCGTGTTCGGCACTACCGTTTCGGCACGCGCGAATGTGGCAAAATGAGATTTTTCCCGCTGGCAGACCGACCGCCCGGGACGGGGCGGTTCTTAAGGCATGGCGGGCGGTGATGTCAATGTTAACGGCCCCGTTCCGAACCAGCAAATTCGTGAAAACAACCCCATGCACAGTAGAAACGGCCGGATCGGCTCGATCTGCCAATCGATAACCTGCGGCTTTGCCTTGCAAAATTCGTTATATCATATAATCAATTCGGCAACCCGCCGGGAGGAAAACCATGCCGAAGCTGAAGCTGCCCAACATCGACGATGTCGTCGCCATCGACATCCACACCCATGCCGAGGAGCCCTGCGGCTGCCATGCTGACGACGGCTATGACGATTTCCAGGCGCAGATGGCGGAGTATTTCAAGTCGCCAAACAAGCATCCGCCGACAGTGCCGGAGACCGCGGCGTACTACCGCGCCAAGAACATCGCCGCCGTGATCTTCCCAGTCGACGCCGAGCGCGAGACGGGCTTCCGCCGTTACAACAATTACGAGATGCTGGAGGTCGCCTCCGACCACCTCGACGTCCTCATCCCCTTCGTCTCCATCGACCCGCACAAGGGCAAGCTGGGCGTCCGCGAGGCGCGCAAGCTGATCGAGGAATACGGCGTACGCGGCTTCAAATTCCACCCGACCATGCAGGGCTTCTACGCCAATGACCGCATGGCCTATCCACTCTATGAAGAGATCAACAATGGCGGCGCCATCGCGCTGTTCCACACCGGCCAGACCGGCGTCGGCTCCGGCATGCCCGGCGGCATGGGCATGCGGCTGAAATACTCCAACCCGATGTACATGGACGATGTCGCGGCCGATTTCCCCGACCTCAAGATCATTCTCGCCCACCCCTCCTTCCCCTGGCAGGAGGAGGCACTGTCGGTCGCAACCCACAAGCCGAACGTCTACATCGACCTTTCGGGCTGGTCGCCGAAATATTTCCCGCCGATCCTGGTGCGCTACATCAACTCGATTCTCCAGGACAAGATGCTGTTCGGCTCGGACTGGCCGGTGATCACGCCGGATCGCTGGCTGTCGGATTTTGCCAAGATCGACATCCGCGACGAGATCCGGCCCAAGGTGCTCAAGGCCAACGCGCGCAAGCTGCTGGGAATCTAGACGCGCTCATGGATCGGTGGAGTCTGGCTGATTTTCGTGGGCGCAACGGATACTGCGCCAACGGAAGCTGCCTCCGGTCACATCGTCCGCGCCAAATCACGGTGTAACTCCCGGTTCTCTAGTGGCTTCGGCGCGCAGCTTCTCAACTGCACGCAGGAACTCCCCTTCGGTGGTATCAGCCTGATCGACTTCGGAACGCATTCACGCCAGATGCGCTTCGCTTCGTTGAAATATTGCAGCGTTCGCCTCGCAACCCGATCGAATTCCTCGCACACTCTTGGCCGCGCAACAGCGCCCGATCCGAATTTCCTGCTTGGATCGATATCACGGGGCCCGCTATAGTCCTGCGGCTGCATCGAGCCCGGAGGACGGTCAATTGCCCCTCAAAGCCGTCGTCTTCGACGCCTACGGAACGCTCTACGATATCCAGTCGGTCGCTGAGATCACCGAGGATGCATTTCCAGGCTATGGCGGGATCATCACGCAGATCTGGCGCATCAAGCAGCTCGAATATACCTGGTTGCGCTCGCTGATGCGGCGCTACCAGGATTTTTCGGCGGTCACGCGCGACTCCCTGGCCTATACGTTGCGCGTGCTCGGGCTCGCTTATGACAGCGAGGCGTTCGAGCGCGTGATCGAGAAATATCTGCATCTTGAGCTCTATCCGGATGCGATCGATGCGCTCACCGCGCTGAAGCCGCGCAAGCTCGCGGTCCTCTCCAATGGCAGCCCGCACATGCTGAACGCGTTGGTGCGGAATACCGGCCTCGATCGCCTGCTCGATGCCACCATCAGCGTCGACGCCAAGAATATCTTCAAGCCGAGCCCGGAGGCCTATGGCCTCATCGGCGAGGTGCTGGGCACCAAGCCGAACGAGGTTCTGTTCGTCTCCTCCAATCCCTGGGACGCCGCCGGCGCGAAATCATTCGGATTGAAGGTTGCCTGGATCGAGCGGGTGGCACCCGAAGCCATGGCGCTGGCTTGCGTCGAGACCGAACTCATGGCACCGCTGACGATGTTCAAGGCGATCCGCACCCAGATGGACGAGCTCGGCTTCGCGCCGGATCATCGTGTCCGCGCGCTCTCCGAGCTGCCAAGCATCGCTTAGGGATCGCTAGCTGCCATGAGTTCGAGTGAACTGCTGGAATGAGCTGTTTGGAATGAGCCTGCAATCCGTTCGCGATTTCTTCGCCGAGAAAGCCCCCGACATTACCGTCATCGAATCCCCGATCAGCTCCGCCACGGTGACGCTGGCGGCCGAAGCCTATGGCGTCGAGCCGGGGCGCATCGCCAAGACGCTCTCGTTGCGCGTCGGCGAGCGCGTGATCCTGATCGTCGCTGCCGGCACATCGCGCATGGACAACAAGAAGGTGAAGGCGCAGTTCGGGGGCAAGCCGAAAATGCTGGGACCGGAGGAGGTCGCCGAGATCACCGGCCACGAGGTCGGCGGCGTGTGCCCGTTCGGCCTGAAGGCACCGCTGCCGATCTATTGCGACGTCTCGCTGAAAGCGTTCGACGTCGTGGTGCCAGCCGCGGGCTCGACCCACAGTGCCGTGCGCATCACCCCTGACCGGATGGCCGAGTTGGTCGCGGCCGAATGGGTCGACGTCTGCGAAATCAGGCGCGACTAGAGCCTTATCGGTTCTGATCGAATCAGAACCGAACCTCTCCGCGCGACCGGGTATCCACGTCGCGCGAAAGCACTTTAATCGTCATCGTAGGGTCGGGGCTGAGCCCCGGGCGGAGCCGCATTATAGCGCGGCGGCGGCGGCGCGGCGCGGTTGCGCGGGACCGGCTGCTGCGGCTGGGCCTGATTGTTCGACTGGAACACCGCACGGCACCCGCTGGAGAGTTGCGGCGTGTTCTGCTGCAAGCAGGCCACGATGCGGTTCACGTCGGGAATCTGATCGCTGCACAGACGCCACACATCAGGCGTGCAGGCCATCTGCTGTTCCATCGTGCCGCGGTATTCTTGCGCAGATGCCGCGCTCTGCGCGACGATGCCGCTGATCGCGAGCGCCACACCCAGCGCAATCCGCTCTGTTCGCATGTCCCGATCCTTCCCGAATCCGTCAAAACCTCCTCAATCAATGAGGCGGGGGAAGGTTCTGGACCAACAACAAAATGTGAAAGCGCGTCTGGAACCTACTCGACCTTGCCGATCTTCTTCACCGCCGCGATCAGCCGCGCGCTGTCGGCCGCGACGAATTGCGCGAAGGCCGGGGCATCCTGATAGGCCACGAGGCTGCCCGAGGCCTCGAACGATTTGAGCACGTCCGGACTCGTCATCACCTGCGCCATCGCCTCGCGCAGACGGGTCGCGATCGCGGCCGGCAGCGCGCTCTGCGCGAACAGGCCGGCCCAGATGTACATCTCGACATCCCTGTAGCCGAGTTCCTGAAAGGTCGGCACGTCGGGGAAGCTCGCGATGCGCTGCGCGCCGCAATTGCCGAGCACGCGCAGCTTGCCGCCGTCGACCTGCGGCTTCAGCGTGCCGGGTGCCGCGGCGATCGCCTGCACGGTACCACTGAGGATGGCGGTCAGTGCGGGACCTGCGCCGCGGAACGGCACATGCAGCAGCTTGATGCCGGCGCTGCTTGCGAACATCTCCATCGCCACGTGCAGCGTGCCGTAGGGCCCGGACGAGCCATAGGTGATCTGGCCCGGTCGCCTCTTCGCGTCCTCGACGAAATCCTGCGCCGTCTTCCACGGTGCCGAGGCTGGCACCGCGAGCAGCGTGGGATCGGCGAGCACGCGCGCGATCGGCATGAACTGCGAGACTTCGTACGCAACAGGACGCTCGAACAGGCGGTCGGCTTCGGGGAGCACCGCGAGCGAGGACAGTGTCATCAGCAGCGTGTAGCCGTCGGGCTCGGCGCGCGCGGCCGCGGCATTGCCCACCGATCCGCCGCCACCGCCGGCGCGGTTGTCGACGATCACGGGCTTGCCGAGAATCCGCTCCAGCGCCTGGGCCACCGGACGCGCCGCCAGATCGGCCTGTCCGCCAGCGGGAAACGGCACGATCATGGTGATGTTGCGGGCTGGATAGGTTTGAGCAAAGGCATTGTCAGGTAACCCAGCGCGCAACAACGGCAGTGCAGCAGCGGCGCGCAGGACGTCGCGTCGGTCCATGGCAGGTCCCTCCCCTCATTTTCTTTGTTCGCTCGCCAGCCTAACGTCGCGATCGGCAAGAACAAGATGTTTACGAAGCATTAGCCATGTTCGACTGGGTCCGGAACGCATGCCTGAGGCCTCCGTTTTCACTCCAAGGAGTGTGCCATGGGAAAACTCGCGACCATCGACGTCGCCTTGGACGAGATGCTGGTGAATCTCGCCGCGATCGTGTTGCGACTTTCAACGCCCGAAATGACGCGAACGCCGGAAGCGCGACGCGCACTGGCGCAATCTGTCCATCAATATGCGGTTTGCGCGAGACGCTCGAGCGACCCGCGTGTTCACGAATTGAAGTCCCAGCTGGAAGGGACACTGAAGCCGAGCTTGCGGATTGTCGCGATCGACGGCGTGAAGTTGCCTTCGTTTTAACCCGTCATTGCGAAGAGCTCTTGCAACGAAGCTATCCAGAGTTTCTCCGCGGGTTTACTCTGGATTGCTTCGCTGCGCTCGCAATGACGAGGTCGTTAGATCTGTCAGTCTGCGTGGGTCTACGACGTCTTTGCCTTCCCGCGTGTCCGCCGCTTACAGGTGCCCGGCAGCTTCGCGGCCAGGAAATCGCCAAGGGCCTCGACACGTGCGGGACGCGGGCCACCGGGCGGCGTCACCAGGTGCACGGCGCCTTCGGCCTGCTTCCAGTCCTTGAGGATCACTTCGACCTGACCTGAGGAGATCGCCTCGCCGACGATGAACTCGGGCAACTCGGCGATACCGAGGCCCGCGATCAGCGCCGGCATCACCGCTTCACCATTGTTGACGCGGAGCTGGCCGCCCGGGCGCACGCTGGCCTGCTCACCGGCCGAATTGGTGTAGTGCCAGGCATTCGGCGTCGAGAGATAGGCGTAGCTGAAGCATTTGTGCTCGGCCAGATGCATCGGATGCGTCGGACGGCCATATTGCTTGAGGTAAGACGGCGCCGCCACGGTATAGCGCGGCATGGTGAAGAGCTGCCGTGCGATCAGCGAGGAATCCGGCAGCCGCGCGATCCGTACCGCCATGTCAAAGCCTTCCCCGATCAGGTCGACGGTCGCATCGCTCAAATGCAGGTCGACCGAGACTTCCGGATAGGCCTGAAAGAATTCCGGCAGCAGCGGCGCCACGGCCTTGATGCCGAATGTCATGGGCACAGCGAGCCGGACCAGGCCGCGCGGCGCCACCGATTGCGCCAGCGCTTCGTTCTCCGCGGCTTCGCCATCGGCCAGCAGGCGCGTCGCGCGTTCGGCGAGCTTGTGGCCGGCATCGGTCAACGCGAGCCGGCGGGAGGTACGGTTGAACAGCCGGGCGCCGAGCCGCTCCTCCAGCCGGGTGACCGCCTTGGAGACCGTCGCCTTCGACATCGCGAGCTCGCTTGCGGCCCCCGCAAACGACCGCAATTCCACGACTTTTGCGAAAACCGCGAGCGCCTCGAAATCGGGGAGTTTTGCCATGTGAAGTCCGTCGTTAGTTTATTTAATGAAACAATGAGTTTCAACAGTTTCTATTTCTATACCACAGGCGGAGGCTTATCCAAGCGTCAATCGCAATTCCAGCAATGGAGACATCCAATGACCAAGAAGCTCTCAGGCAAGGTTGCTCTCGTCACCGGCGGCTCGCGCGGCATCGGCGCGGCGTCGGCCCGCGCGCTCGCAGATGAAGGCGCGGACGTCGCCATCAGCTACGTCGCCTCGCCCGAAAAGGCGGAGGCCGTCGTTGCCGATTTGAAAGCCAAGGGCGTCAAGGCACGCGCCTTCAAGGCCGATCAGGCTTCGGCCAGTGACGTGACGCAGCTGGTCAAAGACGTGGCCAAGGAGTTCGGCCATCTCGACATCCTCGTCAACAATGCCGGCGTCGCCGCGGGCGGAGCGATCGACGATGCCAATGCCGACACCGAAGCGTTCGCCCGCCAGGATCTGATCAACGTGCATGGCGTGATCGCGGCTATCCGCGCCGCCTCGCAATTGATGAATGAGGGCGGCCGCATCATTACCGTCGGCTCGATGCTGGCCGACCGCGCCTCGTTCCCCGGACTCGCCGACTACGTCGCCACCAAGGCGGCCGTGGTCGGCTACACCAAGGGTGCGGCGCGCGATCTCGGCCCACGCGGCATCACCGTGAACGTGGTGCAGCCGGGCTCGATCGACACCGACATGAATCCGAAGGACGGCGGCGAGTTCGCCGAGACCCAGCGCAAGCAGCACGCGCTCCAGCGCTTCGGCCGCCCCGAGGAAGTTGCAGCCGGCGTCGTCTTCCTCGCAAGCCCCGAAGCCTCCTTCGTCACCGGAACGGTGCTCAATGTCGACGGCGGATTCGGGGCCTGATTCAGGCGCCGTCCGTTCAAGTCAAGGAATTACGCAAATGATCGAACTCAGACCTTTCGCAAAGCTCGGCGGCGCCGATCACGGCTGGCTCAAGGCCAAGCATCATTTCTCCTTCGCCAGCCACTACGACCCGAACAACATGGCTCACGGCGCCCTGCGGGTGTGGAACGACGACGAGATCGCGCCGAACACCGGCTTTCCCGCTCACCCCCACGCCAACATGGAAATCATCACCTATGTGCGCGAGGGCGCGATCACCCATCAGGACAGCCTCGGCAACGAGGGACGCACCGAGGCCGGCGACGTGCAGGTGATGAGCGCCGGCAGCGGCATCCGCCACTCCGAGTACAATCTCGAGCCGACCAGAACGCGGATCTTCCAGATCTGGATCGAGCCGACCGCACGCGGCGGTCAGCCGACCTGGGGCTCGAAACCATTCCCCAAGGCGGACCGTTCCGGCAAGCTCGTCACCATCGCGAGCGGCTTCGAGGACGACACCGACGCGCTGCCGATCCGCGCCGATGCGCGGGTGCTCGCCACCACGCTGAGGCCGGCGAGAGCGCAGAATACACGCCGCAGAAGTCACGGCACCTCTACCTGGTGCCGGCTGCGGGCGCGGTCGAGGTCAATGGCGTTCGCGTCGAAGCCCGCGATGGCGCCGCAATCCGCGACGAGGACAGGCTGAAGATCACCGCTCTGGAAGATACGGAGCTCGTGCTCGTCGATGCGGCGTAGGCGCCCCCACCACACAGCAACTCGTCATGCCCGGCCTTGAGCCGGGCATCCATCGCCTTCGTAAAGAGCTTTTTGAAAAGCGATGGGCTGCCGGGTCAAGCCCGGCAACGACGGCGAACAAGCAACTCACCTCGTCATCCAACGGAGACCACCCATGACCAAAGTTCTCGTCCTCTATTATTCCGCCTATGGTCACATCGAGGCGATGGCGAATGCCGTTGCCGAAGGCGCGCGCGAGGCCGGCGCCACCGTCGACATCAAGCGCGTGCCGGAGCTGGTGCCGGCGGAGGTCGCGAAAGCCTCGCACTACAAGCTCGATCAGGCCGCCCCCCTCGCCAAGATCGAAGATCTCGCCAATTACGACGCGATCATCGTCGGTACCGGCACCCGGTTCGGCCGGATGGCCTCGCAGATGGCCAACTTCCTCGACCAGGCCGGCGGGCTGTGGGCCAAGGGCGCGCTCCACGGCAAGGTCGGCGGCGCGTTCACGTCGAGCGCGACCCAGCATGGCGGCCAGGAAACGACCCTGTTCTCGATCATCACCAACCTGCTGCATTTCGGCATGATCGTCGTCGGCATGAACTACGGCTTCGCCGGACAGATGAAGCTGGACGAGGTCACGGGTGGCGCGCCCTACGGCGCCACCACCATCACCGGCGGCGATGGCAGCCGCCAGCCCAGCGCCAACGAGCTCGCCGGCGCACGCTATCAGGGCCGCCAGATCGCGGAGACCGCCAGGAAACTACATGGCTGAGCTGCACGGCTGACGCGATCGCGGGCGGCATTTCTCGTTCGGGAATGCCGCTTCAGCGCGTCCCCTTGCCCATCGCCCGCGCCGCAAGCGCGGCGAGCCTCGGGTGACGGCGCAGCCCCTGCGCGGCGTGGTCGCGCCATGCATAGGGCAGGCCCCGCCAGGACAGTGCGACGCTGACATCGGTCAGCGGGACCCTCTGAGCGCCGAAGCGGCGCTTATAGTCCTGATTGCCGATGCTGAGATCGAAGCAGCGCACGCCCCCTGCATGCAGTGCGGCCATGGTGCGCTCGGCGACGAGCAGCCCGGGCGAGCAGCTCGACCATGAATCACCGGCGTGGCTGATGCGCAGCAGGTAGTAAGTCGCATCCTGCCTGACGCCGAGCGAGGTGGCGACGACGCCCTCGTCGCAGACCAGCGCCGAGACGACGGCATAGCCTTCCACGACGCCCTGGCGGGCGACCTCGCGGTAAAATCGCGCATGGGTCTCGTCGTTGAGGATAAATGGCGAGCCGAGCTTTCGCATGCGCGCCTGCTGCTGAACATCCATGACATCCAGCAGTTCATGCGCGCGAGCGATATCCGCAGCGATCTCGAACCGCGCGCCGGCATGACGGCTGAAGACGCGCCAGCAGCGCGGCATCTGCATGCGCTTGATCGAGGCCTGGTAAGCCTCATAGTCGTCGCCCATCAGCACCAGATTGCCGTTGAGCGAGGAGGATCCGATCCGGCCGAGCGAGACCAGCGGGTTCGGCTTGCCGCCGATTTGGGCCGGCATCTTCCTCAGGCGCAGCAGATCGAAGCCATCGGGCAAGGCGCGTAGTGCATCGATCAACGCCTTGCTGATGGCATCTGGCGCATCCGCGTCAAGCGACAGGATCGGCGCATTGTTATCGGAGACGCCGAGATCGGCAAATTCGACCACGCGGATGCCGCGCCTGGTATGGCTGATCATCGGCACAAGAGCGATGTCCTTGCCGGTCGCGGCATCGGAGATCACGGCGATCAGCGGTGTGAGGTCGTGGAACGCCTCGTACCAGGCGCCGAGCCAGTAACCGTGCTGGAACGCGGTGCGATGGCTTGCATTCAGGCGCAATGCGGCCCGCCGCCAGTCGCGTATGAAATCGACCGCGATTCCCGACGTGCTCGACACCCGGCCTTCTGATTGCTCGACGCTGAGGAACGTCATCCGCGGGACATAGGATTACTGAAGTTTCCGGATAGATTATGTTTTGCCGCGGAGGACAAGTAACGTCGCCTCTTATCGTTAAGCGATGCCACTTAAAGCCGCCCCGCTGCGACAGGTGTCAGTGCTCAGGTTCCACCTGCCCTGCGCACTGGAACCGGGCCAGGAAGTGCAGGCCGGCCACTGCGACAGCGAAGATGAACCAGATCGGACTCTGTCGGTCGAGCAGGAAGGTCTCGGTGGCTCCGTAATAAAGGCCGAACAGCCATACCGTCAGGAACAGCTTTGCCAGCGCGCGACTGCGGTTATGCGCCTGGGCCGACTGAAAATTGCCGAGCGGTGCGAGCACGAAGACGAGGATCACCAGCAGCAGCCCCGACAGGCCGATGGTGACGGCGAGGTCGAGATAGCTGTTGTGGCTGTGCGCCGCGCTCGTCGCCCATTCCGCGCCTTGCGTGGTCTGCCGCTCGGTCAAATCATCCCAGAAGGCTGCATAGCCGTGGCCGATGATCGGCTTCTCGGCGACGGCTGCGAGCGCGAATTCCCAGATGGCGGAGCGCCCGGTGAAAGTGGGGTCGAGCGGAAGCAGCCGCGTCATGGCGCCGAGCGACGGACTCAAGACGCTGCCCACCGTCAGCAGGTTCATCGCGATCAGCGGCACGAAACAGATGATCCGCTTCAGCCAGAGGCTGCGCGTGACGTAGACCAGCGACGCCAGCGCGTAGATCGCAAGGCACAGCACCGAGGACGTCTTGCCGCCGGTGAAGATCAGGAAGATGCCGGCAAGCACCGCGATCGCCGGCCCCATCACGAACGCGCCGGCACTGCAAAGGTAGATGCCGACATAGACCAGGATGGTCATCACCGGCGAGGCGACGTTCTTGTGGCCGAAACTGCCGCGCCAGTCACCGGCAAGCTGCGGCTCGGTGATGTCGAACGCGGTGTGAATCGAATATTGCGGCGCGAGGAAGACGCCGAGATAGCAGAGCACGAGCAGCGCGAGCGCGGCACCGCCGAGGCACAGGTTGAAGCTGCGCTGCGTCGGCGGCAACAGCGGCAGGAGCACGGCGAGCGACGTCACGCTCGCCGCGAGCACGAAGCGCTGAAACGAAACGCCGCGGCTCTCGGAGAAGGCGATGTTGATCAAGAGCCAACCGACGAGACAGAGATGCAACGGGGTCACCAGGGACTTCAGCGCTGGCGCATCGGTCACGGCGGCGAACAGCACGGCGACCACGGCCAAGAGGCCGAAGGCGATGTAGGTCAGCGCCATTCGCCCGCTGACGACAGTAGCGAAATTCTCACTCCGCAGGTCCGGAAACGGATCGAGCGTCACCAGGATCAACAGCAAGGCCGCGACGGCGACGAGACAGCGCGCTGCCCGCACCGCGTTCAGCCCTGCGAGCCCGCCGCGCAGGACGTGGCCCAACGATCGGGCCTCGACGTCAGTCATGTCAGCGGCGCTGCGATCCAAGCTGCGATCCATAGCTCAAGGCAGGTGAGGCCGGGAAGCTTCAGGTTCTAGCTCACCGCCGTTAACCATCCGTCAACCAGCATGTCGAAGACGACAGGCATATTCTGTGCGGCAGCGCTGCCGCACTCTAGATTTGCCGCAGGCTCAATGTCACCGGCTTAACGTTATTCCACGAATCCGGCGCCGCGCAGGCGCTCGCGGCAGCGACTTGCCCATAATGCGGGTATCATCCGCAGCAGCCGAGATTTCGATTGCTGGCATTGCCGGCTCGGCAGACGCGCCCTGGTTAACGGATCATTAAAGACGAGTCGCAGCTTGATCACCGCCGACGAGGTTCTCGAATTAACGGCTGCCTCACGCGTGATGCCGGCGGCGCGCCTGCCGTTGCCGGTGAATCCGGGCGCGTCGGTATCCGTCGTCATTCCCGCCAAGAACGCTTCGGCCTATATCGGCGAAACCATCGCCAGCGCGCTGGCGCAACGCGATGTCGCCGAAATCATCGTCGTAGACGACGGCTCGACCGACGACACGATTGCGATCGTCCGCGCCATGCGTGATCCACGGCTCCGCATGATACAAAACGCCTCCGCGGGCGTGTCAGCGGCGCGCAATCTTGGCGCGCGGCAGGCGGTCGGCGATTGGCTGCTCTTCCTCGATGCCGACGACCGCCTGCGGCCCGATGGCGTGGCGGCCCTGCTGGCGGCAGCGCGCGGCGCTCCGCGCGCGGTTCTCGTCTATGGCGACTACAACACGATCGACAGCGAGGGACGGCAGATCGGCCGGCGCGATCTGCTGAAGGGACGCCGCAAGCCGTCCGGCGACGTGCTGACGCGGCTCGCAGCCGGCAACTTCATCGTCAATGGCGGCATCGTGCTCACCCGTGCGGAGGCTTTTCGCGCTGTGGGCGGCTTCGACGTCTCCCTCAGATATTGCGAGGATTGGCATTGCTGGTGCCGACTTGCCGCGATCGGCGAGTTCGAATTCGCGCCAAAGCTCCTGCTCGACTATCGCCTGCACACGGCGAACACGATGAATGCCGCGGTGCGGACGCCGCAGGATTTCTTCCCGGCGGTCGCGCGAGTCTTCGACGACGGGCTGATCCTGGCGAGACTGCCCGAAGGCACGGCCGGCGCGCTGCGCCGGGCCGCCGAGATTCATCTCGTCACCTATTCGGCGATGCAGGCGGTTCGCTTCGGCAGATATCGCGACGCCGTCGCCTATCTCGCCATGGTCGGCCGGCGCTCGCTCAAATCGCTGCCGCGCTCCGCGCTCCGGGTCGTCCTCGCCCGTTTTGGCATCTAGCTCCGCTACCAGGGCGTCAGGACACGATCTTCGAGGCTTCATAGGGCTTCGGCTCGATGCCGAATGCCGCAAGCACGGAGCCGAGCGCGACCATCACGGGATGCATCGCGACGACTGTCTTCGACGATGTCAGCAGACCGGCCGCACGCACTAGCGACAGCGGCAACCGGCCAACCATCTGCGCAAACACCAGCATCCGCGCCGCTGCGCTCTGCGCAGCCTTGGACTGCACGCGATAATTGATCGCACCGATGCGCAAGCCTCGCTTCGCGATCCAGCCGAGGCTGGTGCGGCTTTGCGGCACGGTCTCGGTGATGACCGCCTCCGCCGTCCAGTGGAATGTCATGCCGGCATCGCGGCACCGCACGAAGAAATCGCAGTCGCCGCCGCCGAGGAAATTGAAGCGCAGGTCGAAGGCCGGACGCTCGAACCGCTCGAATACCGCACGCGTGATCAGACAATTGCCGCAGCCATAGATCAGCGGCACCGCGCCGCTGTAATCATAGGCGGGACAGAAAGCGGGATGACGTGACAGCCAGGGCTGGCTGTCGTCGTCGAAGACCGGCAACACCGGCCCGCCGACCACGTCGGCGCCGGTCGCCTCCGCGGTGCGCACCATCAACTCGAGCCAATCGGGCGAGGCGATCTCGTCGTCGTCGATCATCAGGAAGCGGGTCGCGGCGGGAAATATGGCCTGCGCCGTCTCGAACGCGGCGTTGATCGCCTGGCAATTGCCCTGCCGCTTCTCGACGAGGCAGATGCCCTGGAGCCTCCCGTCGGCGAGATATTCCGCGGCGACCGGCGCGCTCTCGCGCAGCGCGGCATCGTTCTCGACCATGACGACCGCAAAGGAGCGAGGTGTGCGCTGGCTGGCCAGCGAGTCCAACGTCAGCCGCAGATGCTGCGGGCGGCGGAAGCAGGGAATGCAGACGACGATGCCGACCGACAGGTCGATGACGCTGGAGCTCGCCGCGATCTCGCGGTTGGGATCGCACACGAGGTCCGAGAAGCGCGTGGCGGACAAGTCTGTCGGGATCAGTGTCATGACGTCCTAGATGTCCGAGATATGTTGAAAAAGCCCTGCTTCGATCGCGCGGATCGGCCGCGTCCCGCGACGGCACATCGCGGCGGGACAGATGCGTCCCAAAATGAACGGCCGGCGAGCGGAAAATCCTCGCGCACGCTGGCGATCTCCAGCCATCTTGGCACAAACACCATGCAGTTAACCGCCTTCGCACGCTTCCGCAGCGAAACCTCGCACCCGTGTTAGTGCAACTCGCGGTCCAATGCGCCGACAACACCTCAACACGAACAATGCCGTAGTTAACGCCTATGCGCATTAACCCGACCGTAAGCACTGCGATCAGTGAGATGGCGCGGCATCAGATTTGCTCTTCGGCCAAGCGAGTTTTTTCCTGTAAATTTGAATAGAACAAGTGCGGTCAGAAAATCATGAACAAGCCAGCGACGATCGAGTTCGCGACAGCCACGGCGATCAACGTCTCCGCGGCCACTCCCCCCACCCAGGCGCTGCACGATCTGATCCCTGGCGAAGCCCGCGACAGCCTGCTCGCGATTCATGACGTGCTGCGCCGCGAACTGCCGCAGGGCCGGCTCGCCATCTATGAAGCCGGCGGTGGCTCGTGCAGCGTTCTGCCGCCGGACTTGCCAAGCCGCAGTCACATCACCGTCGTCGACATCGACGAGGATCAGGTCCGCAACAATACCTACGCGGACGTGGCGATCCTCGGTGACGTCCAGACCTACCGTTTTGGGCAAGAGACTTTCGATCTCGTCATCTGTTACAACGTGATCGAACATCTTCCCGACGTCGAAGCTGCACTGCTGAATTTCCGCGATGCGCTCAAGCGCGGCGGAATGATCCTGATCGGCGCCCCCAACCCGCGCTCGCTGTCCGGCGTGGTCACCAAATACTCGCCGCATTGGTTCCACGTCTGGTTCTACCGGAATATCCGCGGCATCAAGGATGCCGGCCTGCCGGGCGAGCCGCCGTTCCCGACGTTCTTCCATCCGCTGGTGACATTGCCGAGGCTCGAAGCATTTGCGGCCGCCAACGGTCTCGAGATGATCTATCGTCGTGAAGTCGAGAGCCCGCGCTATCCCGAGATGCGCCGGCGCAAGCCTTTGTTTGCGGCCCTGGCCGACGCTGGGGCCACGGTGCTGAACGCCGTGCTGCCGCGCGGCACCGACGTCCGCCGCGGCGATTATCACGTCATCCTGCGAAAGAGCTGACGCCATGCGCGCGCAGCGGATCGCACAACAAGCGAAGCTTCGCGGCCACGCTGCGCGCGGTAACGAACCGTTAATCTCTGAGCGACCTCAGCGTCGCCGCGACGCACCGAAGAACGACATGCGCTTAAACGCTTTGTTTGCCATTTCGGTGAATAGTCCCTCAATGAGTATGGTTAATTTTTCCTGTTGCGTTGATTGGGCACCTATATCCCGGGTGCGTGGCGTGAAACGAAGAGTAACCCCTCAGCCCGCGGCAGTTGGAATGAAAGCTGGGGATCATGCTTGACTATAACCAGCCGATTGAGCGGGCCAGACCGGAGGCCCCGCGAGGAAAGCCTCAGGCCGGCTTCAGCGTGCTGGAGCTCGCCAATCTGCTCTGGCGGCGAAAGGTCGCGATTGCCGCGGCCGCCCTGCTCGGCGCGACGCTTGCGGTCACCATCGGCAAGAGCCTGACGCCGCGCTACACCGCCACCGCACAGCTCTATGTCGACCCGCGCGAGCTTCAGCTCGTCGATCGCGAGCTGACGCCGCGCGCCCAGGACGTCTCCGGCATGTCCATGGTGGTGGAGAGCCAGGCGCGCCTGATCACCTCCAATAGCGTGCTGCTCCAGGTCATCCAGCAAGCCGGCCTCGACAAGGATCCGGAATTCGGCGGCGGCGAGGGCACGAGCCTGATGTCATCGCTGCTCGGCCTGATCGGCCTTCAGCCCCGCGCGCCCTCCGCTGCGGAAAAGAAGGAAGTGCAGCTCGCGGCGCTCGACGCGCTGAACCGGCACATCACGGTCCGCAAGACCGAGAAGAGCTTCATCGTCGACATCGAGGTCTGGTCGACGGACCCCGCGAAAGCGGCAATGCTCGCCAACACGCTGACCAATGCCTATCTTGCGGAATCCCGCAACTCGCAGGCCTCGGCCGCACGGCGCGCCACCAATGATCTCTCCGGCCGCCTGAAGGAGCTGCGCGAGCGGCTGCGCAACGCCGAGACCGCGCTTGCCACCTACAAGGCCCAGAACAATTTCGTCGGCACCCAGGACACGCTGATCAGCGACCAGCAGCTCTCCGCCAGCAACCAGCGGCTGGCCGCGGCCCGCGCGGCGACGATGGATGCGCAGGCGCGGCTCGACCAGATCGAGGCGAGCCGGCGCACGGCGGCGGATGCGGGCGCAATCCCCGAGGCGCTGCAATCGCCGACGATTGCGAACCTGCGCGCGCAATATGCGGACGCCCGCAAGAAGTATGCGGAACAAGCCGGCGAGCTCGGCCCGCGCCACCCGGCGCTGCGCCAGACCGAGAAGCAGGTCGAGGATCTCAAGCGCACCATCAACGAGGAAATCGATCGCTTCGCCCAGTCCGCCAAGAACGACCTGACGCGTGCCCGCGACTTCGAAGCCTCGCTCAACCGGGCGCTGGAAGCGCAGAAGCGGCAGAGTGTCCAGCTCAGCCAGGCCGCAGTCCGCCTGCGCGAGCTCGAGCGCGAGGCCGACGCCAGCCGCGACGTCTATCAATCCTTCCTCAAGCGTTCCCGCGAGACCGAGGAGCAGGAGAGCCTGAACACCTCAGCAGCCCGCGTCATCGGCGAAGCGACGGTGCCGCAGCGGCGCTCGTTCCCGCCGGCGATGAGCCTGTTTGCCATGATCGGCTTCATCTTCGGTGCGGTCGCGGCGTCGAGCTGGTTCGCTGCGGCCGAGCTCATGTTCGCTGGTGCGAGCGCGCCGGCGCCAACACCTGCCCGTCCACAGCGCACGCCGGCGCCGGATGCGACGCGAGCTCCGCAGCGCGCGCGGGCACCAGAGGTCTCGGAGGCCTGGCCGCCCCCGCAGGTCTCAGGTGCTCCGGAAGTAGAGCAAGCTCCGCCGGAACTTGCCGCACCTCCGTTACAGCCTTCGATCGTCGAGAAGCCCCTGATCGAGAAGCCGCTGATCGCACGCCTCCAGGAGGCCGACGTCATTCATACGCTCGGCGCCATTCTCGCCACCGGCGGCAGCGTCGATCTCACCCGGCTGGGCTGGCCGACCCTGCGCCCCGGCTTTCCCCTCACCACGCTGCTCAATGCCTGGCGCGACATGCGCGCTGCCGTGGCCCGGCGCGCCGGCGGCATGGCGATGCCGGTCATCGCGCTCGTCGGGACCGGCGAGACCACCGGGCGTAGCGTGGCCGCATTGAATTTCGCACTGGCCGCCGCGCGCGACGGCACCCGCGTGCTGATGATCGATGCCGATCATCAGGCGCGTTCGCTCTCGAACAAGGTCGATCGTCGCGGCAAGAACGAGCCGAGCAGGCTCGGCTGGCTCTCGATTGGCAGCAAGGACGCCCGCGAGATCAAGACGGTCAACGGCATCTCGGTGCTGCCGGCCGCAGAGGGCGACGCCGGCAAGGCGGCCGACGCCATCCGCAAGGCGATTACACAGGCGCGAGCCGCGGGTGGCTATGATCTCGTGATCCTCGACGGCCCCGCGGTGCCGCTCTCGGCCGGCGGCCGCAAGCTGCTGGACGACACCGACGCGCTGGTGGCGGTGCTGCCGACCAGCCTCGACATCAACGACAGCCTGGAAGAGATCTTGACCACACTCGGCCGCGCCGAGCGCAAGCTCGTCGGCGTCGTGCTCGACGAGCTCACTCCCGCAGCCCAAACGCGCCAGCGAGGCCGGCAATATGCTTGAGCGTCGCGTCAATTTCGAGGGACGGACGGCAACTGCCGACGTGCCGCGGATCACCGTCGGCGGCCTTCGCATGGCCGCGATCGACCTGGAAGCGACCGCCGATTTCATGATCGAGGCGACCGATCCTGACAATCGCATCGGCCGTCCGCTGTTCCTGACTTCGGCCAATGGCGAGGTGCTGGCGCGCTGCTCGACCGAGCCGCAGACCGAGCGCCTGTTCCGCATCGCCGACCTGATCAACGCCGATGGCCAGCCGCTGGTCGCGGCTTCGAAGCTACAATCTTGGTTTCCGCTGCCGGAGCGCGTCGCAACCACGGACCTGTTCCATGTCGTCGCGCGCAAGGCGGAAGCGCTCGGCCGCACCTTCTACATGCTCGGCGCCAGCGAGGCCGAGAACATCGCAGCGGTCGAGAACGTTCAGAAGATGTATCCGAACCTCAAGATCGTCGGCCGCAGCCATGGCTATCTGCGCGGCGAAGCGTTGCGCGCGAAGGTCCAGGAAATCAACGCGCTTGCGCCGGATTATCTCTGGGTTGCGCTCGGCGTGCCCAACGAGCAGGCATTCGTGGAGGAATTCACGCCGCATCTCACCAATGTTGGCGTTATCAAGACATCCGGCGGCCTCTTCAACTTTTTGTCGGGCAGCCGTTCCCGCGCGCCGCAATGGATGCAGAAGATCGGGCTCGAGTGGGCCTGGCGCACTTGGCTCGAGCCACGCCGCCTGTTCTGGCGCTATTTGACCACCAACCCCCGCGCGCTCTATCTTCTCTTCAGCCGTAACCGACCCGTCCGTTAAGGGAAGAGCTGAACACGACATGACCGACCGACCGACCGTCCTCGTCACCGGGGGCGCGGGCTATATTGGCTCGCATGCCTGCCGCGCACTGACCGCCGCCGGCTATCAGCCCGTCGTTTATGACAATCTCTCGACGGGCCATCGCAGTTTCGTGACTGGCCCGCTGGTGACGGGCGATCTGCTCGACGGCACAGCACTGGCGCGCGCCTTCGCCGATCACAAGATCACGGCAGTGATGCATTTCGCGGCGGCGAGCCTCGTCGGGGAGTCCATGACCGACCCGCAGAAATATTACATCAACAACGTGCAAGGCACGCTGTCGCTGTTGCAGGCGATGCGTAACGCGAACTGCCATCGCATCGTGTTCTCCTCGACCGGCGCCGTCTATGGCAACGCCGATTCCAAGGAACTGCCGGAAGACTTTCCCTGCGTGCCAATCAACCCCTACGGCGCATCGAAATGGATGATCGAGCGCATGCTCGCCGATTACCGCGCGGCCTATGGCTTCGGCGCGTTCTGCCTGCGCTATTTCAACGCCAGCGGCGCCGACCCAGCCGGCGGCATCGGAGAACTGCGCGACAACGAAACCCATCTCATTCCGCGCGCCATGATGGCGCTTCAGGGTCATGTCGACTTCGCAGTGTTCGGCGACGACTACGGCACGCCCGACGGCACCGCGATCCGCGACTACATCCATGTCACCGATCTCGCCGCGGCGCATGTGGCGGCACTGAAGCTTCTGGAAGAAGGGCATGCCGGCGGCAGCTTCAATCTCGGCACCGGCTCCGGCTTTTCCGTGCGCGAGATCCTCAACGCCATCAGGCAGGAGACCGGACGCGAGGTGCCACACACCGTCAAGCCGCGCCGCGCCGGCGATCCCACTTATCTGGTCGCGGATCCCTCTGCCGCGAAGAAGGTGCTGAACTTCATGCCGCGTCACTCCGACCTGTCTACGATCATCCGCACCGCCTGGGCCTGGCACCAGAAGGCGCATCCCTTCAGGTCGCGTTAGGTAACCGTCCTGCACCTTGCCGGCAGGGCCCTTCAGCGGCTAAAGAGAATGAAGAGACTATGACAACCGGCGTCGACCGCTTTTCCGGCCGCCGCATGTTTCAGGCCTGGCCGCCGATGGGAGCGGCAGACGTGGCTGCGCGACACGAGCCGTTCTTCAAACGTAAAGACCACGACCGAGTGCGCGCATCGGCCTGCTCAGGCGGACCCAAGGGAGCACGGAACGAATGCATCAGGCCGCAAGCCTGCAATTCGAGCGCGTGGTGGAGGAGTTCGCCCGCTGGCTCGCTGTGCCCGAGGACGAACGTTCGCCGGCGCCGGCCTGGTGGTGGGGACCCGCGATCGCGGTGCTCGACGTGCGCCAGCCTATGCCAAGTGCGTGGTCGCGCACGCTCGGCCTCGGCGAAGGATCGGCCTTTGCCGATGGCGCGCGCCTACTTCTCGCGCTGTTCGAGGATCAGACCTCACTGCCGTGGCCGGAAGATTTTCCGCGCAAGGCGGAAAGCAAGGATGACGACGTCCGCGAGCTGCACCCGCAGCCGTCAGATGACAGCGCGTTTCAGCCGTAACGCTGCGGCATCGGTTGCGGCAAGGTCCGGCTCCGGCTGGAGCGGCGGCGCAACGGTCAGCTCCATCGGCCGCAGCAGTTCGGCCATCTGCCGCGCCGGCAGCGGCTTGGAGATCAGATAGCCCTGCATCTCGTCGCAGCCATGGGTACGCAAGAATGCCTCCTGCTCGGCGTTCTCGACGCCTTCGGCGACGACGGTCATGCCGAGCGCCTTGCCCATGCTGATGATCGCCTGCGCGATCGCCTGATCTTCCGAATCCTGCGGCAGGTCGCGGACGAAGGAGCGGTCGATCTTGATCGTGTCGATCGGGAAGTGCTTCATCAGCGACATCGACGAATAACCGGTGCCGAAATCGTCGATGGCGAGGCGAATGCCGCGGCTCTGTATGGCGTCGAGCACCTTGAGCGCGCGCCCGACATTGCGCATCATCATGCTCTCGGTGACCTCAAGCTGGAGCAGCACCGGCGACATGCCGCTGGCGGCCAGCGCCTCATCGACGTCCTGCAACAGATGCTCGTCGGCAAACTGCCGCGGCGACAGGTTGACCGCCATCGACAGGGGCAGCAGGCCGCGGCGCTGCCAAGCCATCGCTTGGGCACAGGCTTCATTCAGCACCCAGCGGCCGATCGGCACGATCAGCCCGGTCTCCTCGGCAAGCGGAATGAATTGCGCCGGCGAGACGTTGCCGAGATCGGGATGCGTCCAGCGCAGCAGCGCTTCCACTCCGGTGATCTGGCCGGTCTCCATATCCACCTTGGGCTGGTAATTCAGCGAAAATTGCTGGCGCTCCAGCGCCCGGCGCAGCGCGCTCTCCAGCGACAGACGTTCGATCGATTGCGTCTTCACTTCCTTCGAGAAGAAGCGATAGCCGTTCTTGCCGTCTTCCTTGGCGAGATACATCGCCATGTCGGCATTCTTGGTCAGCGTCTGCGCGTCGGAGCCGTTGGTCGGATACATCGCAATGCCGATCGAGGCCGTGGTGTGGCACTCGTGCCCGGCCAGCTCCATGGGCTCGGCAAGCACGGCAAGCAGCCCGCTGGCGATGCGCTGGACCTCGTCGATCTCGCCGCACCGGTCGAGGATCACCACGAACTCGTCGCCGCCGAGCCGTGCCACCACGTCGCTAGTCCGCAGCGCGCTCCGCAACCGACTCGCCACTTCGAGCAAGAGCAGGTCGCCGGCCTCGTGGCCGAGCGAATCGTTGATGACCTTGAAGCGGTCGAGATCGATGAACAGCACCGCAAAGCGGTGATCGTAGCGCTGCGCCGCGCCGATCGCTTCGCGCAACAATCCGTTGAATGTCTCGCGGTTCGGCAGGTCCGTCAGGCTGTCATGCGAGGCGAGGTATTCGATCCGCTCGTCGGCCTTCTTTTTCTCGTCGGCGCGATCGAAATTCTCCATCGCGAAGGCAACGTTGTCGGCCAGGCGCTGCAACAGCTCGACGAACTCGGCGGTGAACGTGTCCTTGTCGGTCGACATGTAGATCATGACGCCGACGGCCAGATCATGAACGATGAGCGGGATCGCCGCGCCCGACCGTGCGCCGTCGCCACGAACAATGGCGTGGAAGGCGCTCACGCGCTGGTCGTTGAGATAGTCGTTGCTGATGCAGGGCTGCCGGGTCCGGAACGCCGTGCCGGCCATCCCCCGACCTTCGGGGCGCTCGGGGTCGACCGAGAGGCGGACATTGCGCGTGGTGTCGGACGACGGTCCTGCGCTTGACACGATCTTGAGCTGGTCGCTGTCGGCGCCGGCGAGCGCAATGGTCGTCGAGGTGAACTTGGCGCCGTTCGATGCGGCGAGACACACGAGGTCGAACAATTCGGCGCGCGATTTCGCCCGCATGATCGCCTCGTTGGTCGCGCTCAGCGCCGCGAACATGCGGGTCAGGCGCTCCTTCTGCGCCTCGGTGCGGGCCTTTTCCTCGGCGCGGTCGAAATTGTCGAGCGCGAACGAGACGTTCTCTGCGAGACGGGCCAGCAGTTCGACCAGATCGGGCGTGAATGTATCCTCCTCCGGAGCAAGGAACAGCAGGATGCCGATCGGCTCCTGACCGGAACGTAGAAGCGGGAAACTGGCAGCGGCCCGGGTTCCGTCCTCGACCGCCTTGGAGTGCCAGTGTGCTGAGCGCGGATCGTGCATATAGTCGTTGACGACACTGGGCCGGCGCGTCCGCAGCGAGGTTCCAATGATGCCCTGGCCCTCGGGATGATCCGGGGCAATCGCGCAGGTGCGCCCGACCATTCGCTGCTGGAGCCGTCCCTTCACGGCGACGACCCGGACCAACTCACGTTTCTGGTCGATGATTCCAATCGTCGCAGAGGCGAACATGCCGCCCAGCACGGCCGCCTGACATGCGACTTCGAACAGCTCCTCACGGGTCTCGGCGCGCATGATGGCTTCGTTGGTGGCACTCAACGCCGCGAACATGCCGCTCAGCCGGTCTCGCTGCTTGTCGGCCTTCGCCTTCTCCTCGGCGCGGTCGAGATTTGCGATCGCAAATGACACGTTGCGTGCGAGCCGTTCCAGCAGTTCGACCAATTCCGGCGTAAACGTGCCGATCTCGAGCGAGTTGAACAGGAACACGCCCTCCGTGCGGTCGCCGTTCAGCAACGGCAACACGGCGGAGGACTTGACGCCGGTGCGGCGGGCACTCTCGTGCCAGGGTTTGAGGCGCTCGTCGGCGAGCAGGTCATTGGAGATGCACGGCTGCCCGGTGCGGAAGCACGTGCCGGTCAGGCCTCTTCCCTCCGGCACCTTGTCGGTCGTGGCGAATTTGAGTCTGCGTACTTCATCGGAGTACGGCCCTGCGGAGGCGACGACCCGAAGCAAGCCGGAGGCGGGCTCGGCAAGCGCGATCGTTGCCGAGCCGAACTTACCACCCTGCACTGAGGCCTCGCATACGAGATCGAACAGCTCGGCACGCGACGTGGCCCGGATAATCGCCTCATTGGTGGCGCTCAGCGCGGCGTACATGCGCGCGAGCCGCTCCTCCTCGCGCGCGATCTGCGCCTTCTCCTCGTCGCGATCGAAATTCTGGAGCGCAAAGCACACGTTCTCGGTCATCCGCAGCAACAGCGCGACGATGCCATGGTCCTTCGCCCAAGACTTGCTGACGAAGAAGAACATCACGCCGACGCTGGTTCCGCGCTTGATCAGTGGTGCGGCGACGCAGGCGACCGCGCCAGCATTGATGCTGGCCCGCTCCCAAGTCGTTCCCTTGGTACGACCGACGAGGTCGTCTTCGACCATCGCCTTCTGTGTCCGGAAGACCTGGCCGGAGATGCCCCGACCGTGAGGATTGTCGGGATCGATCGAGTAGCGTGCCTGTCTGATCAGATCGAGATTTTGTCCGGTCGCGGCCACCGGCGTCAGGCAATGCGAGTTCTCCTCGCGCAACAGCACGAAAGTCGCCAGTGATTTGCCGCCGTGCACTGCTGCGTCGCAGACCCGCTGATACAAGTCCAATTCGGTATTGGCTTTGAGGATTGCCTCGTTGGTCGCGCTAAGCGCCCCAAACATGCGATTGAGCCGCCGCATCGCCGCCTCGCTGTCCCGGCGCGCTCCTTCTCGCTCGAAATTCTCGAGCGCATAGGAGATATTGGCTGGCATGCGCTCGAACAGCGACACCATCTGCTCGTTCAGCGATCCGGCGTTGCGGCGGGTCACGTAGAGCACGCCGACGCCCTTGCCGTTACAGAGGAGCGGGACTGCTGCAGCCGCCCCGATTTGGGCCTTCGCCGCACCCTCGCGCCACGCCAGCGAACGCGGGTCGTTCAGATAGTCGTTGCTGATGCACAGCTTCTGATCGCGAAACGCCTCGCCGCCGACGCCGGATCCTTCGGGCGTGCCTGCTTCCGTCGTGATCACGATCGAGCGCAGGCGCGCAACGTCATCGCCGCAGCCGGCCGCAAAATGCAGCCGCCGGCCGTCCGGTCCCACCAGAAACACCGCGACCGCCAAAAAATCTCCGCTCGAAAACCCGGCGTCGCAGACCTTCTGGTACAGCTCGTCCGGCGATTTCGCGTAGAGAATCGCTTCGTTGATGGCGCTCAACGCCGCAAAGGTGCGTGCGAGGGTCGTCGGCACGTTCTCAGCTCCCGGGCATTTTCTGCCTATTTTTCCCGGGTGACTTTATGGGTGGCGATCGCCTAAGTGGACGTTATTGCGCGCTGCAAACCCTCAATCAAAGTGAATGAGCGGCGAACGGCCGGCGCCAAACTGTCGAAAATACCGCCGCATGGCACGAACTGTCGACCGAAGGCGCGTTCTCTTTACGAAAATGCAGCCCTGTATTGGTTTACGGGAGATTGATATCGCGCCGGCGCTTTGAGACCATGCACCCAACAAACACCCTGTTAAGGGCACCAAGCCGAGGAAACGCCATGCCGATCGTCGGGGCCGAGCGTCTCACGTGCATCAGCGCAGCGCTGCTCCGCGCCGCCGGAGCGTCCGAGGAAGAAGCGGACGCGGTGGCGTTCGGCTGCGTCAACGCCAATCTCGCTGGCCATGACTCGCACGGCGTGATCGCCGTTCCCACTTATATCGACCGCATCAAGGCCGGACACATCGTTCCCGGCGCCAAATGGACCATCGTCCAGGAATCGCCGACCACGACCGTGATCGATGGCCATTGGGGGTTGGGCTACCACGTCAACGCCAAGGCCATGGCACTGACCATCGAGAAGGCGAAGACGGCGAACGTCGCCGCCTGCACCGTGTTCCGGCAGAGCCATGTCGGCCGCCTTGCCGCTTATCCGTTGATGGCGATGCGGGAAGGTATGATCGGAATCGCAACCGCGGACTCCGGCCGCTCGCCGAAGCACGTCGCCCCGTTTGGCGGCAAGGAGGCGCGGCTCGGCACCAACCCGATCTCGATCGCGGTGCCGTCCGACCTCGATGCGCCGTTCTATCTGGACATGGCAACCTCGGCGGTGGCGGCCGGCAAGATCCAGCTCGCGCTTGCCCGCGGCGAGGAGATTCCGGCGGGGTGGATCATCGATGCCGAGGGGCGGCACACCACCGATCCGTCCCAATATCGCAAGGGCGGCGCGCTGCTGCCGCTCGGCGGCACCGAGGGCTACAAGGGCAGCGGTCTTGCTGCCATGGTCGAGGTGCTGTGCGGCCTGCTCACCGGTCTCGGCTTCGGCGTCGAGCCGACCGGGCGGCACAATGACGGATGCTTCATGGCGGTGTTCAACGTCGCGGCCTTCCGTCCGCTGAAGGAGTTCAAGCGTGAAGTCGCCGAGTTTGCGCATTACCTCAAATCGACGCCGCCGTCCGAAGGCAGCACGGGCGTGTTCTATCCCGGCGAGATCGAGGGCCTGCGCGAGCGGCAACGCCTGCGCGACGGCATCGAGATCGAGGATACGACCTGGGGGAAGCTGCGCGCGCTGGCGCGCGAGTACCGGCTCGACACCGTCCTCGATCTGGCTTGACGGCATCAGGAGAACAGCAGCATGACGCGGCAGATGGTACTGGTCGGCTTCCTCCAGGCGCAGAACTGCACGAACTTGCCGAGCTCCTGGCGGCATCCGGACTCGCGCAACGATTCGATGTCGGCGGATTATTATCAGGAGATCGCGAGAATCCTCGAAGCCGGCAAATTTCACATGGCCTTCTTCGACGATCGCCTTGCGATGCCGGACCGCTACGGCAACGATCACGCCCACACCGTCGAATACGGCATCCGCTGCGTGAAGATGGACCCGCTGATCGTGCTGACCACGATGGGCATGGTCACCGAGAAGCTCGGCCTTGGCGCGACCTGCTCGACCACTTATTACGAGCCGTTCGACGTCGCGCGACGCTTTGCAACGCTCGATCTGATGTCCGGCGGGCGCGCCGGCTGGAACGTCGTCACCTCGCTGAACGACGGCGAGGCGCTCAACATGGGGCGCGACTCGCACCCCGAGCATGATTCCCGCTACGACCGAGCCGACGAGTTCATGGAGGTCGTGCTCGGCCATTGGGACACCTGGGAGGACGGCGCGCTCATCATGGACAAGAAGAGCGGCCGCTTTGCCGATCCCACCAAGGTCAAGCGACTCGATCACAATGGACCGGCCTTCAAGTCGCGCGGACCGTTCACAGTGCCGCGCTCGGACCAGGGCCATCCCGTGATCATCCAGGCCGGCGCGTCCGGTCGCGGTCAGCGCTTTGCCGGGCGATGGGGTGAGGTGATCTTCACCGCCGCGCGCAACCTCGCGGGCGCCAAGGAAGGCTATGCTTCCGTGCGTAACGAAGCCGCCAAGGCTGGCCGCGATCCCGACCAGATGCTCCTCTGCAACCTGACGACGCCGGTCTGCGCCGCGACCAAGGCGGAGGCCGAGGACAAGATGGCGCTGATCAACAAACTTCCGCTCGAGATCGACGCGTTGTCGCTGCTCGCCGAAGCGCTCAACTACGATTTCGCCTCCAAGGATCTCGACGAGCCGCTGACGACGGCAGAGCTGAAGAGCATGCAGGGCATCTTAGGCATTCGCGACGGCGTGCTGAAGAATTCGGGCAAGAGCAATCCGAGCGCGCGTGACTTCGTCACCTACTCCGGCCGCGGCCAGGTTCAGGATGCGATGGTCGGTGGTCCGAAGGAGATCGCGGACAAGCTGGAAGAGATGTTCGCCGAGCGCGGCTGCGACGGTTTTGTCATCGCCGCGACTTACGTACCCGGCTCTTACGCGGATTTCGTGCAACACGTCGTGCCGGAATTGCAGCGGCGCGGCCTGTTCCAGAAAGAATACCGCGGCAAGACGTTGCGGGAAAATCTCGGGCTCAAGCGGCCGGCACCCGGTGCCTGGAAGACTCAGCCCGCGATGCCGCGGAATGACAACGAGGGCATAACATGCGCTGGCTGAATTCACTGCCAGGGACAGGACGTCCTGGGGGATCGTTGAAGACGACCAGGTGATCGCCGTGGACGGCGATCCCTTCAGTGAATGGCGGCGCAGCTCGCGCACGCATCCGCTGTCACAAGTTACCATCGAGCTGCCGCTGATTCCCCGCACCTTCTATTGCGTCGGCCTGAACTACCTGAAGCACCTGAAGGAGGCCGCCGACAAGCGCGGCGAGGTGCCGGCAGTGCCAGACCGTCCCGAGATCGGCTATCGCGCGCAAAACGCGCTGATCGCGCATGACCAGGATGTCGTGATCCCTTCCTTTGCAACGGACAAGATCCACTATGAAGGCGAGCTCGTCGTCGTCATCGGCAAAAAAGTGAAGCATCTCACCGAAGCGAACGCGATGGATTGCGTGTTCGGCTACACCATCGGCAACGACGTCAGCGAGCGCAGCTGGCAGAAGGCTGATCGCAGCCTGTGGCGCTCCAAGAACGCCGACACGTTCAAGCCGATGGGCCCGTGGATCGAGACCGAGGCGGACCTCGCCAGGATGCAGACGATCGTCCGGGTCAACGGCAAGGAGACCAATCGCTTCCAAACCAACGACATGATCTTCGGCGTGGTGCCGTTCCTGGTCGAGCTGACGAAGTATTTCACGCTGTGGCCCGGCGACGTGATCTGGATGGGCACGGACGGCGCCTCGCCGGATATCAAGCACGGCGATGTCGTGGAGATCGAGATCAGCGGCATCGGAACGTTGCGGAACAGGTTTGTCAGGGAGAAGGTATAGCGCACGCTGCACCCACAGTGTCGGCCCGGCGAAAGCCGGGAGCCATACCGCCGCAGCAGATATGTTATGATCGGGACTCGTTGTTATAGCTTCGCAAACAATTGGCATTCGTGATCATGGGTCCCGGCTCCCTGCGCAATGGCGCAGCAGGGCCGGGACGACCACGGATAATCCGTGCACACCTGCGTCAAAACGGCAGTGCCACGCTCGTCTTGATCTCCTTCAGCACCACATTGCTGCGGACGTAGCGGATGCCGGGGATGCGGAACATGAATTCGTCCAAGAATCTGTTGTAGGCGGCCATGTCCTGCACGACGACGCGCAAGTGATAATCGGCATCGCCCGTGGTCGCAAAGCACTCCAGCACCTCGCGGCGCGTGGTGACCCGAGCGACAAATTCATCGACGAACTTGGCGTCATGCCGCTCCAGCGAGACGTGGAGGATGGCGGACATCGCAAAGCCCGCCCGCTCGCGATCGATCAGCGCTGCATAGCTACGGATGACGCGGCTTTCCTCAAGCGCGCGCACCCGGCGCCAGCAGGCCGAGGTGGACATGCCGACCTCATCGGCAAGCTGCTGGTTGGTGGCGCGGCCGTCCTTCTGGAGGTGCGCAAGAATCCGCGTATCCTGCTCTTCGATCATGGAATCCTCACAAACCGGATAACTTAACCGAATTATAGGCCAAATCAGGTTACATCTACCAGAATAACCGCGCCTATTGGGAAAGATAGGTAAGACCTACCAGCCCCCCGAGCCTAACCTCTGCTGATCCGGCAGGGAATGCCGCGGGAGGTCCGCATGGACGCCATTCCGTCCCTCGACACTTACGAACTCTCCGACCGCTATGACCGCGAGCAAGGCCGTGTCTTCCTCACGGGCACACAGGCGATCGTCCGTATCGCACTCGACCAGGTCAGGCGCGATCGCGCCCGCGGCCTCAACACCGCCGGCTTCATCTCCGGCTATCGCGGCTCGCCGCTTGGCGGCATCGATCTCGAGCTCTGGCGCATCCAGGAGCGATTAAAGCGCGACCGCATCGAATTCCTCCCCGCAGTCAACGAAGACCTTGCGGCAACAGCCGTGCTCGGATCGCAGCAGGTCGAGACGCAAGGGGACCGCGAGGTCGATGGCGTGTTCGGGCTCTGGTACGGCAAGGGCCCCGGCGTCGATCGCTCGGGCGATGCGCTCAAGCACGGTAATGCCTATGGCTCCTCGCCGCATGGCGGCGTGCTGGTGGTCGCCGGCGACGATCATGGCTGCGTCTCATCCTCGATGCCGCACCAGTCCGACGTCGCCTTCATGAGCTGGTTCATGCCGACGTTGCACCCGGCAAGCGTCGGCGAATATCTCGAGTTCGGCGAGTATGGGTACGCATTGAGCCGCTTCTCCGGCATGTGGGTCGGCTTCAAGGCGATTTCGGAGATCGTGGAGTCTGGCGCCTCCGTGGCGCTAAGCCCGCCCCGCGACTTCCGCACGCCCGACTTCGCGCCACCACCGGGAGGCCTGCACTATCGCTGGCCAGACCTGCCGGGTCCGCAGATCGAGGAACGACTGGAAGCGAAGAAGCACGCCGTCTACGCCTTTGCGAAGGCCAATCCGATCGACAGGCACATCTACGACATTCCGGGTGCCACCTACGGCATCGTCACCACGGGCAAGGCGCATCTCGACCTGATGGAAGCGCTGCGGCTGATGGACCTCGATGAAACGGCCTGCCGCAGCATCGGCATCGACATCTACAAAGTCGGCATGGTCTGGCCCCTGGCGCTGCATGATGCCATGGAGTTCGTGAAGGGCAAGCGCGAGATCCTCGTGGTCGAGGAAAAGCGCGGCATCATCGAGAGCCAGTTCAAGGAATATTTCTACGATTATCCGGGCGCGAAGCCCGAGCGCATGGTCGGCAAGCATGACGAGCGGGGGGCGCGGCTGATCTCGTGGATCGGCGAATTGTCACCGCGCGCGCTGGCTGCCGTGCTGGCGCGCCGGCTCGACCCGATGTTTCCAGGCCTCAATCTCGCCGCGCGGGCAGCTGCCTTGATGCCGGAGGCCGCGCGCACGATCAACGTCCCAGGCGCGACGCGCACACCCTATTTCTGCTCGGGATGTCCGCACAACACGTCGACCAAGGTGCCGGAGGGCTCCAAGGCCCTCGCCGGCATCGGCTGCCACTTCATGGCGAGCTGGATGGGCCGCGAGACCTCCTCGCTGATCCAGATGGGCGGGGAGGGCGTGAACTGGGCGGCTTCGTCGAAATTCACCGGCCACAAGCACGTGTTCCAGAATCTCGGCGAAGGCACCTATTATCATTCCGGGTCGATGGCGATCCGGCAGGCGATCGCCGCCAAGGCCAACATCACCTACAAGATCCTGTTCAACGATGCCGTGGCGATGACCGGCGGCCAGCCGGTCGACGGGCCGGTCAGCGTGCATGCCATCGCCCACAGCGTCCGCGCCGAAGGTGTTGAGCGTATCGCGCTGCTGTCGGACAATCCCGCGCAATTTTCTCCGCCCGACCTGCCAACTGGCGTCACCATCCATCCACGCGAGGAGATGGACGCGGTGCAGCGCGAGCTGCGCGAGGTGCTAGGCGTCTCCGTGCTGATCTACCAGCAGACTTGCGCCACCGAGAAGCGCCGGCGGCGCAAGCGCGGCCAGATGAACGACCCGAAGCGCTATGTCTACATCAATGATCTCGTCTGCGAAGGCTGCGGCGATTGCTCGGTCGAGTCCAACTGTCTCAGCGTCGAGCCGAAGGAAACGCCGTTCGGCCGCAAGCGCCAGATCAATCTCTCGGCCTGCAACAAGGATTTTTCCTGCCTCAACGGCTTCTGCCCGAGTTTTGTTACCGTCGAAGGCGCCACGCGTCGTCAGAAAACCGCGAGCCGGATCGACGCGATCGGCCAGGCCGCGACGCTGCCTCTGCCCGCCTTCGCGACGCTCGACCGGCCCTACGACCTGCTGGTGACCGGCGTCGGCGGCACCGGCGTGATCACGGTCGGCGCGCTGATCGGCATGGCCGCGCATCTCGAACGAAGCGGCGTCTCGGTGCTGGATTTTACCGGCTTTGCGCAGAAATTCGGCCCCGTGCTGAGCTACATCCGGCTTGCTCCTTCCCCCGGGGCGCTGCATCAGGTCCGTATCGACCAGGGCGCGGCCGATGCGCTGATCGGCTGCGACCTCGTCGTGAGCTCCTCGCCGAAGGCCTCCGGCACCTATCGCCGCGGCACGCGCGCCGCGGTCAATACCGCGGAGATGCCGACCGGTGACGTCGTCCGCTTCCGCGATGCCGACCTCGCCTCCCCTGCCCGCATGCGCGCCATCGGCCGCGTGATCGGCGATGGCAATCTCGATACGATCAACGCGAATGCGCTGGCCGAAGGGCTGCTCGGCGATGCCGTCTATGCCAACATCATCATGCTGGGCTTTGCCTGGCAGCACGGATTGGTGCCGGTCTCGCTGCAAGCGCTGCTGCGCGCGATCGAGCTCAACGGCGTCGCCATCGAGCGCAACAAGCAGGCGTTCGCCTGGGGCCGCATCGCCGCTGCCGATCCGGATTTTCTGCCGAAGACGGACCGCGCGCCCACGGCCGAGACACTCGACCAACTCATTGAACGCCGCGCCGATTTCCTCACCGCCTATCAGGACGAAGCCTATGCGGCGCGCTACCGGGCGCTCGTCACGAGGGTCCGCCGCGCAGAGGCCGTCCTGAACAGCGAAGCCCTGACCGGCGCGGTTGCCCGCGCCCTGTTCAAGCTGATGGCCTACAAGGACGAGTACGAGGTGGCGCGGCTGCATATGCAGAGCGGCTTCCTCGACGAGCTAAAAGGCGAGTTCGAGGATGGCTTCCGCATCCAGTATCACCTTGCCGCGCCTTTCCTGCTGTCAAGCCGCGATGCACGTGGGCGTCCGCGCAAGCGCGCCTTCGGGTCGTGGATCCAGGCACCGCTCCTCATGCTGGCGCGGTTGAAGGGGCTGCGCGGAACACCGTTCGATCCATTCGGCTACACGGCCGAACGGCGTGCCGAGCGGGAGCTGATCGCCTGGTACGAAGGCCTGATCGAGCGGATGCTCGGCGAGCTTGACGCGGCACGTCTGCCGAATCTCACGGCCATCGCTAGGGCTCCCATGGACATTCGCGGTTATGGCCCGGTGAAGGAGGCTGCGATCGCGAAGGTGAAGACTGAGGTCGAATCCTTGCTGGCTCGGCCGGCCGCGGCCAAGGCAGCCTGACCGCATTCGTCCTCACGAATAAGGGTTGATCAGCTTCTGCTGTTCGGCGCTGTGATGCACGAGCATGTCGATGAAGGTCCTGACCTTCGCCGTCAGATGGTGGCGATGCGGATAGACCGCGTTCATAGACAGCTCGACGGTCCGATATTCCGGCAGCAGGCGGACCAGCCGACCCGATTCGAGATCGTCTTGAACGAGAAACCCAGCCATTAGGCAGATAGCCGCGCCCTCCAGCGCCACCTTCCGCAACGCTTCTCCGCTGTTGGTGACGAAGCTGCCTGAGATGCGGACCGATGCCGGCGCACCCTTGCGATCGAGGAAGCGCCACTCGTCACCGAAGGGATAATTCAGGTGCCGGCCGCAATTATGCGCCGAGAGCTCATCGAGCTTCTGCACGCGGCCGTGCTTGTCGAGATAGTCGTGCGAACAGCACAGCACATGGCGCCACGTGGCGAGACTCCGCACGATCAGGCTGGAATCCCGCGGCTGGGTCATGCGCAAGGCGACGTCATAACCTTCCTCGATGAGGTCGACGTCGGCCTCGCCCATGCGCAGGTCGATCTTGAGCTCCGGATAAGTCGACAGGAGCTGTGCAACCACCGGCGCGACGAATGGCACCATGTGCGTGGCGACGTGGATGCGCAGCGTGCCGCGGGGTACCGACTGCAATTCGCTCGCGATGTCGTCGGCCTGTTCGAGATCGGCGAGGATCTGCGTGGCACGGTCGTAATAGGCCTTGCCAATTTCGGTGAGGCTGACTTTCCGCGTGGTCCGATTGAGCAGCCGCACCCCCAGCCGCTCTTCGAGCGCCTGGACATGATTGCTCACCATCGTCGTCGACATGTTGAGCCGACGGGCAGCGGCGGAAAAGCCGCCACTATCGACCACCCGGACGAACGCCGTGAGGCTGCTGAAGCGGTCCATGTCTCGAAGCCCCCGATTATCCACCTAGACCGGATAATTCTTCCAATAATACCACGATTATCGCAGCCGTGAGGACAACGCATCTTAGGGCCAGCGGCGCCCCTCAGAAGGCGCCCGGGAATCTCGAGGATGTCATGTCAAATGCTTCGTATGTTGCTGAAACAAATGAGAAAATCTGGCTTCGCCCGTCTCGCCAGGCGCTCCAGCGGGGCGCGGTCGGCCTGGCGCTGGCCCTCGGCATCGTCGTCGCTGGCGATTATGGCTACGATTACCTGAAGACCGGCCGCTATCTCGAATCCACCGACGACGCCTATGTGAAGGCCGATTCCACGATCATCGCGCCTAAGGTCTCCGGGTACATCGCGAAGGTGCTAGTCGGCGACAACCAGAAAGTCAAAGCAGGCCAGCTGCTGGCCAAGATCGACGATCGTGACTTCAAGACGGCCCTCGACCAGGCCCGCGCCGATGTCGAGGCCGGCGAAGCCTCGGTGCGCAACATCGATGCCCAACTCGAATTGCAACAGCCGATCATCGCGCAGAGCACCGCCGACGTCACTGCTGCTGAGGCCAATCTGAAATTCGCCCAGGAGGAACGCGCCCGCTACGACGACCTGATGAAGTCGGGCTCCGGCACCATCCAGCGCGCGCAGCAGACCGATGCGGCGCTGCGCGCCAGCACCGCGCAATTGCAGCACGCCAAATCCGGTCTCTTGGCGGCGCAGCGCAAGGTCGACGTGCTCACCACCCAGCGGGCCCAGACGGCGGCCCAAGTCGAGCGAGCCCGCGCGGTGGCGCAGCAGGCGGCGCTGAACCTGTCCTATACCGAGATCACCGCGCCGGTCGACGGCACGGTTGGCGCACGGAGCTTACGCGTCGGCCAGTACGTGCAGGCCGGCACACAATTGATGGCCGTGGTGCCGCTGGATGCCGTCTATGTCGTCGCGAACTTCAAGGAGACGCAGCTCACGCATATGCGCCCCGGCCAGCCCGTCGAGCTACGCGTCGACAGCTTCCGCAGCAAGACCCTGCGCGGCCATGTCGACAGCCTGTCGCCGGCAAGCGGGCTCGAATTCGCCCTGCTGCCGCCGGACAACGCCACGGGCAATTTCACCAAGATCGTGCAACGCGTGCCGGTCAAGATTGTGCTCGACGACCACAGCCTGACCGGCCTGCTGCGCCCCGGCATGTCCGCAGTGCCGACCGTCGACACCAAGCAGGCGGTGCTGGCCGAACGCGAGACGGCCAGGCATCTCGCCGACAACACAACCCGTCCGAATGGCGGCTGAAGCTGACGAGACTTCCATGAGCACGCTCCAATCCACCCTCAACGCCGCAGCCGCCCTCCCCGCCCCGGCTGCGCCCGCCACCCCGGCGGTTTCCGCAAGAACATGGATCGCGGTGATCGGCGCGACGCTGGGCGCCTTCATGGCGGTGCTGAACATCCAGATCGTCAACGCTTCGTTGGCCGATATCCAGGGTGCGATCGGCGCCGGCATCGACGACGGCGGCTGGATCTCGACCTCCTATCTGATCGCCGAGATCGTGGTGATCCCGCTCTCGGGTTGGCTCGCGCAGGTGTTCTCGATCCGCATCTATCTGCTCACCAACGCGATCCTGTTCCTGGCTCTGTCGGCGGCCTGCGCGCTGGCGCAGGATCTGTCGCAGATGATCGTCCTGCGCGCGGTGCAAGGCTTCACCGGCGGCGTGCTGATTCCGATGGCCTTCACGCTGATCATCACGCTATTGCCGCGCGGAAAACAGCCCGTGGGCCTTGCGCTGTTCGCGCTCTCGGCGACGTTCGCACCCGCGATCGGCCCGACCATCGGCGGCTACCTCACCGAGAATTTCGGCTGGCAGTACATCTTCTATGTCAACCTCGTGCCGGGCACGATCATGGTCGGCATGCTCTGGTACGCGCTCGACGCAACGCCCATGAAGCTGTCGCTGTTGCGGGAAGGCGATTGGGCCGGCATCATCACCATGGCGATCGGGCTGTCCGCGCTGCAGACCGTGCTGGAGGAAGGCAACAAGGACGACTGGTTCGGCTCGCCGTTCATCGTGAAACTGTCGTTAATCGCTGGCGTTGCGCTCACCGCCTTCCTCGTCATCGAGCTCACAGTGAAGAAGCCGCTCTTGAACCTGCGCCTGCTGGTGCGGCGCAATTTCGGCTTCGGCATGCTCGCGAACTTCCTGCTTGGTATCGCACTCTACGGCTCGGTGTTCATCCTGCCGCAATATCTGGCTCGCATCCAAGGTTACAATGCCGAGCAGATCGGTTTCGTGCTGGCCTGGACCGGGTTGCCGCAGCTCGTTCTGATCCCGCTCGTCCCTCGCCTGATGCAGAGGTTCGACGCACGGCTGGTGATCGGCGTCGGTTTCGTATTGTTCGCGGCCTCCAACTTCATGAACATCACCATGACCAGTAACTATGCCGCCGATCAGTTGTTCTGGCCCAACGTCGTCCGTGCGATTGGCCAGGCGCTGGTGATGGCGCCGCTGTCCGCGGTGGCAACATCAGGCATCGAGCCGGAAAACGCGGGCTCGGCGTCAGGCCTGTTCAACATGATGCGCAATCTCGGCGGCGCCGTCGGCATCGCGCTGCTCCAGACCGTGCTGACCAAGCGCGAGCAGTATCACTCCAACGTGCTGATGCAGTCGGTCTCGGTGTTCGAGCAGGCGACGCGCACGCGGCTGGAGCAGCTCACCCAGTATTTCATCAATCATGGCATCCTCGACCATGCGGATGCGTCGCATCGTGCCTATGTCGCGATCGGCCGTATCGTGCAGAAGCAGGCCTATATCCTCGCCTTCAGCGACACCTTCTATCTGCTTGGCGCGGCGCTGATCGTGGCCCTGGTCGCAGCCCTCTTCCTGAAGAAGCCCGGCCAGACTTCCGCCGGCGGAGCCCACTGACCTCAATCCAAGCAAGGAGAACGCCCATGAAGCCCCGCATGAACTACTACCAGGCCGCGCCCGACACGATCAAAGCACTGATGGCGCTGGAGACGCAGATCCAGTCGACAGGCCTGGAGAAATCACTGATCGAGCTCGTCAAGATCCGGGCCTCGCAGATCAACGGCTGCGCCTATTGCATCAACATGCATACCGAGGACGCGCGCAAGCGCGGCGAGACCGAGCAGCGCATCTATCTGCTCGACGCCTGGCGCGAATCTCCGCTCTATTCCGACCGTGAGCGCGCCGCGCTGGCCTGGACCGAAGCAGTGACCTTGATCTCGCAGACGCACGCGCCGGACGACGTCTACGAGCAGGTCCGCGCACAGTTCTCGGAGGAGGAAACGGTCAATCTGACCATGCTGATCGCGACCATCAACGCCTGGAACAGGATCGCGATCTCGTTCCGCGCGGTTCACCCGGTGAAGGTCAAGGCGTCGGTGGGGTGAGGAGTGGCGTCATGGACGCAACGTCGCCTCCAGCCGCTCAACTGTCATGCCCCGGCGTGACCGCAGCATCCAGTACGGCGCGGCCAATCGATTGAAGCACGACCGCCTCGGAGTATTGGATCGCCCGGTCAAGCCGGGCGATGACAGCAATGGGTGTGGCTTAAACCGCCGTCGCCTTGGCGAACTCCACGTAGATCTCACGCAGCCGCGTTGCCAACGGGCCGGGCTTGCCGTCGCCGATCTTTTTCCCATCGATCGCCACCACCGGCTGCACGAACAGTGAGGCCGACGTCGCAAAAGCCTCCTTTGCGGCCAGCGCCTCGGCCACCGTGAAAGAACGCTCCTCGACGCGGAGCTGGCGCTCTTCGGCGAGCGCCACCACGGCCTTGCGGGTGCAGCCCGGCAGGATCGCATTGGAGTTCTTGCGGGTCACGATGACGTCGTCCTGCGTCAGGATGAATGCCGAGGACGAGCCGCCTTCGGTGATATAGCCGTCTTCCAGCATCCAGGCTTCGCCGGCGCCGGCTTCGGCCGCGGCCTGCTTCGCCAGCACCTGCGCCAGCAGCGCCACGCTCTTGATATCGCGCCGTTCCCACCGGATGTCGGGCACGGTGATCACGCTGATGCCGGCCTTCGCCGACGCGGCGTTGATGATATCCTTCTCCGAGGTGAACATCACCAGGCTCGACTTGACGTCACCCTTGGGAAACGCGAAGTCGCGGCCCTTGTCGGCACCGCGCGTGACCTGGAGATAGACGAGGCCGTTCTCGAGCTTGTTGCGCGCGATCAGTTCCTTCTGGAACTCGGTGATGCGCTCGAGCGTCTCCGGTAGCTTCAGCTTGATCTCGCCGACCGAACGCTCCAGCCGCGCCAGATGCGAGGCATTGTCGACCAGCTTGCCATCGAGAACGGCCGAGACCTCGTAGATGCCGTCGGCGAACAGAAAGCCGCGGTCGAGGATCGAGATCTTCGCGTCCGAGAGCGGGATGAATGAGCCGTTGACGTAGGCAAAGTCCAAGGCAGGTCTCCTGGCGGAAAGGGGATTTGCCCACCGGTATAGGAGATTTGGCGCCGACGATAAACCCTCGATGCGTCATTCCGGGGTGTTCGCAAAGCGAATGAGCCCGGAATCCATCTCACCTCGCGTACTGCCGCACAATGGATTCCGAGCCCGCGAAGTCGCGCCGCGGAATGACGGCGGTGATTAATGCGACAGGATCTTCGACAGAAATTTCTGTGCGCGGTCGCTGCGGGGCTTGCCGAAGAAATCGTCCTTCGCTGCGTCCTCGACGATCTCGCCGCGGTCCATGAAGATGACGCGGTTGGCGACCTTGCGGGCAAAACCCATCTCGTGGGTGACGACCATCATGGTCATGCCTTCGCGGGCGAGATCGACCATGACGTCGAGCACCTCGCTGACCATTTCGGGGTCCAGCGCCGAGGTCGGCTCGTCGAACAGCATGACGATCGGATCCATCGCCAGCGCGCGAGCGATGGCGACACGCTGCTGCTGCCCCCCGGAGAGCTGCGCCGGGAATTTCTGCGCCTGCTCTATCAGCCCGACGCGCTCCAGAAGCTGCATGCCTTTGGTCTGCGCCTTGTCACGCGGCCGCCCCAGCACCTTCTCCTGCGCGAGGCAGAGATTGTCGATGATCTTGAGATGCGGAAACAGCTCGAAGTGCTGGAAAACCATGCCGACGCGCGAACGCAGCTTCGGCAGATTGGTCTTGGGATCGTTGACCTTGGTGCCGTCGACCAAGATGTCGCCGCTCTGGAACGGCTCCAGCGCATTGACGCATTTGATCAGCGTGGACTTGCCCGAGCCCGAGGGACCGCAGACCACGACGACCTCGCCCTTGGTGACGCTGGTGGTGCAATCCGTCAGCACCTGGAAACTCGGCGTGTACCATTTGTTGACGTGGCTGATTTCGATCATGTGTTTCTCAAGCGGTTCGGCAATCTCGGTTCACCTCTCCCAAGGAGAGAGGTCGGCGCAAAGCGCCGGGTGAGGCGGTACAGGTCCATCGTTGGAGCGAAACCCCTCACCCGGATCGCTAGCGCGATCCGAGCTCTCCCTGTGGGAGAGGTGAAGGGGCATCGCATTCGAAATCTCGAACTCACGTTCCACCTAGCGAATGATGGCGATGCGCGCCTGGAGCCGGCGGACGCCGAAGGAGGCGATACAGGAAATGGTGAAATAGACGACGGCTGCGAACAGATACATTTCGACCAGGCGCCCGTCCCGCTGCGCCACCTTGCTGGCGGCACCGAGGAAGTCGGTGATGGACAGCACGTAGACCAGCGAGGTGTCCTGGAACAGCACGATGGTCTGCGTGATCAGGACCGGCAGCATGTTGCGGAAGGCCTGCGGCAGCACGACATAGCGCATGGTCTGGGCGTAAGTCAGCCCCAGCGCGCTGGCCGCAGCCGGCTGCCCGCGCGAGATCGACTGGATGCCGGCGCGCATGATTTCGGAGAAGTACGCCGCCTCGAACATGATGAAGGTGATGAGCGACGATGCGAATGCGCCGACGCTGATGGGGCGCGAGGCGCCGGTCAGCCACTGCCCGATATAGGGCACCAGGAAATAGAACCAGAAGATGACCAGCACCAGCGGCAGCGAGCGCATGAAGTCGACATAGACGCCGGCGATCCGGCCAAGGATCTTGAAGCCGGAGAGCCGCATCAGCGCGAGTGCCGTGCCGAAGACCAACCCGCCGAGTGCCGCGAGCCCCGTTAGCGTCAGCGTGAACGTCATGCCCTCATAGAACAAATAGGGCAGCGCGCGGCGGATGACGTCGAAATCGAGATTGCCGAACATCGCTATTTCCCCGTGATGTAGCCGGGGATCGCAACCCAGCGCTCAAGGAAGCGCATCGCGGTCACGACGACGGCGTTGACAAGGAGATAGAGGATCGTCGCAGCGGTGAAGGCCTCGAACACCTGGAACGAGAACTCCTGCATGGAGCGCGCCTGTCCGGTCAGCTCGAGCAGGCCGATGGTGATCGCAACCGCCGTGTTCTTGATGGTGTTGAGGAACTCAGAGGTCAAGGGCGGCAGGATGATGCGGAACGCCATCGGCAGCAGCACGTAGCGATAGCCCTGCACCGTGGTCAGACCCAGCGCGGTTGCGGCCATCTTCTGCCCGCGCGGCAGCGAACCGATGCCGGCCTGCAATTGCACGGCGACGCGGGCCGACATGAAGAAGCCGACACCGATCGCGGCCGTCCAGAACGGCGCGTTCGGCAGCTGCTTCAGCCAAGTGCCGGCGCCTCTTGGCAGCAGTTCCGGCAGCACGAAGAACCACAGGAAGAGCTGCACGAGCAGCGGCATGTTACGGAAGAATTCGACATAGGCAAAGCCGAACCAATTCGCTCCCCTCGACGGCAGCGTGCGCATCACGCCGACGATGGAGCCGGTGATCAGCGCGATGACCCAGGCCAGCGCCGCAGTCTTGAGGGTCAGCACCAGTCCCGACAGCAGCATGTCGAGATAGGTGCCGGTCCCCATCGGGTTCGGCTGGAAAAAGATTCCCCAGTTCCAGTTGTAGTTCACGTGTCCCCCGCGCGAACGCGCCAATCATGGATGTCCCGGCACCTATGCAAATGTCCGGCCATTCTCCCTCCAGAATGTCCGAAATGTACCGCCTCTCCCCGCAAGCGGGGAGAGGCGAACAGCTCCATCTTACTTGTAATCGTCCGGATTCGGCGAGTCCGTCGGCTTGGCGAACTCGTTCTTCAGCTCTGGCGAAATCGGCGTGTTGAGGTTCAGTCCCTTCGGCGGGATCTTCTGGGTGAACCACTTATCGTAGATCTTCTGGGCTTCGCCGGACGTATAGAGCGCCGCCGTCGCCGCATCGACCACCTTCTTGAAGGCGGGGTCATCCTTGCGCAGCATGATGCCATAGGGCTCGGGCTTGGAGAACGCGTCCTTGGAGATGGCATAGTCGTCCGGGTTCTTCGACCCGGCCACGAGGCTCGCCAGCAGGATGTCGTCCATCACGAAGGCGACCGCGCGGTCGGTCTCGACCATCAGGAAGGCCTCGGCGTGGTCCTTGGCGGGAATGATGTTGGCGCCGAGGCCCTTGGCAACGTTGGCTTCGGTGAGCTGCTTGATGTTGGTGGTGCCGGCGGTCGAGACCACGGTCTTGCCCTTGAGATCGTCGATCGACTTCAGGCCGCTCGACTTCTTGAACACGTAGCGGCTGGCCGTCAGATAGTGGGTGTTGGTAAAAGCGACCTGCTTCTGGCGCTCGGCATTGTTGGTGGTCGAGCCGCATTCGAGGTCGATGGTGCCGTTCGCCATCAGCGGGATGCGGGTCGCCGAGGTCACCGGATTGAGCTTGACCTCGAGCTTGTCCAGCTTGAGCTCCTTCTTCACGGCATCGACGATCTTGTAGCAGATGTCCATCGCGAACCCGATGGGCTTCTGGTTGTCGTCGAGATAGGAGAACGGGATCGAGGAGTCGCGGAAGCCCAGCGTGATCGCGCCGGTGTCCTTGATGTTCTTCAGCGTGCCGGTCAGCTCCTGGGCCCCGGCCTGGCTGACGGCGAAGGTCGCGGCAAGCGCGAGCCCGATGTAACGGAAATGTTTCACTTTTCTTCCCCTTTCGGATGATGCGGCCCGGATGCAAGCACAAATCGAGCCGGATTAGAATGTAACTTTCGGCTGGATCAAAGGCTCAGGTTAACGGCGCCGGCAACTCGCCGAGATCCCAGAACAGCCCGGCCATCACCGTCAAGGCCTCTTCGGTCAATGGCAGCAGGATGTGCTCATTGGGCGCATGTTGGGAGCAACCGGGGTAGGAGTGCGGCACCCAGATCGTCGGCAGGCCCAGGATTTCGGAGAACACGTCGTTGGGCAGCGAGCCGCCGAAATTCGGCAGCACGGCCGGCGCCTTGCCGGTCGTCTCCTGCACTGAATTGGCCGCCCATTTGATCCAGGGGCTGTCGAAATCGGTCCGCGATGCGGCAAAACTCTGGGCCGCCCGCACCTCGACCATAGGAAAACCCTTTGCGACCAGATGCGCGCGGATGGCCTCGATCAGACCCTCGATCTTCGTCCCGACCACGAAACGCAGTTGCAGCACGGCATTGGCATGGCCGGGAATGGCGTTCGCCGGCTTCTCGATATTGCCCGAGGCCATCGCCAGCACTTCCAGCGTGTTCCAGGCGTAGAGCCGTTCGGCCGCCGACAGGCCCTCCTCGCCCCAATTCTCCGCCAGCGCCGGCTCGTCCGCGGTCGGCACCACCTGCACGTCGGCGAGATAGCTGCGGATCTGGTTGGTGAGCCGCGGCGGCTTCAGCGCGTCGAGCTGGAGACGGCCGTGGCCATCAACCAGCGTGGAGATCGCGTTGACCAGGATGGTCGCGGGGTTGGCGAGCACGCCGCCCCAATTGCCCGAATGGTGACCGCCGTCGCGCAAGTTCACATCGAGATGGATGCGGATGCCGCCGCGGCAGCCCAGAAACAGCGTCGGACGGTCGGCGGACAGACGCGGCCCGTCCGAGGCCATGAACAGATCGCCCTTGAGCGCATCGCGATTGAGGTCGCAGACCTTGCCGAGATCGGGCGAGCCGATCTCCTCGCCCATCTCGACAATGAATTTGGCGTTGAAGCCGAGCTTGCCGCCTCTCGCCTCGCGCACGGCGCGCAGCGCCGCCATATTGATGCTGTGCTGGCCCTTGTTGTCGGCAGTGCCGCGGCCATAGAGGCGCGTGCCCGCAACCGTCGTGCGCCAGGGATCGCGGCCGTCGCGCCACTCGCCCTCCATGCCGTCGACGACATCGCCATGGCCGTAGATCAGCACGGTCGGCACTGAGTCACTCTCGTGGTGCTCGGCAAACAGGAACGGCGCCTTGCCGCTCGGGGATTCGACGATGCGGCTGGTGAAATCAAGCGCGGCAAAGGCCGGTTGCATTTCCTGTTCCAGATAGGCGCGCAGCTCAGTGCCGCGCGAGGGATTCTGGCTCTCGGTCCGATAAGCGATCCGGCGGTCGAGCTCGGTGAGGAACGCACCGGATTTGAAATCCTCGCGGGCGCGGGCGATAGCGTCGGCTCTGGTCATGACTTGCTTTTCGAGATTTTGAGACGAAGGACATTACCCGAGACGGGCGGGTCTTCGAAAGTGGCGGGACTTCGATAGTTCTTGGGGTTCTCTTGGAATTTGGTTCTTGCTCTCGTGAGATTGGCTTGCCAAGTGCGGCAGCACTGCGGATTTTGGCCTTGCCAAGGCCGAGACATCCAAGTCTAGGATATGCAAGAACTTCGCCAAGTTCGGGCGCACGTCTACCATTCGAAGAGCGCTCAGTACAGAGTGCCGAGGGACCGTCATGGCCAAAGAGATCAGGCTCAACGCTTTTGCGATGAATTGCGTCGCACACCAGTCACCGGGCCTGTGGACCCATCCGCGTGATCGCACCGCCAACTATAACCGCCTGCCCTATTGGATTGATCTCGCCAAGACGTTGGAGCGCGGCCGCTTCGACGGGCTGTTCCTCGCCGACGTGCTCGGCGTTTATGACGTCTACGGCAATAGCCCTGACGCAGCCTTGCGCAACGCAGCACAGACGCCGTCGAACGAGCCGCTGCTGCTGCTCTCGGCGATGGCGGCAGTAACGCAAAATCTCGGGTTCGGCGTCACCAGCAATCTGTCCTTCGAGCCGCCCTACCCGTTCGCGCGGCGGATGTCGACGCTCGATCACCTCACCGAGGGACGGATCGGATGGAACGTCGTCACTGGCTATCTCGACAGCGCCGCGCGCGGCGCCGGCAAGGACAAGCAGACCGGGCACGACGACCGCTACGACATCGCCGACGAATATATGGAGGTCGTCTACAAGCTCTGGGAAGGAAGCTGGAAGGACGATGCCGTGCTGCGAGACCGGACGCGCGGCATCTTCACCGATCCCGCGAAAGTTCATCGCGTCAACCATGAGGGCGCGAACTACCGCATCAACAACACCATTCATCTCAGCGAGCCGTCGCCGCAGCGCACGCCCGTGCTGTACCAGGCCGGCACCTCGCCGCGCGGCCGGCAATTCGCGGCGAAGCATGCCGAATGCGTGTTCATGTCGGGACCGTCGGCCAAGGTGATCGCGCCGCGCGTGGCAGCAATCCGGCAAGAGGCCGCCGCGCTCGGCCGTAACCCGGCCGAAATCCTGATGTTCTCGATGATGACGATCATCCTCGGACGGACGGAAGCCGAGGCGAAAGAGAAATACGCCGACTATCGCCGCCATATCAGCCCCGAAGGCGCGCTGGCGCTGATGTCGGGCTGGACCGGCGTCGACTTCTCCGGTTACGACCTCGACCAGCAGGTCCGGCACGTCCAGAACGACGCTGGCCGCAGCGCCATGGACAACGTCACCCGGGCCGATCCGGACCGGGTCTGGACTGTGCGCGACGTCATCGAGCATGTCGGCATCGGCGGCGCCGGCCCCGTCGTGATCGGCACGCCGGAGATGGTTGCCGACAAGATCGAGCAATGGTTCGAGGCGACCGATGTCGACGGCCTCAACGTCGCCTTTGCGATCTCGCCCGGCGATTTCGAGGATATCGCCGACATGCTGGTGCCGGAGCTGACGCGGCGCGGACGGTACAAGCCGGGCTATGCCAAGGGCACGCTGCGGGAGAAGCTGTTCGGCGAGGGCCGGGCAAGGCTCGATGCGCCGCACCCGGCGGCGGGGTATCGGGTGGGGAAGACGGGGTAGGAGCCACACTCTCACTGTCATGCCCCGGCTTGCCATCTTCGCTGAAGCTTCGCCGGCCGAGTGAGCTTGCAAGCCCCGCATAGCCTAGCGCAGCCGGGACCGGGGCATCCAGTACGCCGCGGCCTATCGAGGAATCACAGCCGTCTCTGGAATACTGGATCGCCCGCCTTCGCGCGCGATGACAGCTGAGAACTTGGAGGCAGCGCTACTTACACCCTCCCGTCCACCAGCACCTCGATCAGCTTCGTCCCCGGCCGGCCAAGCGCCGACGACAGGGTCGTCTTCAGCTCACGCGAATCGCTGACCTTGATCGCCTCGCAGCCAAGCGCTTTCGCGACGCCCGCAAAATCCACCGGCGGATCGACGAAATCCATGCCGACGTAATTGTCGTCACCGTGGAATGCGAGCAGGCGCTGCTTGATGATGCGGTAGCCGCCATTGTTGGCGATGACGACGTTGAGCGGCAGCTTGTGATGCGCCGCCGTCCACAGCGCCTGGATCGAATACATCGCGCTGCCGTCGCCGGAGAAACAGACGACGGGGCGATCCGGATTGGCGATGCTGACGCCGACCGAGGCAGGCAGGCCCCAGCCGATGCCGCCGGAGGCGAGGCCGTGATAGCCGTAGCGTTCGCGATGCGGACGCAGGTTGGTGATCTGGCGGCTGGAGGTGAGCCCTTCGTCCACGAGAATGGCATGTTCGGGCATGGCCTCGACCATTTGCAACACCAGAAAGTCCGGGTCGATCGGCGTGCGGCCCGCGCTCCTGTTGATCTGCTCGATCAGCGCGGCGCGGCGCGCAGTCCAATTCTTCGGCACGAGCTCGGCGAGGTGCTGCTTGGCGCGGCTCGCGAGTGTTGCGCCGCCCATCTCTTTCAGCACCGGGATCAGCGCGCGCAGCGTTTCCTTCAAATCCGCCTTCAGCGCGATCTCGGCGCCGTAATTCTTGGCGATCTCCCAATCGACGAGACCGATCTGCACGATGCCGAGACCATCCGGCAGCGCATCGACTTCGCTATGGACCGACATCCGCAGCGGATCACCGCCAAGCGCAATCAGGAGATCGTAGGGCGCGAGCGTATCGCGCGCCGCTTTCTGAACCCGCGCCAGCGTGCCGACGAAGCTCGGGCTCTCCGAGAGGAAGTGCGCACCGTAAGCTGTCGAGGATTGAAACGCGGCGGCGCCGAGCAACTCCGCCAATTCAGCCGCCTCCTTCAGCGCGTCACTCTTGACCACTTCGTCCATGGTGACGATCACAGGACGCTCGGCTTTCAGCAGCCGCGCAGCAAAGGCCCTGAGCGCACCATCTGATGGTCTGGTACGCGCGTCGATGCGGGTGGAGCGGCCGAGATCGATGCCCGCCTCGCTATTGAGGATGTCGCCAGGCAGCGAGATGAACACGGGGCCGGTTGGCGGCGTGGTCGCGACCTTTGCCGCGCGGCGCACGATGCGCGGCAGGTCCTCGAGCCGCGTCACCTCGACCGCCCATTTCACCAGCGGCTCGGCCATGCGCACCAAGGGACCGTACAGCACCGGCTCCATCAGGCCGTGGCCCTGCTCCTGCTGGCCGGCGGTGAGGATCATCGGCGTGCCCGTGAACTTGGCGTTGTAGAGCGAGCCCATCGCGTTGCCGAGGCCGGGCGCGACATGGACGTTGCAAGCGACAAGCTTTCCGGAGGCGCGGCTGTAACCGTCGGCGATCGCGACCACCAGGCTCTCTTGCATCGCCATCACATAGGTGAGATCAGGGTGATCCTTCAGCGCATGCATGATCGGCAACTCGGTGGTGCCGGGATTGCCGAACAGATGGGTGATGCCTTCGTCCTTGAGCAGCGCGAGAAAGGCCGAGCGGCCGGTGATCTTGTTCTTCATGTTTCCTCCAGGAGCGGACGTTGCCGCAAGGATGGGCGTATGATGGCCGAAGTCGGAGGAAGCGTGCAAGGAAACGCGGTCATGGCTGCGTTGCGTGAGCGCCTCTCCGTGTCCCGGACGTGGCGCAAACGTGTAACGTTGCGACGCAGAGCCGGGACACAGAACTCGCACGGCGGAGGCTGGTACCATGGCCCCGGCTCAGGAGCGCACCGCCGAAGGGGCGCAGCGCTGCGTCCGGGGCACGAGAGCTGTGCGCGGTGCGCTACATCTCCTCCCGCCCCAATTCGAACGGATCCTCGCCCCTCACCCGTTTCTTCCTTTTCGAGCGCTGCCAGACCACGCCAGGAAAGCCCTTCAGCGGCACCAGCGGCTCGCCGGCATAGGCCCATTCCTGCAGCTCTTCGATGGCGATGTGATAGAGCGGCTGGCGGCCGGTGCGCTCGTTGAACAGCGCGCGGGGGATATTGACCATGTGCGGCCCGCGCGGGCGCTCATAAGCGATCGGCGTGCCGCAATGCGAGCAGAAGCTGCGGGTGGTCTTCGTGGCCTTGTCTTCGTAACGCGTGAGCGCAGTCTTGCCAGCGGTGATGCGAAAGCGCTTCTTCCAGCTCCCGACATAGGTCGCGTAGGCCGCGCCATGGGCGCGGCGGCTGGCGGCGGAATGATCATGCCAGGCCCAGCGCGCAGGCACGTCGATCTCGAAGCTGACCTTGCCGCAGAGACATTGCCCGGTGGCAATTCCTGCGGCGGCGGCGGCTTTGGCCATGGGGATTCTCTCCGTCGTCATTGCGAGGACGAGAATACACGATTGTCATTCCGGGGCGCGACGAAGTCGCGAGCCCGAATCCATCGGGCGGCACGCCAGGATGCGACATGGATTCCCGGCTCGAGGCGTTGCGTCGCCCCGGAATGACGGAAACAGTTCAGGCCGGCGTCAGTTCGTCATACGCCGGATAATCCGTGTACCCCTTCTCCTCCCCACCGTAGAACGTCGCACGATTGTACGGCGTGATCGGGAAGCCGTGCCGAAGACGCCGCGGCAGGTCGGGGTTGGAGATGAAGATGCGACCGAAGGCGATGATGTCGGCATATCCGTCGGCGATCGCGGCATTCGCGCTCTCGCCGGTGAAGCCGCCGGCGGTCATCAGCACGCCGCTGTAGAGCGGGCGGAACAGCACCATCGCGGAGGGCACGTTCTCCCAATGCACGTCGGCGCGGCCGGCGCCGCTGGAACGCGGCTCGATGAAGTGCAAATAGGCAAGACCGAGCTTGTCGAGCGCCCTCACGACATGGCTATAGAGCGGCATCGGATCGGGCTCGCCGGAATCATTGGCGATGCCGTGAGGCGACAGCCGGACGGCGACGCGGTTCGCTCCCCAGACGTCGATCGCGGCCTGCGTCACTTCGAACAGCAGCCGCGCGCGGTTCTCGATCGATCCGCCATACTGATCAGTGCGCTGGTTGCTGCGCGATTGCAGGAACTGCTCGAGCAGATACCCGTTGGCGCCGTGGATCTCGACGCCGTCGAAGCCGGCGGCGAGCGCATTCTTGGCACCCTGCCGGAATGCCTCGACGATGCCCTTGACCTCTTCGGTCTCCAGCGCGCGCGGCGTCTCGTAGTCCGAAATCTTGCCGTCGGCGGTCATCGCCTTCATGCCTTCGGCCTTGATCGGGATCGCCGAGGCCGACACCGGCAGCGCGCCACCGTGGAAGGAGGAATGCGAGACGCGGCCGACATGCCAAAGCTGGAGGAAGATGATGCCGCCTTTGGCGTGCACGGCATCGACCACCTTGCGCCAGCCAGCGACTTGCGCCTCCGAATAGATGCCCGGCGTCGCCGGATTGCCGCGGCCGTGCGAGAGCACAGGGGAGGCTTCCGCGATGATCAAGCCGCCCGGCGTCGCGCGCTGGCCGTAATATTCGGCGTTGAGCGGCCACGGCGCGAAAGTTTCGCGCTCCGCCCGCATGCGCGTTAGCGGCGCCATCGCGACGCGATGCGCGAGCCTGTACGGACCGACCTGCAACGGTCGAAACAACGCCTCGAACTTCATGCTGGCCTCAAATGCTTCGGAAGGATGACGATCATATAGCGGGGCGGCTACCGGAAAGGTGCCGCCCCACGAAGGCAATATTCCTCCTTGCGAAAGGGAGGAGGGAAACTACGCCGTCTTGATCCAGACGGCCTTCACGTTGAGATATTCCTCGACGTGCTGCTTGCCCGACTCGCGGCCATAGCCGCTCATCTTGTAGCCGCCGAAGGGCACAGCCGGGTCCATCGCCTGGTAGCAGTTCACCCACACCGAGCCGGCGCGCAAACTCTTCGCTACCGCATGGGCCTTGCTGACGTCGCGGGTCCATAGGCCCGAGCCGAGGCCGAAAGTGGTGTTGTTGGCGCGCTTGACCAACTCATCCATGTCCTTGAACGCGATCGCGGAGATGACGGGACCGAAGATCTCCTCCTGCGCGATGCGCATGTTGTCCTGGACGCCCGCGAACACCGTGGGTGAGACGAAGAAGCCCTTCGACAGCGCGCCTTCGGTGACGCGTCCGCCGCCGGCGAGCGCCTTGGCGCCTTCCTTTTGGCCGATATCGAGGTAGCCGGTGACACGCTCCAATTGCTGCTCGGACACCAGTGGGCCGATCTGGGTGTTTGGATCGAGGCCGTTTCCGACTTGCAGCTTCTTGCCGAACTCCGCGACGCGGCCGACGAACTCCTCGTAGATCGACTGCTCGACGAACAGGCGCGTTCCGGCGCTGCAGATCTGCCCCGAATTGGCGAACACCGCCATCGCGGCGCCCGGCACCGCGGCATCGAGATCGGCATCCGCGAATACGATGTCCGGCGACTTGCCGCCGAGCTCGAGCGAGACGCGCTTGAGGTTGCCGGCCGACGCACGGATGATCGACTGGCCCGTGACATGCGAGCCGGTGAAGGCGACCTTGTCGACGTCATGGTGCGAGGCGAGCGCCGCGCCCGCGGTCTCGCCATAGCCGGGAACGACGTTGATGACGCCGGGCGGCACGCCCGCTTCCATCGCAAGCTCGGCGATGCGCAGCGAGGTCAGCGGCGCTTCTTCGGCAGGCTTGAGCACCACCGTGCAGCCGGTCGCGATCGCCGGACCGATCTTCCAGATCGTCGCCGTCAGCGGCCCGTTCCAGGGGATGATGGCGCCGACGACACCGACCGGCTCCTTCAGCGTGTAGGAGAAGATCTCGCCCGGCAGCGAGTTCTCGATGGTCTCGCCATGGATCGCGGTGGTTTGGCCGGCGTAGTAACGCAGCATGCCGATGGCGCGCAGGCGATAGGCGCGGGTCCGGCTGACCGGGGCCCCCATGTCGAGCGTGTCGAGTTGCGACAATTCGTCGAAATTCTTCTCGACGAGATCGGCGAGCTTGAGCAGTAGGTTCTGCCGCTCGAACGGCTTGACCTTGCTCCAGGGTCCTTCGAAGGCGCGGCGGGCCGCGGCGACCGCACGGTCGATGTCTTCCTTGTCCCCCTCGGCGACGGTTGCGAGCAGCTCGCCGGTGGCGGGATTGCGGGTTTCGAAGCGCTTGCCTGAGGCAGCGTCGACCCACTTCCCGTCGACCAGCATCTGCTTGTAGGACCCGTTCGCGAATGGATGGCGCGTGATCGGAATAGCCTGCGACACAGCCATGGCTGCACTCCCTGTCAGGTGATTGATTGGTTCGATCTGGGCGCGATCGTTCGTCCCACAAAATACAGCGGCGCCGGAGAGGCGTAAAGGCGGCGCGGAGCGAAGACCTCCCATGCCGAGTTGTGCAGGGTCGCACGAGACACGTGCTATAACGCGGCGGAACGCAACGTAGCTTCGCCGGAGGCCGCCATGTCACATCCCGCCATCATCAAAGACAACGTTGCCGTGATCACAGGAGGCGCGTCCGGGATCGGATTTGCCGCCGCCGCGGCGTTTGCGCGCACCGGCATGAAGCTGTGCATCGCCGATGTCGATCAGGTGCGGCTGGCCGAGGCCGCAACAAAACTCTCATCCATCGCAGGTGCTGCGAATGTGATGACGTTTGCCGCCGATGTCAGCAAGGCCGAGAGCGTGACGGAACTCGAACATGCCGTAGGCGAACGCTTCGGCGGCACCGATATCTTGATGAACAATGCCGGCATCCAGCCCGGCAGCACATTGTTCGCCGGGCCGGACAATTGGCAGCGCATCATCGGCGTCAACATGTGGGGCATCATCAACGGCTCGCGCATCTTCGCACCTGGCATGATCGCGCGCGGTAAACCAGGCCTCATCATCAACACCGGATCGAAGCAAGGCATCACCACCCCGCCGGGCGATCCCGCCTACAATGTCTCCAAGGCCGGCGTGAAAGCTTTTACGGAAGCGCTCCAGCACGAGCTGCGTAACACGAAGGACTGCCACATCACCGCGCATCTGCTCATCCCCGGTTTCGTCTTCACCGGCCTCACCGCGAAAGGCCGCACCGAGAAGCCCGCAGGCGCCTGGACGCCGGAGCAGACCGTCGACTTCATGCTGGCGCGGATCGAGGCCGGCGACTTCTACATCCTGTGCCCGGACAACGACGTGCCGCGCGCACTCGACGAGAAGCGCATGCTGTGGGCCGCCGGCGACATCATCGAGAACCGCCCGCCGCTGTCGCGGTGGCACCCGGATTACGCCGATGCGTTCAAGACGTTTGTGGAGGGCGACTGACTATCAGACCCTCATGCTGAGGAGCTGGAGCGCGACAGCACGGTGAGATCAGATAACCCGCTTACAGCGTCTCTTGCTTGTGCCCGCAATCCTTGCAGGCGTACTTGACGCGCGTCTGGCCCTTTTCCGCCTGCACCCGGTTCGGCGCGCCGCACTTGCCGCAGACGGCCTCGATGCGGGTGGTGCCCTGCTTGACGACGATGGTTCTCTTTTCCATCGATTCGCGGATCAGGCGCTCGGCCTCCTCACGCAACGATTGTTTCGACAATGCTCGTCTCCGCCTCTGGAAAGCGCGAGAGCCATATCGCACCTGCGTTCAAATCACAATCGGCAAAGCCTGCTCTGACCTGGACAACCAGGTAACAAGCCTCAGCATGTAAAGGATCTCGGCAACATATGAGCGCAACACCCGCCATCATGGTTCGACTGCATTTTGCGGGCGATGCCACGATTGTTGCAAATGACCGGAGATACGGCGGGGGCGGATGCTCAGCATCAGCCGCCGCCATACAGCGCTCCTCTTCCGCGCCTCTCTCCTCAAGCCGCCTTGGACACCTCCATCAGCAGCCGCTCGGCCTTGGCGTCCTCGATGCGGTTCACGAGGCGGCTGCTCTCGTGATTGTCGCGCACGGTCTTGGTCAGCGTGATGCAGGTCTGGATCAGCATGACGATGCCCATGGTGAGATAGCCCTTCATCCAGAGGTCGATCGGCAGGAAGAAGATGCCGATGCCGACGAGGAAAGCCGAGGCTGCGAAGGACGCGTAAGTGAAGCTCACCCAAGCGCTGCTGTGCGGCTGGCCGTTCTGGTTCATGGTGGTCTCCTGTTGTTCGAATGATGATTGGTTCGGGAAGTTGGGGTTGAGATCAGGCAGTCGGCATGCGCTTGGACTTCAGCCGCGCCAGCACATCGTCTGCCGTCGTCTTGAGCCGCGGGCCAAAGCCCTGTTCGGCGAGTCTCTCGGCAGTGGCGAGCGGACCGGTGGTCGCGTCGAGCTCCACCAGGGCATCGTCGGCGGCCTGGGCCTCCATCTGCCGCTCGCGCAAACGCCTCAACGTGCCCTCCGCCTCCGGCAGCGTGGATTCGTAGGGTCGTGCAGCCTCGATGCCACTGCGACGAAGCGAGCGCACCGCTTCCGATGCGCGGGCAATGCGGCGGCCGCGATCGAGCTCGGTGATGCGAGCCTGCGCGCTGGCGACATGGCGCTTCAACCGCACGATCTCGGTCGCGAACAGCGCGCGTGCCGTCATCAACGCATCGCGATCGGCCTCAAGGCTCGCGATGGCTTCCGCCGCGTCCTTGGCGAGGTCGTCGCGGCCACCGTCGAGCGCCGCAACGGCGCGGGTCTCGAGATCGGCGATGCGGGCATTCGTCGCTTCGAGCTTGCGGCCCTCCTGCTGGTCCTGCGCGATCGCCAGCGCCAGCGTGCGCTTGCTGCGCTCGACGGCCGCGGCCGCATCACGCATCTGCTGATCGAGGATGAGTAGGGCGGTCCGGTCTTCCAGCTCCTCGCCCGCAGCGGCCACGCTGCCGCGGAAAAGGGTCACCACGGTCTTGAACATTTGTTGCTCCCTGTTATGAGCGTTGCTCACATATGCTTTCTAGCATATCTTGAGCGTTGCTCAAGAAATTTATGAGCGACGCTCACGAACTTGGTAGGCGATGTCTAAGATCTTGGAACGTCGAGAGAAATTGCGATCAGACCTAGTTCTTGCGGCGGAACGAATGATCGCTGAACGGGGATTGGCTGGCCTGAAGACCCGGGATCTCGCCCGCGAGATCGGCTGCGCCAATGGCGCGGTCTACAATCTCGTCGCCGACGTCGACGAATTGATCCTGCGCGTCGGCTCGCGCACATTGCTTCGGCTCGACAAGGCGCTCAGCGCCGCTGAGAGCGCGGGCGAGCCATCGCCACAAGAAGCCCTGGTCCGCATCGCGATCGCCTATTGTGATTTTGCCGCGGAAAATCTCCAGCTCTGGCGCGCGCTGTTCGAGCACCGCATGGAGGCCGACAAGATCGTCCCGGACTGGTCGATCGAGGACCAGATGCAGCTGTTCCGCCACATCTACCAGCCGCTGTCCGCGCTGCTTCCAAAGCGCAGCCCGGAAGAACTGAGCATCACCGCGCGCAGCCTGTTCTCGGCGGTCCATGGCATGGTGGCGCTGGGGTTGGAACAGAAGCTGGTCGCCGTACCCCTGCCGGCGCTGCGCAAGGAAATCGCAGGCCTCGTACGCGCAATGCTGGTTGGGCTAGTCGCCCTCGCAGAGTAGAGGCAGCGGCGAAACCGTTGGCGGTGGCTGACTAAAATTTCGCCTGTCGCATCGCGATTGCCGCGCTTAGCCTTCACGGAGCCCTATCCCCTCGCCCCACCCCGGAGTTCTCTATGCCCCTCCTCGTCCGCGGCGGCACCGTCGTCAATCACGATTGTTCGCGCCGTGCTGACGTGCTGATCGACGGCGAGGCCATCGTCGCGGTCGGGGCCTCACTCGATGCACCCGCGGGCGCTGAAGTGATTGACGCCGGCGGCGCCTACGTCATCCCGGGCGGCATCGATCCGCATACCCATCTCGAAATGCCGTTCATGGGCACCGTCACCGCCGACGATTTCGAATCGGGAACCAAAGCGGCGCTCGCTGGCGGCACCACGATGGTGGTGGATTTCTGCCTGCCCGATCACGGCCAGTCGATGCTCGCGGCGTATCAGGACTGGCGCCGCAAATCCGAGAAGGCGGCCGCCGACTATGGTTTCCACATGGCGGTGACATCGTGGTCGAAGCAAATCCATGACGAGATGGAGACCGTGGTCAAAACCTACGGCATCAACACGTTCAAGCATTTCATGGCCTACAAGGGCGCGCTCATGGTGAACGATGACGAGCTCTACAACTCGTTCGCGCGCTGCGCTCATCTGGGCGCCATGCCGGTGGTCCATGCCGAGAACGGCGACGTCGTCGCCCTGATGCAAGAGGCGCTTATCGCACGCGGCGTCACCGGCCCCGAAGGCCACGCTTACTCGCGACCGCCGGAGGTCGAGGGCGAAGCCACCAACCGCGCGATCATGATCGCGGACATGACGGGCACGCCGGTCTACATCGTGCACACCAGCTGCCGCGAAGCGCATGAGGCGATTGCAAGGGCGCGCGCGGCCGGCAAGCGCGTCTATGGCGAACCGCTGATCCAGCACCTGTTGCTCGACGCCGGCGAGTACCAGAACAAGGACTGGGATCACTCCGCCCAGCGCGTGATGTCACCGCCGTTCCGCGACAGATCGCATCAGGACAGCCTGTGGGCCGGCCTGCAAGCCGGCTCGCTCCAGGTCGTCGCGACCGACCATTGCGCCTTCACCATTGCGCAGAAACGGTTCGGCCTCGGCGACTTCAGGAAGATCCCGAACGGCACCGGCGGGCTCGAAGACCGCCTTGCGCTGCTGTGGACCGCGGGCGTCGCCACCGGGCGGCTGACTAGGGAAGAATTCGTCGCGGTGACTTCGGCGAACATCGCCCGCATCCTCAACATTTATCCGCGGAAAGGCGCCGTCGCCGCCGGATCGGACGCCGACATCGTGGTGTGGGATCCCAAGGCAACCAGGACCATCAGTGCCAAGCGGCAGATGAGTCGGATCGATTACAACGTGTTCGAGGGCTTTTCCTGCACCGGCGGATCGGCCGCGACGTTGTCCCGTGGCCGCATCGTCTGGAAAGATGGCGATCTGCGCGCCAAGGCAGGCGACGGCCGTTATGTCGAGCGGCCGCCATTCTCGCCGGTGCATCTGGCCAATTCGACCTGGAAGAAGCTCACCGCCCCGCCCGCGGTCGAACGCGGCGCGGTGACGCCGTAACACTCCTCGCCGCGAGATCAGAGCTATCGCTTCTGCGGCAATGTCTCGGGCAACTACAGCTTGAATCTTGGAGAGGGCTTAGGAACGAACGTCCGGACGTCTCGTTGTCGCGTATCTTTCCTTCCAGAGCGCGAGCCCTCCATGTATCACCACGTCAAAAAGCTGATGTTCACCGTGCGCGTCGACGAACCCGATCCGCGCTTCGGCAATATGCTCCTCGAGCAGTTCGGCGGCGCCAATGGCGAACTCGCGGCCGCGATGCAATATTCGATTCAGGGGCTGAATTGCGAGGACCCCGACCGCAAAGACCTCTTGATGGATATCGGCACCGAAGAGCTTAGTCATCTCGAGGTCGTCGGCTGCCTGGCGCGGATGCATCTTGCGCCTTCAAAGAACGACCGTCAGGCGGCGGAAGCCGATCCGCTCATTGCAATTGCCGGCGGCGGTGGCGTCAATCTGTTCAATTCGCAGGGGAATCCCTGGACCGCCGACTATCTCAAGATCACCGGCGAGCTCGACGTCGACCTGCGCAGCAACATCGCCGCCGAAGCGCGAGCCAAGATCGTCTACGAGCGTCTGATCAATTTCTGCGACGACGCCGGCAGCAAAGACGCACTACAATTCCTGATGACGCGAGAGATTACGCATATGAAGGCGTTCGCGCGCGCACTCGAAAGCCTGTCCAAACCGGCCTTCAGTGTCGGCCGGATTGCTCCGACGCCTGGCCTCGTGAACCAGTACTTCAACGACTCCACCGGCAGCGGTGACCACGGCGAAATCGACACCCGCGGTCCGTGGAACGAAGGCGAAGACTGGGTGTTCACCGAGTCCCCGGCACTGCAGTCCGCGGAGCCCGGCGCTGCCACATCGATCGTCACGGAGAGCTCGCCGCCCGTCGACGAAGCCGGCCTGACCGATCTTCTGCTTCACGAGCTGCGTGACATTCTCCATGCCGAGAAGCAGTTGACCAAGGCGCTTCCGAAGATGGCGCAGGCCGCGCGTTTCGATCAGTTGCGGGAACTGTTCGAGCAGCATCTCGCCGAGACCGAGAACCAGGTCGAACGCATCAACGAATGCTTCGAGCTCCTCGGCGAGAACGCTCGGGCCAAGCCTTGCAAAGGCATGATGGGGCTGATCGAGGAAGGCCAGGAGGTCATGAAGGAAGGCGAAGAGAAGGAAGACGCAGCCGCCGACCTCGCGCTGATCTCAGCGGCTCAACGCGTCGAACATTACGAGATGTCCGGCTATACCACGGCACGCAATCTGGCCCAGCAGCTCCGTCACAGCGCGGTCGTCGCTTTGCTCTCGAAATCGCTCGCCGAAGAAGAGAATGCCGATCTCCTGCTCAATCAGGTGGCGCGGTCGCTGATGTCGGTGGCGAAGATGCCCGCCGCACTGGAGCAGGCCGAATAGGAAGCCAGCCCAACGCGTGTGCGCACTGAGTTCAACCGCCCCCTCTACGGGGGCGGTACGCGCTGCTCCTCGTACTGCGCTGGCTGACTGGCTGTTCTTTGGCGAGTGGATCGCGCCGTCGATGACGCTCTTGACGATCGAACTGCTTACGTGCCGGTGCTGTTCAACTATGCCGCAATCGACCCTGCGCCGAACCGATCTTCTTGCGCAACCGCGAGCGGATTTCGACGCCTTCTGCACCAGCCGCCCGCAACAGGGTGGCACCAGGATGGGCTTGGCGATGGCACTCGCGGTAATGGCGAGCCATGGCGATCCGGCTCAAGCCGGCCGACCAGGGCCGCGGCTTTCGAACTTCAATTCCCAGTCGCCTATTCCCTGTAGCCTAGATGGCGAACACCCAGGCGGCGACGATGGTGCCGATGGTGACCAGACCGGCGATGGTCCAGCCGGCGGCATATTCCAGCTCCGGATGACCGGTCGCCCGCATGATCTCTGCCGGATCGGCGGTATGCTTCTCTGCCATGACGGCCTCGCACATTACTCCCCGCGTCCTATGTAAGTCGCATCAGCCGCAATTAGGTTCCATCACGGACGTGCGAGGAATGACGCAGCTAGGCTTGTTCGCAGAACCGCAGGAAGGGCCCGCTGGGCTTCGCTACACGGACGATTTTATCGAGGCGGCCAACGAGCAGGCCTTGATCGGCCGCATCGCGGCATTGCCGCTCCAGCGCTTCCAGTTCGGCGTCTTCGAGGGCAATCGCCGGGTGGCCTCGTTCGGCTATCGCTACGACTACTCCCTGCAACGACTGGCCGAGGCGGAGCCAATCCCGGACTGGGTGGCGCCCGTCGCGCGCCAGGTCGAGGCGTGGGCGGGTCTGCCGTCGGGCGACATCCGGCAGGTGCTCTGCACCGAATATGAGGTTGGCGTCGGCATCGGTTGGCACCGCGACAAGCCGCATTTCGACAAGGTCCTCGGCCTGTCGCTCGGCGCGCCCTGCAAATTCCGCTTTCGCCGCCGCAACGGCGACCGATGGGAGCGTCACACGCTCGAAGCCATGCCGCGCTCGCTCTACATGATGGACGGCGAGGCACGGTCGCAATGGGAGCACAGCATTCCGCCAGTCGAGGCGCGCCGCTATTCGATCACCTTCCGGACCATGAAGCGGGCCTGACGGGCGGTCCAAAACAAAAACTGCGAAAACAACCCCATGCACAGTAGAAAGCCGTTTCCGGCTCGAGGCTTTGCGGCGCTGGGCAACGGCTTGACAGATCGAGATAAAACGGCTGCGCCGCGCAATCGTCCCGCGGCCCGCCAACTTGCGTGCCAAGAGCGGCTGCAGGCCGGGCTGGATGCCCGTCCCGTGCCGACCGAGGTGCCGTGAAATCGCCTCAAGCCGAGCCAACTAATGGGGCGAATTGAATAGACAGGCCAAACCGGCAAGCCAATATGAGGCACGCAAGGCCGGCATCACCATGAAGAATTATCTGGCATTTTTCCTAACTCTGACCATGACCTCGGCCTCCGCGCACGGACCCTTGCCGGCGCGGCTGTCGCCGCCGTCCGATCTCGTCCAAGTGGGCCTCACCGACTCCGACACGACCGCCGGCGGCACCGCGCGGCTGTGCGAGCAGGTTACCTTCTCGCGCGGTTTGCGCTATGGCGAGAGCGAGGCCAATGTGCTCGACGTCGCGACCAGCGCGACCAAGGCGGATACCCCGCGGCCGGTGCTGCTGTTCGTGGCCGGCGACTCCTTCACCGGCGACCGCGCCGCGCCGGAGCTGGCTCGCCAGATCCAGGACCAGGCGATGTGCTTTGCCGCGCGCAATGACATGATCGGGGTCCGCGTGGGCTATCGCCTGGCGCCCGGCGCGACCTGGCCCGCCGGCGCGAGCGACGTGGCGGCGGCGCTGTCCTGGGTCCACGGCAATATCGACCTGTTCAACGGCGATGCCCGCGAGATCGTCGCGGTCGGCTACGGCGCCGGCGCCTTCCATGTCGCCACCCTGCTGGCGCATCCCGAGCTTCAGGCCGACCGCGCCGATGTGGCCGCCGTGATCCTGGTGTCCGGCATCTACCGTGCGGGCAAGGACGCCAGCGACAGCGAGAAGGCGTATCTCGGCAGCGACGCCAGCCAATATAACAAGCGCTCGGTCTTCCCCGGCATCCTCAATGTCGACGTGCCGATCGTGCTGGCCTGGGCCGCGGACGATTCCGCCGGTGTTGTGGCGCAGGGCGAGACCCTGAAGAAGACGCTCTGCGGCGCCGGCCATTGCCCTCGCAGCGCGCTGCTGCGCAGCCGCGACGGCATCGCGAGCGCCTTCGGCCTCGACGGCTCCGGCGACAGCCTCGCCGAGCCGACGCTGCTGCTGGTGCATCAGCTCGAGGCGCGGGGACTGCCGTAGAGGGCGTGACAGCAGGGCTGCCATTTCATTCGGTCCCTGCGCTGCGTTGAAGCGGGCGATCAAGCCATGCGATCGCCAAACGCTTGACCTACACCAACCAGCCTTGGTGGGGATCGAGCCGACCTCTCCGGGGCCAACGTCGAGGTGCCGACCATGCGCGTCACCGGCAGACTATCCTTCGTTTTGATCGTCGCCTACGCCTCCCTCGGGGCGATGTCGCAGCAACGTGCGGAGCAACCCACGACCGACAAGGAAATCCGCATCGGCAATGTCATGCCGTATTCGGGACCGCTGTCGGAGTTCGGCGCCATCGGCCAGGCGGAGGCCGCCTATTTCGACATGATCAACGCGCGCGGCGGCATCAACGGCCGCAAGATCCGCTTCATCTCGCGCGACGACAATTCCGATCCGGCGACTGCGCTGGAGCTGACGCGCAACCTGGTCGAGACCGACGATGTGCACTTGATGTTTGGGTCGTTCGGCACGCCCGGCAATCTCGCCACGCGCTGGTATCTGAACGAGAAGAAGATCCCGCAATTGTTCGTCGCCTCCGGCGACGAGGAGCTGAGCCAGCCAAGCGCGTTTCCCTGGACCATGGGCTGGCAGCCGTCGTTCCGGTCGGAGGGGCGCATCTACGCCAACTACATCCAAGCCTATTATCCCCGGAAGAAGATCGTGGTGCTCTGGCAGAACGACCAGTTCGGGCGCATGCTCTACAAGGGCGTCCAGGAGGGCCTTGGCGATTTGAACCGTCATGTCCTCGTCGACATCGCCTTCGACATTGCCGACGAGCATCTCGAGGGGCACGTCTCGATTCTCAAGCGCGCGGGCGCCGACATCTTCGTCTTTCTCGGCGTGCCGTCGACGGCCTCCAAGGTGATCAAGCTGGCGGCCTCATTTAATTGGCATCCGGTGTTCATCGTAAACGATGCCTCCGCCTCGATCGCCAATGCAATGGCGCCAGCGGGCCTGGAGAACTCCGCCGGCGTGATCTCCGCGGCCTTTCTGAAGGATCCGAGCGATCCCGCATGGAAGGACGATTCCGCCATGAAGGAATGGTTTGCCTTCATGGACAAATACCATCAAGTCGAAAGCACGAACAACAGCGCGGCCGTCTTTGGCTACGCCGCGGCCGAGGCGCTGACGCTCGTCCTGAAGCAATGCGGCGACGACTTCTCGCGCGAGAACATCATGCGTCAGGCGGCGTCGATTAGGGGTCATCACCCCTCCGTTGCGCTGCCCGACATCAGGATGAATACCTCGCCCAATAGCTATCTGCCGATCAAGCAGATGCGGCTCGTCCAGTTCGACGGCCGCTCCTGGCAGCCTTTTGGCGACGTGATCGAGACCGCCTTCACGGAAGGCGCGGCGCGGTGAGCTCACGCGCACCGCTGGGCTACCCATCCCCGCAGAAGGCAGGCCTATCGCATATGATCTTGGCGGCAGCCACAGCGCGCGCCTCGACCGCTTCATAATCGCTCTGCGTTTTATGAGAGTCGCAACAGGCACCTTTTCGTTTGATCGCGAATGCTTAAGATCGGCGCCTTCCTGCATCCGCTCCGCCGGGAGAGACCCATGACCGAGACTATCCGCATCAGGCGCTTCCATGCGCGGCCGGTGATCGTGCCGATGAACCTGCCGCTCCAGACCTCGACGGGGGCAATCGCAAAAGCGCCGCTGGTGCTGATCGACTGCGAGACCGACCAGGGCGTGCGCGGCCACGCCTATCTGTTCTCGATCACGCCGTCGGCCTTGAAGCCGTTGACCGCCATGGTCACGGAGATGTCAGACCTCGTCGCCGGCGACGAACTGCTGCCGTTCGAGATCGAGCGCAAGCTGTCCCAGCGCTTCACGCTGCTGGGCCTCGCCGGCCTGCAACGGCTGGCGCAATCCGGCATCGACATGGCGGCCTGGGACGCTCTCGCGCGCACACGCGGCCTGCCGCTGGCCCGCCTGCTCGGCGGCGCGCCGAAGCCGGTCAAGGCCTACAATTCGAAGGGGCTCGGCCTCATGCCTGCAGGCGCGGCGGTGGATGAAGCGCACAAGCTGCTGGCCGAGGGTTTTCGGGCGGCAAAGATCCGCGTCGGCCGGCCCGATGCGCGGGAGGATCTCGCCGTCGTGCGCGCGGTGCGCAAGGCCGTCGGCGATCAGGTGACGCTGATGTGCGACTACAATCAGGCGCTGACGGTCACGGAAGCCATCCGCCGCGGCGAGATGCTCGACGACGAGAGCTTGAGCTGGATCGAGGAGCCGATCCGCCACGACGACTATTCGGGCTGCGCCCGCATTGCGGACGCGCTGCATACGCCGGTCCAGATCGGCGAGAACTTCGACAGCGCATTTGCGATGCAGTCGGCACTCTCCGCAGAAGCCTGCGACTACGTGATGCCCGACGTCCAGCGCATCGGCGGCGTCACCGGCTGGCTGCGCGCTGCCTCGCTGGCACACGCCGCCGGCATCGAGATATCGACGCATCTGTTCTCGGAAGTCAGCGCGCACCTCTTGTGCGTGACGCCGACCGCACATTGGCTGGAATATGTCGACTGGGCGGACGCGGTGCTGTCGACGCGCCTCGCGATCAAGGACGGCTTTGCGTTGCCGAGCGAGGAGCCCGGCAACGGGATTGCGTGGGACGAGGCGGCAGTCACCAAATATCTCGTCAGCTAATCGCGCCTACCGCGGGTAACGGCGCTCGGCGGCGAGATCGAGCTTGCGAAAGTCGGCGGGCTGCCCTTCGCGCGAATTCAACTAAGAGCTCGGGTCGTCGCCCTCAAGGGCGATCCCTTGATGCTGGAGAATATCTTCGTGGACGAGTGATGTTCATCTCCGAGGTCGAGTTAGCCGATGCCGCATTCCGCGATCAGGACCCAGATCGACTTCAGGGACGTCAACGGCGCGCACGTCGTCGCCGCTGGTTCACCTGGCTGATCTCGATGTGTGGAAGACGCGTCTGCGTGAGAGGCGCTCCCTTCACCGGCGCTCACCGGAGTCGCGCCGGTAGCGGAAGTCGCAATGATCGGCGCCTTGCATGATGGTCTGCGTGCGCGTGAGCGTGATGTCAGGGCCGAAGCCATCTGCTGTCGCAAAGTCGGCGGTGCAGATCAGGAGGAAGCCGAGCTCGGGCTCGCCGAGCGCCTTGTAGAACTCGGCATAGGCGCATCGTTTCACATCGAAGGCGAAGACGTCTTTCGACTGCTCGATGACGTCATAGGCGAGCGCGTCGCCGCGGGCATAGGTCTTGAAGGCGGACGCGACCGGCTGGCCGAGGTCTGTCTCGTCCTTGTTCAGGTTCTTCGATTTCCAGAATTCCTCGCCGAAGCCGCGATAGAGATCGCCGAGCGCCTTGCGCACCAGCGTGTTGGCGCGCGCCTCGCCGAGTTCGGCCTGCAATGCCTTGACCAGCGGCACCAGCACCTGCGCCTGGATTTTTGCCTGTTCGATGACGGACACGCTCATGGGCAGCCTCGCGTCTTGGATCAAGGCCGTAGATTTATGAGTGACGGTGAAGACCATCACCGCAGAGGATCTACGACTGCGGCAAGAATAGCCGCGATAGGGACGATTGGCTAACTTTCCGCAGGATAGACCAAGCTGCCGTCAGCCATGACGCGCCGCCGGATTCATCTCGGCCGGATTGACCTGCCCTGGTCCCAGAATGTGAAACACGGTTTCCCCGGCGGCGAGCAGATAATCGGTGATGATGCGTCGGTGACATCGCCACCACAATGTTTCCGCGCACATGATGGCGCAGCGCTGCGTCTGCCCGAGATCGCGCAAATGAGCGAGACCATGGTGAAAGGCCGCGCTCATGGCATGGTCCGCATAATTGTGAAAGCTGCCGTTCTGCCAGAAAGCATTGGTCTCGCGCGGCACCTCGCGCTTGCGGCTGCGCAGGCCGCCGAGCGAGGCGATATGCTCGTAGCCGATCGAAACGGCCGCGAGCGACTGCGGCAGCGTGTCGCGATTATACTGCGGATTGGTGCGCGAGCGGGGAACGGTGCGAACGTCGGCCAGATATGTGATCGAGCTGCCTCGGAGCAACTCGACGAATTCCCCAATCGAACGCGTGGCATGGCCGATGGTGAAGAAGGGATGAGCCATGGGGATGCCTTGCTCACCTCACGTTCGTCAGCTCTGCAACAATCGCAACGCCTTGCCCTTGTGCAGGGCGACGTGATCGGTCTGGTCGCTCTTGATCTCGTATTGCGGATCGTCCGGCGTAGCGTGTGGACGTAGCCCTTGTAGTCGACGTCCTCGGTGTGCGCGCGCAGGATACGGCCGCGCACGCGGCCGGCCTCCGAATTCCAACTGACGTGATCGCCGCGCTTGAAGGTTTTCGGCATGGCGGACCAATATCGATGGCATCGGACTGTTCCAAGGACACCCCAGCCCGTCTACGCTTCGCGTTAGGATACGTTGAATCGTGGCTTGCCGAGCCGTAGCTCGCGGCGATAAGCCCGCCTGCGCCCTTGGGGCTTCGGCGTGGCATCCTTCTCTCGCTTCGCGAGCGAAGGATGGTGGGCACGACAGGGATCGAACCTGTGACCCCTACCATGTCAAGGTAGTGCTCTCCCGCTGAGCTACGTGCCCTAGAGGTCGTCTAGATCGGGTGGGGTCCCTATAACGGCTCAGGGGAGCCTGTGCAAGGACGGAAGGGGGCCGATTCAGGCCGCCAGCATCTTGTTCACTTCACTGACCAATTCGCGCAGATGGACGGGTTTGGACAGCACCTTGGCATTCTTGGGGGCGTCCGAATCCGAGTTCAGGGCGACCGCGGCGAAGCCGGTGATGAACATGATCTTGATGTCGGGGTCGAGTTCCGAGGCGCGGCGGGCGAGCTCGATGCCGTCCATCTCCGGCATCACGATGTCGGTCAGCAGCATCTCGAACGGTTCTTCCCGCAACCGCTGATAGGCGGCCATGCCGTTGTCGTGGGACGAGACCTGAAAACCGGCGTTTTCCAGCGCCTTGACCAGGAAGCGGCGCATGTCGTTGTCGTCTTCGGCGAGCAGTATCTTTGGCATGGCAGGAAACGTCGAATCCCCAGAGGATATCAGCAGAGGTCACTAAGCCCGACAGAGGGTAAATTTGGGGTGAAAATCTTAACCCTGAGACGGCTGCCACTGCCGGTCCCTTGTGAACCGGAATGCAGTTCGAATCAATCGAGCCGCCACCGCATCCCCGCCTCCCTGCCCGCACGGTTAAGACGTGTTCCAACGTCCATCGCATCTTTTCGCTTGGCAGAATGGTTGCGATTCCGGACAATGACGACACATAAGAGCCGCTCGATCGGCCGAATCAATGCGATCTGGACCACGCCAGATCCCGGCGCGAAGGGACGAAGCCTGAGAAGATGACCCGGTTTGACGGCGCGACGTCGCCAGCCTTCGAGATCGTGGAGCCCGCGCAATGGCGTGCCCCGGTCATCTTCAACTCGCCCCATTCCGGCTCGACCTATCCGGACGAATTCCTCAGCGCCTCCAGGATCGACCTGCCGACGCTGCGGCGGTCCGAAGATTCCTTCATGGACGAGCTGATCGGCCATTTGAGCGATCGCGGCTTTCCCACCGTGCGGGTCAACTTTCCCCGCTCCTATGTCGACGTCAACCGCGAGCCCTATGAGCTCGACCCGCGCATGTTCACCGGCCGTCTGCCGAGCTTTGCCAATACCCGCTCGATGCGGGTCGCTGGGGGCCTCGGCACCATTCCGCGCGTGGTCGGTGACGGACAGGAGATCTACCGCGACCGCATCCTGGTCGACGACGCGCTGGGGCGCATCGAGACGCTGTATAAGCCCTACCACCGCGCGCTGCGTCGGCTGATCAACAAGGTACACCAGATGTTCGGCACCGTGGTGCTGGTCGACTGCCACTCGATGCCATCGGTCGGCGTCTCCCGCGACGAGCCGCGCCGGCCCGACATCGTGATCGGCGACCGCTATGGCACGAGCTGCACGCCGCTGCTTCCCGACCGCATCGAGGAGACCATGACGGGGCTCGGCTATTCGATCGGCCGCAACAAGCCCTATGCCGGCGGCTTCATCACCGAGCATTACGGCAACCCCGCAAGCGGCTTGCATGCGGTGCAGCTCGAGCTCAATCGCGCGATCTACATGGACGAACGGCGGCGCGAGCGCGGTCCGCGCTTTGCGCAAGTCGCAAGCGACTTCGCCATCCTCGCCGACGTGCTGGCGGCCACGATCCCGTTCGGCGATCTCGGCCCGTTCCAGGCCGCAGCGGAATAGGCTTGGATTTTTCCCCGAACGATCCGTGCCATGAGCAACGGCGCGCGCGTTTCGCTGCGCAGCGCCGCGCGCTGAAAACGAAAGCAGACCCGGAAAGAAAAAAGGGCCGCTTCTGATGAAGAAGCGGCCCAAGTCTAGGGAGGAAACGCCCAAGGAGGGCAGCGGTAACGCAAAGCGCTACCGCACCGCAACAATATGCGACCGCGCCGCACAAAGTGCAAGGGCTTTTGAGCGATTTCCCATGCAAAACACACATGGCTCAGTTGCTTCTATGGAAACCCAGATTCACTTTCTTTAATAAGAGAATTCAATGGGTTGATAGATGTTTGCATACGAACGAGGCATGATTGGAACTTAGTTTTCAACGCTGTGATCGAATGGCCAAGAGATGACTGAGATAAGGCAGCCGGCTGCGGCATTCAAAATACCAGGGAGCATTTAAAGACAGCGCTGCAAGATTCTGCCGATTTGAGCTAGGCAGAAGCGAGCTTCATTCGACTTTCGCTTTTGAGGATACGCCGTGACGGTGATCGACTTCTCAGCTTTCATCGGACGGCTCGCCACCGTCTCGGGCGAAACCATCCTGCCGTTCTTCCGCACCTCACTGTCGGTCGACGACAAGAGCAAAACCAAGGATTTCGATCCCGTGACGGAAGCCGATCGCGCCGCGGAGGCAGTGATGCGGCGGCTGATCAAGGCCAGCTTCCCCCAGCACGGCATCGTCGGCGAGGAGTTCGGCAATGAGCGCGACGACGCCGACTATGTCTGGGTGCTCGACCCCATCGACGGCACGAAGTCCTTCATCGGCGGCTTTCCGATCTGGGGCACCCTGATCGCGCTGCTGCACAAGGGCGCGCCGGTGTTCGGCATGATGCACCAACCCTTCATCGGCGAACGCTTCTCCGGCGACAACGGCTCGGCCAATTACAAGGGCCCCTCCGGCGAGCGGCGGCTCCAGGTCCGCCGCTGCACCTCGCTCTCGCAAGCCACGACCTACACCACCAGCCCGCTGCTGATGAACGAGCGCGACCGCGCCATCTTCGGCCGCATCGAGCAGGGCGCGCGGCTGTCGCGCTATGGCGGTGACTGCTACTCCTATTGCATGCTCGCGGCCGGCCATGTCGACCTCGTGGTCGAGACCGAGCTGAAGCCCTACGACATCGCGGCGCTGATCCCGATCGTGACCGGCGCCGGCGGCATCGTCACCACGTGGGAAGGCAAGCCGGCCCAGGGTGGCGGCCGCATCATTGCGGCCGGCGACCCCAGGGTCCACGAAGAAGCACTCAAGCTATTGAACCAATAACAACGCGAGCGGAGGGCTTGCATGACCGTCTCACGCAGGCTGCTCCTCGGATTGTTCCTGCTTCTGCTGCCGACACTCGCCTCCGCGCAGAATTTTCCGGCCAAGCCGATCAAGCTGATCGTGCCGTTCCCGGCCGGCGGTCCCAACGACATCATCGCCCGGGTGATCGGCCAGCGCATGTCGGAACTGTCGGGGCAGCCGGTGCTGATCGACAATCGCGGTGGCCAGGGCGGCGTGCTCGGCACTGACGCCGTCTCCAAGGCCGCGCCCGACGGCTACACCGTCGCGATCTCCTCAGCCGGCGCGCTGGCGATCAGCCCGAGCATGGAGAAGGTCGCCTACGACACGCTCAACGACCTCACGCCGGTGACGCTGGTTGCGACCGTGCCGGAAATGCTGGTGGTCGCAACCAACGTGCCCGCCAAGGACATCGGCGAGTTGATTGCGCTCGCCAGGGCGCAGCCGGGAAAGCTCAACTTCGCCTCCTCCGGCCCCGGCAGCCTGCCGCATCTCGCCGGCGAGCTGTTCAAGTTGACGGCGAAGATCGACATCGTGCACGTGCCGTATCGCGGCGCCGCGCCGGCGGTGAATGATCTGCTGGGACAGCAGGTGCAGATGACGTTCCTCGACCTGCCGGTGCTGCTGCCGCAGGTCAAGGCCGGCGCCTTGCGCCCCATTGCGGTCGGCTCGGCCGAGCGCGCACCGACCGCGCACGACGTGCCGACCACCGCGGAAACGGGATTTCCCGCGCTACGTATCGAGAACTGGTACGGCATGGTCGCACCCAAGGGCACGCCGAACGAGAATCGTCGCCGCGCTGCATGCTCTTGCGACGAAGGCGATGGCCGATCCGGCGGTGAAGGAGAAGCTCGCAGCCCAAGGCGCGACGCTGATCGGCGATGAGCCGGAGCATTTTCGCAGCTTCATCGCGGATGAGACCAAGAAGTGGGCGAAGGTGATCAAGGACGCCGGCGTGGAGACGGCGAAGTAAAGCCCACAGACCGGAAATAGTTGGTCGAGCCGGTCGAAATACGGAATTGCGTGGAGGTATGCCTTGGCCTCTATCAGCTTCTCGCTGCCTCGACGCAGCAATCCGATATGGGTATCGACGCGCGCGGCGACCTCGCTGTCGAGCTCGAGCACGAGCCGCAGCACGCCATTGGCCGCCGGATGCTGAGGACCGAAATTGATGCTGAAGTTCTGAGGCTCGAAGACTGTTCGGGTATCCTGCTTCCGATCGAAACGTCGCAGCGATTACCGTAGCCGCGATCCACCGCGAGCGGCTTCATACAGGTTAATCGCACGCTTGAATCCCTGGGATGCGCGTGCTGCGCGCCGCTTTGGAACGCAGCCTCACCGGCTGCGTTCATTGTCGAAATTGGAGATTTTCAATGAAACATCGTTTGCTGATGATTGCCGCCGTCCTGTCGTTTGTGACGAGCTTCGGCCCTTCGACGGCGGTCGCACAGGATCGCTACTGCCTCCAGGGCCGCATTTGGGGCTATCCGGGCAATTGCCAGTTCGCCAGCTACGCTCAGTGCATGGCGACCGCATCGGGCACGCAGGCCTATTGCGGCATCAACCCTCGACATGCCTATGCACGCCGCCACAGGGGATACCGGTGATCGGCCTGAATCAGACTGACAACCGGGGCCCGCCTTGACTGACCGCGCCGCTGAGCCGAGCGGCGCCAAGACAGCAGAGCGCCAGCTCACCGCCGTTGTCTTCTCCGGCGGCCTTGGGCTCGGGGCGTATCATGGCGGTACGTTCGAAGCGCTCACTTCTCTCTCGCCACAGATCGATTGGGTGGCCGGTTCATCGTCCGGTGCGATCACGGCCGCACTGATCGCGGGAAGCCCGAGCGCCGATCGGATCCGGACTCTAAGTAATTATTGGCATGGACCGGGCGGTCGTGCCGGTCCGCCGAGCGCCCCCCCGTCATCTGTCCGCCTGACTGAGCTCGATCAATACGCGCCTACTTGGCCATGCCGGCTTCTTCCATCCCCGTCTCCCGCTTCCGGCACCTCACTTCGGCGGCCTGTACGATCTCGGCCCGACGCGCGAACGCCTTCGTCAGCTGGTCGATTTCGACCGCCTGAATGACGGTGATCCCCGCATCACGATCTGCGCCACCGACCTCGAAAGCGGCGACGCCGTGCTCTTCGACTCCTCGTCGGAACGGATCGAAATGGATCACATCCTGGCCAGTTGCGGCTTCCTCCCTGAGTTCGCGCCAGTGCAGATTGCCAGCCGCTGGCTCGGCGATGGCGGGTTCTCTCTGAACGCACCATTTGAACCGATCCTGGAATCCCCGAGCCCGCTTCGCCTCTATGTGATCGACCTCTTTGCGCGCGACGGCAAAATCCCTGATGGCATCGAAGCCGCAGCCGAGCGCAAAAGCGACCTGACCTACGGCAACCAGACATTTCAGCGCCTGGACCATGCCCTGGAAGCCCGCCAGCTCCGCGCAGAGTTGCAGGGGCTTGTTTGCGACGACGTCGTCTATCTCCTGAGCTGCCGCCCGGGTCGCGAGGAGGCCGGACCCGAAAAATCCTTTGATCTTTCGGAAGCGGCGATGGCGCAGCGGTGGCGGGCGGGCCTTCTGGATATGCAATATGCAGCAAGCGTCGCCCCGATCCGGAACGGGATCTGCACCGTGCGCCGGCGATAGCGATCACTCTAGGAGCTTCGATCGATACGCTGGCGGACGTCGAGGAGAAACCGGGTCAGACCATCGTCGGCGGCCATTCCTTCAGGCGGCGCAATGGTCGTGATGCCCCAGTTCGCCAATACGGCTTCCTGCACCGGATTGCGCTGGGCGACGAACACGAAGGATTTCGGCCGGTCCTGTCGGTGCCCGGATTCATCCCAAATCTGCCAAATTCGGTGCAGCAGCAGCCGTATGTTTGGATCGGACATGCTGTAGCCGACGAAGAGCAGCGTGCTTCCCAAAGCATCGGCGCGAAAACGGATATCCAGCGGGGAATCGAATGCGAGCCGGTTGAGAAAGTCGGTCTCGGTCAGAACGAGCGAGGCATCATCGTCGAAGTCGCCGTGGAATTTGATGATGTGCGTGACGCCGGCGCCAGCGCTCGCGATCTCCTTCGCGTTGCTGATCTTCGCGTATGGCTTTTTCAGGACATCAAAGGCAGTCTCGAGATTGCGATCGTAGTTCGTTGTGTAGATGACCGGAAAATCGAGCTCGACGATGATCTGGTGGAGCTCCGAGGTGGCGATTCTCTCTGGATCGACGCGCCAATTGCGATCGAGCCAGCTGCGGAGCGGTCCGATGCCCCCACGCTTCAGCCGGTAATACTCCGCAAGCATCTGATAGCCGCCGTGCATTCCGTCGAGGACGTCGCGTTCGAGACCGAGATCGTCCAGCAGATGCTCGATCAGGGACTGCCAGGATGGTAATCCGACAGCCATCGAGACACCGGCGCCGACGAACAGGACCGCGCGGCGTCGTTCTATCGCCGCAGCCAGAACTTCGTGAGGCGGCCGCTCCTCAGATGCGAGCCTTGTCGGTCTTTGCTTCATCTAGCTTGAATGATTGCGCGGGACGCTGGTTCCTGGACAAGAAAGCCCGCCTGCCGCTCAGCAGCGAGGACGCACCCCTTTTCCGTTTGCGCCGCGAAGCGGGCAATCAACCGCCGGAGCTCCGCTTTGTGCACCAGACGCGCCGCCGTTTCCGCGGAGACCCAGGTCGCTTCCCGCTCCCCTTTTTCAGGCCACCAACGCTCCTGACCATGGACCTTCATGGGAAAGACGGCAACGTCCATGGTCCGCTTGCGGTCACCCTTCCGTTTGCGATGCTTGAAGCTGCCCATCGCGCGTGTCGCAATGATGCCGACCAGCCCCGCCTCCTCGTAGGCTTCCAGCGCAGCCGTGAGGTGCGGCTCCTTGTTGCGCATCGGCGATCCCTTGGGGACACTCCATCTGCGCTTGCGCCTGGTCGTGATCAGCATCACGCGCAGTTCGGAATTATCCAGACGAAACGGCAAAGCGGCGAACTGCTTCTTTCCCATCAAACTCCTCCGTTCGGAGATTGATAAGCAAGCGCCGCAGGCATGGTTCCTGTCTGCGGAGTGGCGTCTGCAGCGATCAGAACTTCCGCTCGACCATCTTGAGGCGCAGAGCGGCGATGGCTTCTCCCGGATTGAGACCTTTCGGACAGGCCTTGGCGCAATTGAGGATGGTGTGGCAGCGATAGATCCTGAAGGGGTCCTCGAGCATGTCGAGGCGCTCGCCGGTGGCTTCGTCCCGGCTGTCGTTGATCCAGCGCGCGGCCTGAATCAGGGCCGCCGGCCCCAGGAAGCGCTCGGAATTCCACCAGTAGCTCGGGCACGACGTCGAGCAGCAGGCACAGAGAATGCACTCGTACAGTCCATCGAGCTTTGCGCGATCCTCGAGGCTTTGCCGCCATTCCCTCTGGGGCGTCGGCGAACTGGTCTGCAGCCACGGCTCGATCATGGCGAGCTGCGCATAGAAGTTCGTCAGGTCGGGCACCAGATCCTTCACTACGGGCTGATGCGGCAAGGGCAGCACGCGGAGCGGCTCACCATCCCGAATATCCTCGCTCATGGATTTGGTGCAGGCCAGCGTGTTCTGGCCGGCGATGTTCATCGAGCATGAGCCACACACGCCCTCGCGGCAGGATCGCCTGAACGTCAACGTCGAGTCGACGTTGTTCTTGATCCAGATCAGGCCGTCCAGCACCATCGGCCCGCAATCCGTCGTGTCGACAAAGTAGGTGTCGAGCCGGGGATTGCGGCCATCGTCGGGATTCCAGCGATAGATGTGAAACTCGCGCAAGCTTTTGCTGTGCGGCTTTGGCCAGACCGTTCCTTTCCCGATGCGGGAGTTTCTTGGAAGCCTGAACTCCACCATGGTCACCTCCTCCGTCAGATCGGCACAGAGCAACGCATCTGCAGGAGATCATCCAGCGAGAGACCGAACAGGACGACCGTGAATGCCGGCGCTGTCGCGAGCGCGAGCAGCATCTGATGCCTTGCATTAATGAACCCGTGCGCGGACCGGAACTTTTGCCGCGAGAACAAGCCATCTCTCGCGCAAGCGTTCCTATGACAATCGCGCTTCCGCCGCGCGAAGCTTGCGCATCTAAATAGCCAATCCATCGAGATTAACATGCGTTAAACGGACATACGCCTGCTCTACGTCGATCTTCTCGATGAAGTAGGAACGTTCGACGCGGCGATGCATCTGTCGTCCGCACGTTGGAGATGCAATCTGCTGCGAGAACCATTTTTGCCCGCTCTTGGCGGGCCTGGCTTGTCGACCTACGCTGCAAGCGCCAGAACCACATGGGCGGCGCGGGCGCGATGCAGACAAGTCAGCTTGCCTTCGCGCACCGCAATTCCGCGGCAACACCCGGCTTATGCCGCCGTGGCCCGCAAATGCTCCACCAGCATCTTCGCCGGTCTTGGCAGCGTCTTGAAGCTGCGCGCGCAGATCACGAGCTTCCGGTTGGCAAAAGCATCGCGCAGGCGGACCATGGAGAGCGGCATGGTCTTGGCGCAGCGGCGGGCGGCGGCTTCGGGCACAAGCGCCACGCCGACATCGGCGGCGACCATCTGGCAGATCGCGTCGAAGTCGCGCAGCCGCGCGCGGAAATGCGGGCGCATGCCGAGCCGCGCCGCATGTTTCGATATGTGCATCTGAAGCGCGGTGGCGCTGGTCAGGCCGACGAAGTCACAGGCGCCCGCTTCCTGAAAGTCGATCTGGCGGCGGCCCGCGAACGGGCCACGGCGCGACGTCACCAGCGTCAGCCGATCCTCGCTGAAGGGGAAGCGCTCGATATGCTCTGGCAGCGCGTGCTCGGCGGCAAAGCCGAGGTCGGCGGCGCCCGCGGTAATCGCCGCCGCAATATCGGTGCTCTCGCGCTCCTCGATGTCGACGGCGACGTCGCGATGTTCGCGCAGGAAGGCGGCCAGCGCCTTCGGCAAGTGCTCCGAGAGCCCTGAGGTATTGGCGAGGAAATGCACGCTGGCGCGCACGCCGCTGGCAAAGCCGGCGAGATCGCCACGCATGGCATCGATCTGGTGGATGACGAGGCGCGCGTGATCAAGCAAGCTCTCGCCCGCCGCCGTCAGCTCGACGCCGCGGCGCCCGCGCTTGAGCAGCGCGACGCCGAGTGCATCCTCGAGGCCCTTGATGCGTGCGCTGGCCGAGGCAAGCGCCAGGTGCGACCGCTCCGCGCCGCGGGTGATGCTGCGCTGATCGGCGACCGCGATGAAGAGCTGGAGGTCGACGAGGTCGAAGCGCATGACGGTTTTCTCCCCAGCCTTCGCATCAAGCGAAGGCTGTCTCCGTAACCTCCAGATTGTGCCGGCGCAAGGCTTCGGTCAATGTGCGGCTATGTTCGACCCCCTTCTCATTGCCGTCGCCGCTGTGTTCCTGATCGCCGGGTTCGTCAAGGGCGTCGTCGGGCTCGGCCTGCCGACGGTGTCCATGGGCCTGCTCGCGGTGAGCATGGCGCCGAGCCGCGCGATCGCCATCGTCATCGTGCCCGCGATTATCACCAACATCTGGCAGACTTTCGTCGGCCCTCATTTGCGCGACATTCTGAGGCGGCTGTGGCCGCTGATGATCGGCACCGTGATTGGATGCTGGCTCAACGCGGGCGCGTTGACCGGCCCGCATGCGCGCTACGGCACGATCGTGCTCGGCGCCCTGCTGGTCATCTACGCGGTGATCGGCCTGAACAAATTCCAGGTCCGCGTCGCGCCTGAGAACGAGAAATGGGTCGGCGGCGTGGTCGGTGTCGTCACCGGCGTGATCTCGGCCTCGACCGGCGTGCAGGTGATCCCCTCGATGCCGTTCATGCAGGCGATCGGCATGGAGAAGGACGAACTGGTGCAGGCGCTCGGCGTGTTCTTCACCACGGCGACGCTGGCGCTCGCCTTCAACCTGACTGCCGTCGGATTACTGACGCCCGCCAATGCCGTGCCTGGCGCCGTGGGACTCGCCATGGCCTTTGCCGGCATGTTCATCGGCCAGTCGGTACGGGCGCGGATGCCGGCGGAAGCGTTCCGCCGCTGGTTCCTGATCGCGATGATCCTGCTCGGCCTCTATCTTGCCGGCAGCGCGCTGGCGAAGGAGTTCGCCTGAAGGCCTGCGCCATCTTTACTCGAACAGACTTACGCCTCGGGTGCGTAACCCGGCACCCATTTTTCGTGCTGAGGCAGATCGTCCTGGATCGTCCACCACGGCGCGCGCGACGAGGTGAAAACGTGGAGGCGAGGCCGGACTTCCGGGTCGTCATCAAGCAGACCAGCGGGAATGCTGACTGTCGGGAGATAGCTCGCCTTGCCCGGCGTCAGGCAGCCGCAGGTCCTGCACCGATGGCGGAAACTTCCCGGCGAGGATTCATAAGCCACCGTTAGCTCCTCGCCTGCAACAAAGCGAAATTTGTCGGCGTCGACATGGGCGTAGGTGGCGAATGCCGCGCCGGTCAGCTTGCGGCAATTGGCACAATGGCAATGTGTCAGCCAACGTACCTGATCGATCTCGAACCGCACGGCGCCGCACAGACAGCTACCACGAATCATCAAAACCTCCCGAGCGCGGCTTCGATCGAGCGAACCGCGCGATGCTTCAGCCATTCGTTCGAACGAGTCACCGCGTCTCCAGCATGGCGACGCGGATGCCGAGATAGATGAAGAGGCCGCCGAGCGCGCGGTTGACCCAGGCGATCGCGCCCTCGGAGCTCCGCAAGCGATGGGCCGCCCTTGCCGCAAAGGCCGCCAGCACCAGGCACCACAGCGTCCCCGTGCAGATGAAGACCAAGCCGAGGGTCAGGAAGGCGAGCGGCTTGTGCGGTGAATCGGCTGCGACGAATTGCGGCAGGAAGGCGAGGAAGAACAGCGCGACCTTGGGGTTGAGCGCGTTGGTGAAGACGCCCTGGAGGAAGACCCGCCGCAGCGAGCTCCGTTCGCCTTCGTCCCTGACCGCCGCCAGCGCCGGGCGCGACCACAGCATCTGAAGTCCTGTGACGACCAGATAGGCCGCGCCGACCAACTTCAGGATCGAGAACGCAGTCGATGAGGCCATCAGCAGGGCCGAAAGGCCGATCGAGGCGCCCGCGACATGGAAAAAGCAGCCGCAACTGATGCCCAGCGCGGCGGCGGCGCCGCCCCGCCAGCCCATCTGCATGCTGCGGCCGATGACACAGACGGTATCAGGGCCCGGCGTGACGTTGAGCAGCACGCCCGACAGGATGAAGAGCCAGATCTCGTGAATGCCCAGCATGTGATGCCCCCCGTCGGCCCTGAAGCGGCTTAATCGGTTCGCCCCTCCCCGTCCACTGCCGCAATTGCGTGGGAATTAACTCGAATTTGCAATGCGGATCATACTTTCGCGCGGCCCTATCTGCTTTATAAAGGCAGGGTTCTTGAAATGCGGGATTCGGGGCGACTGCCACGCCGTGGCCGATCGCAGGTCCTTTGGAGCTCCTGGGGTATGGAAAGACGTCTGGCCGCCATTGTCTGCGCCGATGTCGCCGGCTATTCGCGCATGATGGGCAGCGACGAGGCCGGCACCCATGCTGCCTTCAAGGCCCATCGCAGCGCGATCCACCCCATCATCCTCAATCACGGCGGCCGTGTCGTGAAGAACACCGGCGACGGCTTCCTACTCGAGTTTCCCTCGATCGTCGGCGCCACCGAGGCGGCGATTGCGATGCAGACGCTGATGGCGGAGCGGAACCATCATCTGCCCGCCGACCGCGCCATGCAGTTCCGGCTCGGCATCCACATGGGCGACGTCATCGCCGACGAGGACGAAGTGTTCGGTGACGACGTCAACATTGCCGTCCGCCTGGAATCGGTGGCGAGCCCCGGCGGCTTCGCCATCTCGGCGAAGGCCTATCGCGAGGCGAGCAAGCATCTCACCGTGCCGCTCACCGACGCCGGCAACCATCGATTCAAGAACATCAAGGATGCGGTCGGAGTCTGGACCTGGACGCCCGAGGGCGCGCCGCCGCTCGCGCCCGAGCTGAGGGAGGCCTCCGCCCTTTCGCAGCAGTACCGCACCGCGATCGTCGGCGTACTGCCCTTCGCCAATCTCAGCGATGCCCAGGACGAATATTTCTCCGACGGGCTCACTGAGGATTTGATCCACGCGCTGTCGCTGCAATCCTTCTACCGCGTGCTGAGCCGCAACTCGACTTTCGCCTTCAAGGGCAAGAACACCAGCACGCGGCTGATCGCGCGCGAGATCGATGCCACCTATCTGATCCAGGGCTCGGTGCGGCGTGCCGGTGCCAAGATCCGCGTCACCGCCGAGCTGATCGCGCCGGAGAGCGGCGAGCAGCTCTGGACCGGCCGCTACGACCGCGACATTGGCGACCTGTTCGCGATGCAGGACGAGATCACCACCAACCTGTCCGCCGCCATCGCCACCGAGATCGTCCGCGCCGAAGCCTCGGCGCCGGCGCGGCTGTCGACTGACGTGAGCGCCTGGGACCGCTTTCTCAAGGGATTGTCGCACTACTACCGGCAGACCAAGGAGGATTTGGCCGTCGCGGTCGAGCTGTTCCGCGAGGCCATCAGGCTCGACCCCAAACTGTCGATCGCGCATGCCTATCTCGGCACGATCCAGATCCAGAGCATCCAGTTCGGCTGGGTCAAGGGCACGCGCGAGATGTGGGCCGAGGCGATGGACCTCGCCGAGACCAGCGTCCGGCTGGACCCGCGCTCCTCCTTCGCGTTCTCGATCCTGTCCTGGGCCCACGCCATGGAGGGGCATTACGACGCCGCGATGGACGCCGCCAAGCGCGCGGTCGCACTCAACCCCTACGACAACGGCGCGCGGGGCGTGCTCGGCATCTGCCATTTCGTCATCGGCGAACACCGCGAGGCGATCGAGCTGTTCTCGATGGCGGCGCAGCGCGACAACAGCGACCCGCGCTACCAATGGGCGGCGCTGAACGCCTTCAGTCACTATCTGTTGCGCCAATATGATGCGACCCTGTCATGGGCGCGCGAGCAGCTCTACATCAACCCGAACCACATGCAGGCACTGGCGATCCGCGCCGCGGCGTTGGCCCAAATGGGACGGAGCGGCGAGGCGAACGAGGCCGTCGGCGTGCTGATGGCAAACTATCCAACCCTGAATGTCGACAGGCACTTGCGCAACTTCCACTGGAAGCGGCCTGAGGACATCGCCCATTACCGCGAGGGTCTGCTGAAGGCTGGCGTGCCGCTCGGCAAGCTGACCCTGGTGCAGAGCGACCTCAAGCGCGCCGCCGAGTCCTGACAGGGCCACGGGTCCATTGCAGTCCATTGGCAGCCTCACGTCTGCTCTTGTTTCCAGGACAGTGAAATCCGCCACACTTCGTCACACGCTGAAGTCGTATATCGTGCTGTCGGTTTGTTAAAACTTTCGCGCTCTAACGGCGCGCCTGCTTTTTCACGATTCGGATTTGGGCCATGCATCACGCCGCTTCGAAGCCGCCCTTTGACCCTTCGATCCAGGTTTCGCCAAATAATCCCTGTCCGTTCCTTCGCGGCCTCGTCGGCGAAGGCTTCATCGACGGCGAGACCGTCCCGCTCAACACGCTATCGCAGACCATTGCGAATGCGAGCGGCGAGACGGGGGTGAAGAAGATATCGGCCCGCATCCAGGTTCGCGGCGTTGCGCTCATCGCCAACGGTATCAGTCACATCCTGAAGACCATCTGGTCGGGCCCGCAGCTCGACGCGTTGCGCGGCGGTCCGCTCGACAAGCGCGGCGCCGGCTCGCGCATCCTCGGCGTTGACGGCAAGGTCAACGAGGACGAGATCGCGCGGCTCGCGAGCTTCGGCCGGACCTACACCGATCCCAACACCGGCATCGGCGAGGTTGGCCTCAACGCCGTCGAAATCAAGACCTTCATGCACGACAACCTTCAGCGCGCCGGCAGCGCCGCACGCTGGTACGACCCGCTGCTGATGAAGTTCGAATGGCCCATCCTCCTGAAGATCATGGGCAAGGGTAAGAAGGGCGAGGAGCGTTATCTCAGCGTGGCCGACGTGCGCACGCTGTTCGAGCAGCGCAAATTCCCGGACCGTATCAACCAGCGGATCGTGTCGCAGCCGCTGCTGTCGGCCTGCCAGCTCGGCTTTCGTTGGACGGTCGCGCTCACAGCGGTCGTGATCGGTCTCGGTCTCCTCGCCCTCGTCGCGGTCGCCGAATTCCCCAACCAGGTCCGCGCCTTGCTGCCGCAGAAGGGCATTCTCGTGAATCTTCTGCCGCCACCGTTGCCGCAGCTGCCGGAGACGAAAGCGGCCTATTGGCTTGAGCAAAACTGGTCGTTGAAGGACCGGCACTGGTTCCACCATGCCAGCCAAGGCACTGCGACCTTCCCGGTGCCCTATGAGTGGTTCGTGGCGCTGGAGCAGCCGCGCCTTCATCTGTTCTCGAAGCCGGGCATGATGAAGGACAGCGCCTATCTCGAGCGCTTCGGCTTCATCCCGAGCCCGCAGTCGATCCTGACCGACACGGCGACGCTGCGCCGGTTCGGCTACGCCAATGTCTACGAAACGACGCCGGTGTCGGACTGGTCGACGAGATGGACGCCGACGGAGAACGTCGACGGCCTGCCGGTTGGCTTCGCGCGGATGACCGGTGTCGTCGATCCCGCGACGGGCCGCCGCGAAGAGGATAAGATCGGGCTGACCTGCGCGGCCTGTCATACCGGCCAGATCCATTATCAGGACGTCGACGTCCGCTTCGACGGCGGTCCGGCGATGACCGACCTGAAGAAGCTCGAGCTCGCGACCGGCCTGTCGATCGCCTACACGCTGCACGTTCCGTTCCGCTTTCAACGCTTCGCCGATCGCGTGCTCGGCGCTGAGGCCAGCAAGACGGACCGCGCCGCGCTCAAGCAGAAGCTCAGCACGATCGGCACCTTCCTGATCGATTGGGCAAAAACCCAGCAACAAACGATCGAAGGCAAGACAACCTGGGACGGCAAGCAGCAGAAGGATACCGAGGAAGGGTTCGGCCGGCTCGATGCCCTCAACCGCATCGGCAATCAGGTCTTTTCGCAAGATCTCGCTCTGAGCGGCGTCAAGGGATTCGAGAAGAACCTGCACGCCCAGGACGCGCCGGTCAGCTACCCCGCGATCTGGACCGTGCCGTGGTTCAAGTTCGCCCAGTACGACGCCTCGATCGAGCAGCCGCTGATCCGCAACGCCGGCGAAGCCCTCGGCGTGACGGCCCTGCTTAACCTGTCCGATGCCTATCCAGAGGACAGGCTGTGGCGCTCCTCGGTGAACATCACGACACTCGGCTGGATCGAGGACTTGCTGAGAGGCCCCGATCCGTTCAAGGCCGCCGATCCTTCCTCCGGTCCGAAGTTCGGCGGCCTGCTCGCGCCGAAATGGCCCTCGCAGATCCTCGGCGATGCCTGGAGGCTGAAGCCTGATCGCGTCGAACGCGGCCGTGCGATCTACACCGAGATGTGCTCCGGATGCCATCTGCCCGCCGTCGACAGCCCGGCCTTCTGGTCATCGAAGCATTGGGAGCCGAGCGGCGACAGCAAGGTCCTGAACGCGGTGACGATCCCCCTCGACGAGATCAAGACGGATCCCGAACAGTCCCTTGTCCTCAGCAAGAGGACCGTCGATGTGCCCGGCTTCCTGAAGGTGAACACGGCCGATCTCCAGAAATGGTGGCAATGCGACATCCCGACCGCAAGCACCTCGCCCAACGAGATGATCTATGCGCTCGGCCTGATGACGGTGGTCGATCTCGTCGCCCGCAAATGGATGGACGACGAGAAGATGCCGGAGGCCGAGCGGGCGAAATTATGGAATCTCGCGCGCAAGAACTGTCTCAATCCCGCGCCTGATCCGCGCTATCGCGCGCGGCCACTGAACGGCATCTGGGCCACCGCACCTTACCTGCACAACGGTTCGGTACCTTCACTGTATTGGTTGCTGAAGCCGGCGGGCGAGCGCCCGCAAAAATTCTGCATGGGCCGCCGCGACTATGATCCCGAGACCGTCGGTTTTGCAGTCACCGACAACGAGCGTTGCAAGACCGGCGAAACGGAATTCTCTGCGACGGGATCGGACGGCAAGCCGATCCAGGGCAACAGCGTGCTCGGCCATTCCTTCGAGCGCAAGGAAGGCGATCCGAAGCGCCCCGGCGTCATCGGCCGCGCGTTCAAGGACGATGCCGAGCGCTACGATTTGATCGAGTATTTGAAGACGCTGTGAGCACCGCCATTTGCTTCGTCGCAAGAGCTCCTCGCAATAACGGAGGATGAGGATTCTCTGCAGGTCCACACCACTCTTGCGGAACCAGGGCTCTCACTTGAACAGCGGCGTGCCCGGCACGAAGGCGTCGAAGGCGGCCCAGAACTGGGAGCGGTAACGGTCCTGCTCCTGGAGTATCTCGTGCTTCGAGCCCGCGATGACGAGATGCGAGCCGGCGCGCAAATGATAGGCGAACTCCTCGATCGCAGCGGTGGAGACCACGGTGTCGCTGGAGGCCGCCAGCATCAGGATTGGCTGGCGGATCTCTGACGGATATTTCACGCGCTTGAAGGTTTGCATCGCGCTGAAGGCAGCGTCGGCCCAGGCCACCGTCGGGGACGCCAGCCCCAGCGTCGGATCCTCCTCCAGGATCGCGACATTGCGCGCATAGCGCACGGGATCGCTGGTCAAGGGATTGTTGATGAAGGGATCGAGCCCGGTGATGCGGCTGCTGCCGCCGGGGACATAACGGCTGCCCTGCCCGAACAGGCGCATCGTCTTTATGAGCGCGCGGGCCGGAAACGACGTGGTGCGGCCAGGCAGGTCGATCATCGGCGCCGACAGCACCATGCGGTCGAACCAGCGCTTGCCGGCATGCGCGACCCGCAGCAGCACCGTGCCGCCCATGGAATGGGCGAGCGCAAAGAACGGCGGCGGGCAATCCGGCAACACCACCTGCTGCACGAAGGTCTCGACGTCCACCTCGAAATCGGCGAAGTCGCGCACATAGCCCTTGCGCGGATCGCGCAGGCGGCGCGAGGAATGGCCCTGTCCGCGCCAGTCGATCATCGCCACCGCAAAGCCGCGGTCGCGCAAATCCCGGACCGTCTCGAAATATTTCTCGATCTGCTCGCTGCGCCCGGTGAAGACGCAGACCGTGCCCTTGCGGCCCGCCGGCGGCGCCCAGCGCGCAAAGCGCAACTCGGCGCCATCGGGGGTCTTGATGGTGCCGCTGACGACGTTTTCGGGGACGGGATTGGACGGGATCGAGACCAGCGTCATAGGCGGGAAGTACTGCAAATCAAGGGGCTAAAGCGCCGAAAAGGCGCAAATGCCGCCCTCTTGAACGCCGTCTCGTTCCACCCATATCATTTTCGTGCAGGCCGCTACCAGTGTTTCGGAACCGGAACATCAGGCTGCACACAGACGAAAGCCCGGCCCGATTGGCGGGCGGGTTACCCAACAGTCGCTCTATGGAGGACTTGACCATGCGTAGCTATGATCTCACCCCGTTCTATCGTTCCACCGTCGGCTTCGACCGCCTCTTCAGCCTGCTCGACCAGGCAACATCGGACGGCAGCCCCGGTTATCCCCCCTACAACATCGAGCGCACCGGCGAGAACGCCTACCGCATCACCGTTGCGGTCTCTGGCTTCGCCAAGGATGAGCTCTCCATCGTCGCGAAGGAAAACACGCTGACGATCAAGGGCGAGAAAGTCGCCAACGAGAACTCGCAATCCGAAGTGCTCTACCGCGGCATCGCCGCGCGTGCCTTCGAGCGCGCCTTCCAGCTTGCCGACTTCGTGCAGGTGAAGGACGCCTCGCTCGAGAATGGCCTGCTTCACGTCGACCTCGTACGCGAGATTCCCGAGGCCAAGAAGCCGCGCCAGATCGCGATCAACACCAGCGCCCCGAAGGCGCAGGTGATCGAGAGCTCCGCGCAAGCCGCCGCGTAAAGGCACGTCACTTCCAAGTTGCGAGAACGCCCCGGTGCCCCGGGGCGTTTTTTTCGTTCGTGATCGCGCCTCCCGCCGTCGTTCTGGCGAAGGCGACGACCCACACCCTAGCGAGACGATTGGCGAAGACTCGCCTCCGGCACGAACACCTCACTTCGGCCGATAGACCTCGCGGTATGGGTTCTGGCCTTCGCCACGACACCGTTTCTGTGCCGCTATTGCACCGCATCACAGAGCAGTGAAGTCGCGTAACGCGGCCACCCCTCCCTCCGTCCTATGGTCATCGAAACCAAAACGAGACGGAAAACGATCATGACACTCTGGCGCAGCCTTTTCGTCGCCGCGAGCCTTTTAGCGGCCCCCATCCGCCTTGCCGACGCGCAGACACCGCAAACAGTGAAAGCCAACAACGTCGTGCTGGTGCACGGCGCCTGGGCCGACGGCTCGAGCTGGTCGGAGGTGATCCCGATCCTCCAGGCCGCAGGCCTGCACGTGACCGCCGTGCAGAATCCGCTGTCGTCGCTTGCGGACTCGGTCGACGCGACCAAGCGCGTACTGGCTGAACAGGACGGACCGACCGTGCTGGTCGCGCATTCCTGGGGCGGCACCGTGATCAGCCAGGTCGGCACTGACCCGAAGGTCACCGGCCTCGTCTATGTCGCTGCACGTGCTCCCGACGCGAACGAGGATTTCGTCGCGCTGTCCAAGCAGTTTCCGGCGGGACCTGCCCGCGCAGGCATTGTCGAGCGCGACGGCTACACAAAACTCTCGGAAGACGCCTTCCTGAAATATTTCGCCAATGGCGTGAAGTCGGAGCAGGCCAAGGAGCTCTACGCGGTGCAATGGCCAACCGCAGCCTCAATCTTCGCCGGCCGCACCACGGAAGCTGCATGGCACAGCAAGCCGGCCTGGTACGCGGTGTCGAAGAACGACTACACCATCAATCCCGATCTCGAACGTTTCCTCGCCAAGCGCATGAACGCCACCACGATCGAGCTCGATGCCGGCCACCTCTCGCTGGTGTCGCATCCGAGGGAAGTGGCGAAGCTGATCCTGAACGCGGCGGGGTATGGGCATAGCTGAGGAACGATGGCCTGATGCAAAGGCGCCCGAGATTGTCGGGCGCCTTTCATTTTTGCCCACATCTCTCCGCAGCGTCCTGGTGAAAGCCAGGACGACACCGAGGAATTTAAGACGGGCCGTCGCGTCAAGCAGCAGCTCGCTAATCCAGGCCCTGTGCGGCCGGCATCTCCTGGGTCGGCATGATCGCCGGCGCCGGCTTGGCCTGAGCGACGGTTGGCGGGGCCGCCTGCGGAGCGGCCTCGGCAGGCTTTGCGGCCACGGCAGTGGTCTGCTGCGCGGGCCGTGCCTGTACCGGCGGCGGCGCCTGAGCCTCCTGCCGCGCGGGTTCGGCCGGCTTCGCCGCGGCCACCGGCGTCGCCCCGCGCCGCGGGGCAGCCTTGGGCATCGGCACCGTGCGGCTGGCGACATGCGGAATCGAAGCCGGCGGGCGCGGCGGGCCGCTGCGGATCACCGTCGGCGGCGGGAGCGCGCTTTGCGGGCCGTAAGGCGCGACCGCGTGCTCGTCATAGGCGGGCGCCATGCCGTAGGCGTCACTGGCGCGCATGAAGCGGATGATCCGTCCGTCGCGGGCGTCGATCACCAGCCGGCCATCGTCGCCGCGATGGTCGATCACTGCGATGGTGTAGACGCTGCCGCGCAGGCGCGGGATGCCGAGCGGCGAGAAGCCGTTTTCGCGCAGCACCGCATAGACCTCGGTCGACGGCAGCAGCACCGGGGCCGGACCGCGCCCCTCGGAGCCGTAGCCATAGCCGTAACGCGGCGGCGGTGGCGGCGCGGCCTCCGGCGGCGCATAGGGTCCGTCGAAATCCGACACTGCGATAACGCCCCCTCTCCCGATACCGTTCGGAGGAGCCTGCGCATGCCCCGCACTTGCGGCCAGCGCCAGCGCGGCGGCAGCCACACATCCTGTGAAAAACTTCATGGTCGAGACGCTCCTGTCAGGCCCCCCGACGGCGGCCCTCTTTCGCTTCGCGCGGCGTGGCGCGCCTTCCGAAGGGTTGATCCGAAGCTTCATTCGGGATTTCGGCGCCCGCGGGGCCGGATCGGGGCACGTTTGCTTCAAAACCGGGGCTGCCGGCCTACGGAAAGCGGGAATTGACACCTCGGGAATCGGGACTTGTGCGCGCTTGTGTGCTAGACAAAAATTTGGCAAGGTGATGGTTAGGACAGGAAAGCTGTCTCAATTTTGCTTGCGGTCCCCGGCATGGGGATTGCAGCGAAAGCGGTGCTCTCGAGCGCCGGGAAGGTACCAGGCAAAGCCGTTCTCGGGGACGAAGAACGCCTAGGCCTGAATTTAAGAAAATGCGGCTCGCTAGCGGACGAGCGGTGACCCAGAGGCGGGTGCCGCGGAACGCCCAAGGTGCGCCGAAGATGGCGGTGAGGCAGCTTGCCGCATGGAGAGGACAGGACAATGAACGGGTCGCAATTCGGGCGCGCAAACATCGTGGCAGAACAGCTGTCGGCGACGGTCGCCTCGAAAACGACCGATCCGATTCAGGAACACAATTCGCGCCCTGAAGCCGAAGGCCTGTACGATCCGAGCCTGGAGAAGGACTCCTGCGGCGTCGGCTTCATCGCCAACATCAAGGGCAAGAAGTCGCACGAGATCGTCGCGGACGCGCTGAGCATCCTCTGCAACCTCGAGCATCGCGGCGCCGTCGGCGCCGATCCGCGCGCCGGTGACGGTGCCGGCATCCTGGTGCAGATCCCGCACGCCTTCTTCAGCCGCAAGGCGAAGGAGCTCGGCTTCGCGCTGCCGAATCCGGGCGAATATGCCATCGGCGCGCTGTTCATGCCGCGCGACACCGCCTGGCGCAACGTCATCAAGAGCATCATCGCCGACCAAATCAAGGAAGAGGGCCTGACGCTGCTCGGCTGGCGCGACGTGCCGACCGACAATTCCTCGCTAGGCATCACCGTGAAGCCGACCGAGCCGGCCTGCATGCAGGTGTTCATCGGCCGCAACGGCACCGCCAAGACCGAGGACGAATTCGAGCGCCGGCTCTACATCCTGCGCAAGTCGATCTCGCAGGCGATCTACCAGCGCCGCGACCGCGGACTTGCGGGCTATTACCCCTGCTCGATGTCCTGCCGCACTGTGATCTACAAGGGCATGTTCCTCGCCGACCAGCTCGGCAAGTACTATCCCGATTTGCACGAGAAGGACTTCGAGAGCGCGCTGGCACTCGTTCACCAGCGCTTCTCGACCAACACCTTCCCGGCCTGGTCGCTGGCGCATCCCTATCGCATGATCGCGCATAACGGCGAGATCAACACGCTGCGCGGCAACGTCAACTGGATGGCGGCGCGCCAGGCCTCGGTGAGCTCCGAGCTCTACGGCAAGGACATCAACCGGCTCTGGCCGATCTCCTATGAGGGACAGTCGGACACCGCCTGCTTCGACAACGCGCTCGAATTTCTGGTGCAGGGCGGCTACTCACTGCCGCACGCCGTCATGATGATGATTCCGGAGGCGTGGGCCGGCAATCCCTTGATGGATGAGAAGCGCCGCGCCTTCTACGAATATCACGCCGCGCTGATGGAGCCGTGGGATGGCCCCGCCGCGATCGCCTTCACCGACGGCCGCCAGATCGGCGCCACGCTCGACCGCAACGGATTGCGGCCGGCGCGCTATCTGGTGACCAAAGACGACCGCATCGTGATGGCGTCCGAGATGGGCGTGCTGACGATCCCCGAGGACCAGATCATCACCAAGTGGCGCTTGCAGCCGGGCAAGATGCTGCTGGTCGACCTCGAACAGGGCCGCTTGATTCCCGACGACGAGATCAAGGCCGAGCTTGCCAAGAGCCATCCCTACAAGGAGTGGCTGGAGCGGACCCAGATCGTGCTGGAGGAGTTGCCGAAGGTGCCGACCACCGGCGTGCGCTCCAACCTGTCGCTGCTCGATCGCCAGCAGGCGTTCGGCTACAGCCAGGAAGACATCACCATCCTGATGACGCCGATGGCGGCCACAGGCGAGGAAGCCGCGGGCTCGATGGGCAACGACACGCCGATCTCGGCGCTGTCGGACAAGGCCAAGCCGCTGTTCACCTACTTCAAGCAGAACTTTGCGCAGGTCACCAACCCGCCGATCGACCCGATCCGCGAAGAGCTGGTGATGAGCCTCGTCTCAATCATCGGGCCCCGGCCGAACCTGTTCGATCTGCAAGGCATGGCCACGACCAAGCGCCTCGAAGTGCGCCAGCCGATCCTGACCGACGCGGACCTTGAAAAGATCCGCTCGATCTCCGAGGTCGCCGAGTCGCACTTCAAGTCGCGCACGCTCGACACCACATTCCACGCTGGCCTCGGGGCGGCCGGCATGGATCAGGTGCTCGACGAGCTCTGCGCGCGCGCTGAGAGCGCGGTGCGCGAGGGCGTCAACATCATCATCCTGTCCGACCGCATGGTCGGCACCGACCGGGTGCCGATCCCGTCGCTGCTGGCCTGCGCCGCCGTGCATCACCACCTGATCCGCACCGGCTTGCGCACCTCGGTCGGCCTCGTCGTCGAATCCGGCGAGCCGCGCGAAGTGCATCACTTTGCCTGCCTTGCAGGCTACGGCGCCGAAGCGATCAATCCTTACCTCGCGTTCGAGACCATCATCGCGATGAAGGACCGCCTGCCCGGCTCGCTCGACGACTACGAGATCGTCAAGCGCTACATCAAGTCGATCGGCAAGGGCCTGCTCAAGGTGATGTCCAAGATGGGCATCTCGACCTACCAGTCCTATTGCGGCGCGCAGATTTTCGACGCAGTCGGCCTCAAGGCGGACTTCGTCGCAAAGTTCTTCGCCGGCACGCACACCCGCGTCGAGGGCGTCGGTCTTTCCGAGATCGCCGAAGAAGCGGTACGCCGCCATGCCGACGCGTTCGGCGAGGCGCAGGTCTACAAGACCGCGCTCGACGTCGGCGGCGAATACGCCTATCGCAGCCGCGGCGAGGACCATGCATGGACCGCCGAGTCAGTGTCGCTGCTCCAGCACGCCGCCCGCGGCAATTCGCAGGAGCGCTACCGCGCCTTCGCAAAAATCCTCAATGAGCAGTCGGAGCGCCTTTTGACGCTGCGCGGCCTCTTCCGGATCAAGAACGCGGAGGAGGAGAAGCGCAAGCCGGTGCCGCTCGACCAGGTCGAGCCGGCCAAGGAGATCGTCAAGCGTTTCGCAACAGGTGCGATGAGCTTCGGCTCGATCTCGCGCGAGGCCCATACCACGCTCGCGATCGCGATGAACCGGATCGGCGGCAAGTCGAACACCGGTGAAGGCGGCGAGGAAGCCGACCGCTTCAAGCCGATGCCGAACGGCGATTCCATGCGCTCGGCGATCAAGCAGGTCGCCTCGGGCCGTTTCGGCGTCACCACGGAGTATCTCGTGAACTCCGACATGATGCAGATCAAGATGGCACAGGGCGCCAAGCCCGGCGAAGGCGGCCAGCTGCCCGGTCACAAGGTCGACGCGACCATCGCCAGGGTCCGGCACTCGACGCCGGGCGTCGGCCTGATCTCGCCGCCGCCGCACCACGACATCTACTCGATCGAGGATCTGGCGCAGCTCATCTACGACCTCAAGAACGTCAACCCGGCGGGCGACGTCTCGGTCAAGCTCGTCTCCGAGATCGGCGTCGGCACGGTCGCCGCGGGCGTCGCCAAGGCGCGCGCCGACCATGTCACCATCGCGGGCTTCGAGGGCGGCACTGGCGCCTCGCCGCTGACGTCGATCAAGCACGCCGGCTCGCCCTGGGAGATCGGCCTCGCCGAGACCCATCAGACCCTGGTGCGCGAGCGGCTGCGCAGCCGCATCGTGGTCCAGGTCGACGGCGGCTTCCGCACCGGCCGTGACGTCGTGATCGGCGCGCTGCTGGGCGCCGACGAGTTCGGCTTCGCCACCGCGCCCTTGATCGCGGCCGGCTGCATCATGATGCGCAAGTGCCACCTCAACACCTGTCCGGTCGGCGTCGCGACGCAGGATCCGGTGCTGCGCAAGCGCTTTACCGGCCAGCCCGAGCACGTGATCAACTACTTCTTCTTCGTCGCGGAAGAAGTCCGCGAGATCATGGCTTCGCTCGGCTTCCGCACCTTCAACGAAATGGTCGGCCAGGTGCAGCTGCTCGACCAGACCAAGCTGGTCGCGCACTGGAAGGCCAAGGGCCTCGACTTCTCAAAGCTGTTCGTCAAGCAGAAGGAAGAGAACGGCCAGAAGATCTATCATTCCGAGCGCCAGAACCATCATCTGGAGGCCGTGCTCGACCGCACGCTGATCGAGAAGGCGACGCCTGCGCTTGACCGCGGCGCGCCGGTGAAGATCGAGGCCGCGATCAACAGCACCAACCGTTCCGCCGGCGCCATGCTGTCGGGTGCGGTCGCCAAGATCTACGGCCATGCCGGCCTGCCGCATGACACCATCCATGTCAGCCTCAAGGGCACTGCCGGACAGGCCTTCGGCGCCTGGCTCGCCAACGGCGTCACCTTCGAGCTCGAGGGTGAGGCCAACGACTATGTCGGCAAGGGCCTCTCGGGCGGCAAGATCATAGTCAAGCCGCCGAGGAACTCTGCGATCGTGCCGGAAGAGAGCATCATCGTCGGCAATACCGTGATGTACGGCGCGATCGAAGGCGAATGCTACTTCCGCGGCATCGCCGGCGAGCGCTTTGCCGTGCGCAACTCGGGTGCGGTCGCGGTGGTCGAGGGCGCGGGCGATCATTGCTGCGAATACATGACCGGCGGCATCGTGGTCGTGCTCGGCAAGACCGGGCGCAACTTCGCGGCGGGCATGTCCGGCGGCATCGCCTACGTGCTGGACGAGGCCGGCGATTTCGACCGGCTGTGCAATCTGTCGATGGTCGAGCTCGAGCCGGTGCTGTCGGAAGAGCTGATCAATGCCGGCACCTATCACCACGCCGGTGACCTCGAGGCGCATGGCCGGGTCGACGTGTTCAAGAACCTGCTCGCCTCCGACGTCGAGCGGCTGCACGTGCTGATCTCGCGCCATGCCAAAGCGACCGGCTCCAAGCGCGCCGCCGACATCCTTGCCAATTGGAAGGAATGGCTGCCTAAATTCCGCAAGGTGATGCCGGTCGAGTACCGGCGCGCGCTGCGCGAAATGGCCGCCAATGCTGACGCCGAGCCGAAGATCGCAATCGGGGCGTAGAGAATAACCTCATGGTGAGGAGGCGCGGAGCGCCGTCTCGAACCATGAGGCCACCATCCGGGACCTCATCCTTCGAGACGCGGCGCGAAAGGGCGCCGCTCCTCAGGATGAGGAGTGAGAGAACAAACGACTAAGCGGCAGGGACTACGGGTTTAATGGGCAAGATCACCGGTTTTCTTGAAATCGAACGGCATGACCGCAAGTACATCCCGGTCGCCGAGCGCGTGAAGCATTTTCACGAGTTCGTCGTTCCCCTCTCCGAGAAGGAGGTGCGCGACCAGGCCGCGCGCTGCATGAACTGCGGCATTCCCTATTGTCACGGCACAGGCTCGGTCGCGCCCGGCACGCCAGGCTGCCCGGTCAACAACCAGATCCCGGATTGGAACGATCTCGTTTACCAGGGCAACTGGGAAGAAGCCTCGCGCAACCTGCACTCGACCAACAATTTCCCGGAGTTCACGGGGCGCATCTGTCCGGCGCCGTGTGAAGCCTCCTGCACGCTCAACATCGACGACAACCCCGTCACCATCAAGACCATCGAATGCGCGATCGTCGATCGCGCCTGGGACAATGGCTGGGTGAAGCCGGAAGTGGCTACCGTCAAGACTGGCAAGAAGGTCGCCGTGATCGGCTCGGGTCCGGCCGGCATGGCCTGCGCGCAGCAGCTCGCCCGCGCCGGCCACGACGTGCATCTGTTCGAGAAGTACGCCAAGGCCGGCGGCCTGCTCCGCTACGGCATCCCCGACTTCAAGATGGAGAAGGGCATCATCGACCGCCGCGTCAAGCAGATGGAAGCCGAAGGCGTCACCTTCCACTACAACAGCCATGTCGGCGCCGACGGCAATGTCGATCCGCGCGAGATGCTCAACGAGTACGACGCTGTCGCGCTGACCGGCGGCGCCGAAGCTCCGCGCGACCTGCCGATCCCCGGCCGCGATCTCGAAGGCATTCACTACGCGATGGACTTCCTGCCGCAGCAGAACCGCCGCGTCTCCGAGGAGCCGCTCCGCGGCGTCCAGGAGATCCTGGCCGGCGGCAAGCACGTCGTCGTCATCGGCGGCGGCGACACCGGATCTGACTGCATCGGCACCTCGCTGCGCCAGGGCGCGCTCTCGGTGACCCAGCTCGAGATCATGCCCGCCCCGCCCGAGCGCGAGAACAAGGGCCTGACCTGGCCGAACTGGCCGCTGAAGATGCGCACCTCTTCCAGCCAGGCCGAAGGCGCGATCCGCGAATACGCCGTGCTGACGCAGAAGTTCTCGGGCGAGAACGGCAAGGTCAAGAAGCTGCACTGCGTGCGCGTCGACGACAAGTTCAAACCGATTGCCGGCACGGAGTTCGTGCTCGATGCCGAGCTCGTCCTGCTCGCGATGGGCTTTGTGCATCCCGTGCACGAGGGCCTCTTGAACCTGCTCGCGGTCGAGCTCGACGGTCGCGGCAACGTCAAGGCTAACACGCTGGACTACCAGACCTCGCGCCCGAACGTGTTCACCGCCGGCGACATGCGCCGCGGCCAATCGCTGGTGGTCTGGGCGATCCGCGAGGGCCGGCTGTGCGCCCGGTCGATCGATACGTTCCTGATGGGGAAGACGGATCTGCCGCGGTAGTCGCGGCTCGCGCAGCAGCCAAGCTTCAAATGACGCTGTCATCGTCCGCGGAGGCGGACGATCCAGTATTCCAGAGGCTCTCCTTAGAGGGCACGCACTCACCACATCCGCCGCGGCGTACTGGATGCCCCCGCCTGCGCGGGGGCATGACAGCGGAGTGGGGACGAGATAGCGTAGCCTCGAACGACGCGCCCCGTCTTACCTAATTCTGCAACCTCACCCCCAGCATCACCACCGTCCCCGACGAGCTCGCCCCCGCGACGTTCGAATCCAGGATGTCGTGGCGCAGCGTGCCCTTGATCCAGATGTTGCGGTTGAGCTTGTAGATCAGATTGCTTTCGAGCGAGTAAGTCTTGTCGTTGCGATTCTGGTTCTGGTAGTCGAGCGTGCCGTAGGTGAACTTGCCCACGGCGGTGAGCCAGCGGCGGAAGTCGTGGTCGACTTCGGCCGAATAGGTGCGCACCAGGACGCCGGAAGAGCCCGGGATCGTGGTCTCGGCGATCTGCGTGTCGGTGAAGAACTTCACGGTCGTCAGGCCGCTCGCATTCCAGATCAGCGAGCCCGTGGTGAGGAAGCCCGCGAGCTGGCTGAGGCGCGGGTCGACATAGTTGCGCGCGGAATAGCCGATCGAGATCTCGCCGGTGAGGATGCGCGAGAACTCGAAGGAGGAGCCGACCTTGGCATAGCCGCCGTTTGAATCGCGGAAGTAGCCGTTGCGGTCGGCGGCCTGGTCGTGCACGCGGGTGTCGCCCTGGATTTCCAGGAAGGGCTTGAGGCCCGGCTTCAGATCGTAGGAGAACCGGCCCACGCCGCCATATTGGTTGAACTCGCGGTCGGTATTGGCAAAGGTCGAGCCGTCGATGAGCTTTGAATCGGTGTAGGCCGTACGATCGACGGTGGCGCCGGCGGCGACCTGGAAACGGTTGAAGGTCTGGTCGAAGCCGACGGTCGCGCCATAGGCGGCGTAGACCGGAAATTTCTGAAGACCTGCCTGCACGTTCGGGCTGCCGGGATTGTCGGTGGCGAGCCGCAGGCGGAGCTGCGAGGTCAACTTGAAATCGCGGGTGACGTCGAGGCGGCCGTCGACATGGCCGGTGAAATCGGGGCGATCGACCTCGACCGGCGACGGCGAGGCGAAGCCGTTGATGGTCGCCGGCATGTTGTTGGTGTAGCCCGAGAACGAGCCGCGCAGATCGGCGACCAGCGCGTGGCGCTCCCAATCGGACACTACAAGGAGATCAGGCGCGACCACATAGGCCGGCGAACCGACAGGCCTGTTGAGACGCGCGGGATTTGTATCGTAGCCGGCGGAGAGCTCGAGCCCGCCCTTGATCAGGAAGCTGCCGGCATAGTCGCCCACCGCGCCGAACGGATCCTCGTCCAGCTTGAGGCGGCGGCGCAGCGGCTGGCCGGGCACGTTGCCGGCCATCGCCGGCGGCACTGGCGTCCTGTGCGCGGTTTCGGAGGGTGGCGGCGCGATGCGCGGCGGGCCGAGCGTCCGCTCCGGCGTTGCCGGCGCTACCTTTGAGTCGGGGCCGGCGGGGCGCTTCGGCTTCGGCTGTCCGGGATAGAGTTTTGGCTGCTGCCGCTTGCGGTTGAGCGAATCGTAGCCGGAGCCGCTCGCGACGTTGGCCGCGGGCAGGCCGTAGGTCGGGACCTGACCGGCCGGGCTTTGGCCGGCGCGCGAGATCGCCGGGGGCTGCTGGCGCCTGCGCGGATCGTTGGGATCGGGCAGCGTCGGCAGCGCGTCCGAAGGCGCCTGCGGCACGCCGGCGGTGCGCCGTGTCGGCAGCGTCTCGGGCGCGGCGAAGCCGCCGCGGTTGGGATTGAACAGATCAGGCGTGAGGCTCTGGGCCAGAGCCGGTGCACTCTCGAGGGCCGTCAGCATCAGGCACGGCAATACGGCGCGCAGGAAATGCGCGCGTTTGCTCCGGCCAGTGCCTGGAGGCGACCCCACGATGGAAGAACTCCAACGAAATCAAATACTTTCACGACGAGCTCCCACCGCTTGGCGGGAACCATCGTTAATGGAGTTAAAACAATTATGGTTAATGACCAGTTGAGGGATTTGGCCGGCGCGTCGCCTCGCCTGCCCGGGCGTGCTAAGCAGGTGCCAACGGGCGAACGCTCCTCCTCCCTGGACCTGAACATGCCGAGTTCGAAACCGCTGATGACCGCATCATCCGGCTCCATTGCTGATAGCGTCGAATCCGCGCTCCGCACGCTGGAGACGGAGAGCGGCGGCATCAACGCGCTCGCCGCCGCCTTGCGCGGCCCGCTGGGTGCGACATTTGCGAGAGCGGTGGACCTGATCCGCAACGCCAAGGGTCGCGTCATCGTCACCGGACTCGGCAAATCAGGCCATATGGGCCGCAAGATCGCGGCGACGCTGGCCTCGACCGGCACCCCCGCCTTCTTCGTGCACGCGGCCGAGGCCGGCCATGGCGATCTCGGCATGATCACGTCCGACGACGTCATCATGGCGCTGTCCTGGTCAGGCGAGCAGCCGGAGATGAAGAACCTCGTGAATTATTCGGCGCGCTTTGCGATTCCCATGATCGCAGTGACGTCGAGCGCGGCGTCCTCACTGGGCCAGGCCGCCGACATCGTGATCGAGTTGCCGAAGGCACGCGAAGCCTGCCCGCACAATCTGGCGCCGACCACCTCGACGCTGATGCAGGCGGCGATTGGCGATGCCATCGCGATCGCGCTGCTCGAAGGCCGGGGCTTCACCGCGCTGGAGTTCGCGCATTTCCACCCCGGCGGAAAGCTGGGGGCGATGCTGAAATTCGTCCGTGACTACATGCGCACCGGCACGGAAATTCCGGTCAAGCCGCTCGGCACCAAGATGTCGGAGGCCGTGGTCGAGATGTCAGCCAAGGGGCTTGGCTGCGTCTGTATCGTCAATGATGCGGATGAGGCCGTCGGCATCATCACGGACGGCGACCTGCGCCGCCACATGCGGCCCGACCTGCTGGCTGCGTCGGTCGATGAGATTATGACCACTGAACCGAAGACGGTGCCGCCGTCGATGCTCGCGACCGAGATGATCGAGGTGCTGAACACACGCAAGATCACAACGCTGGTCGTGACCGAAGCGGGCAAGGTGGTCGGCATCGTGCATCTGCACGATCTGTTGCGGGCGGGCGTCGCGTAAGGCGCACACACTCCAGGGAGTCATTCCGGGGCGCGCCCGTTTGGGCGCGAACCCGGAATCCATTCATCTCCGAGATCTCTGCCCAATGGATTCCGGGTTCACGCTTCGCGTGCCCCGGAATGACACCGAGGGTGTGGCGCGCAATGACGGCGGAGAGACCTACGCCGGAAACCGCGCCGCGTTCTCCTCCAGCGGCAAGCGCAGCCCGTTCGCCAGATACGACACCGTGCGATAGAAGCCGCACAACAGCATGATTTCCAGGATCTGCGCCTCGTCGTAATGCGCGGACAGCGCGGCGAACTCCTCGTCATCAAGCGTCGCACGATGATGCAGCGCGTCGACGGCCGCAATCAGCGCCTGCTCGGCCGGCGACCAGCACGGTGACATGGCATCGCCCAGCACCGTCGCACGCACTTCATCCTCCATGAGCTTTGCCGGCCCGGCAAAGATGGCGACATGCACCCCCCATTCATACTCGCATTCGTTCAGCGCGCAGGTGCGGTCGATGATGATCTCGCGCTGGCGGAGGGACAGCGGGCCGGGATCGAGCAGGCCGCCGGCGCGAAATTTGTCCCAGGCGCGGCTGTGGCTTGCCATCACCCTGAACAGCACCAGGGGCGGTGCGCCGCGCATGATGCGGTCGAACTGCGCCTGGATCTCCGGGGGATAAGGCGGATCGAGGGGCGCGATACGCGGCGAGGAGGGTGACATGGCAGAAGACATGGACTGCTTCCGTTGCTACAATTATCGTAGCAATACGCTACATTATCTGTAGCGCTACGCAAGAGGCCGATATGGCAAAGCAGCCAGCATCAGAACGCCGCGTCCGCGGCTCGCGCACCGGGCGGCCGATCATGGCGCTGCTGGACCTGCTCGGCCGGCGCTGGAGCCTGCGGATATTGTGGGAGTTGCGCGGCGAGCCCCTCACCTCGCGCGCGCTGCGCAGCGCCTGCGACGAAGCCTCGCCGACGGTGCTGCAGGCGCGGCTGACGGAGCTGCGTGCAGCGGGATTCGTCGAGCTTGGCGAAGGCGGAGGTTACGCATTGACGCCGCACGGACGCGAGCTGTGCGAGACATTCATGCCATTGCACCGATTTGCCGAGCGATGGAAAAGGTAGCGCTCTTGTTTACCCTCCCTGGAGGGGGAGGGTCGCTACGCATGCAGTGCCGCGAAATGCGTAGCGGGGCAGGGTGACAGTTCCTCCACGGGGGCAGTGCCCGAGTGGAGAGATCACCCCACCCCGCTCGCGCTGCGCGCGATCGACCCTCCCCCTCCAGGAGAGGTAAGGAAGCTACGCCGCGGCCACAGTAAGATTCGCGCCGTCGACCTGCACTACCTTCACGCGCGTCCCCGCCGGCGTATCGGGCCCAGCCACGCGCCACACCGTGTCGCCGATGCGGACGGTGCCTGCGCCGTCAATGATCGGTTTCTCCAGCGTGAACTCGCGCCCTAACAGCGCCTCGGTGCGCTTGTTGAGGAAGGGGCCGGCGCTGGCGTCCGGCTTCGGCCGAGCCAGGCGGCGCCACACCGGCACGGCGGCGGCAGCGAAGACTGCGAACATCACGAGCTGGATCTGCCAGGACACGGCGACAGTGAACGAGATCAGGCCGACCAGCAGCGCGGCGAGCCCGAGCCAGAACAGGAAGATGCCCGGCGCCAGCACCTCCAGCGCCATCAGGATGAAGCCGAAGATCAGCCAATTCCAGGTGCCGAGCGATACCAACATGTCGGCCATGATACGACCTCTTTGATTATCCCTGCCGCGGCGGCACCGCCGGCGGCGTGCCACCGGTCGGCGGCACCGAGCCGGGACGGCGAGCGAGCGCAGCGGACGCGGCGCTCTCGCCGAACGTCGCCTTGGCGATCTCGCCGATGCCGGCGAGCGAACCCAGCATGCTCATCGCTTCGACCGGAAGCATGATGACCTTCTGGTTTGGCGAATCGGCCAATTGCCCGAACGCCTTGATATACTTGTCGGCGATGAAATAGTTCAGCGCGGCGACATCGCCCTTCGAAATCGCTTCGCTGACCATCTGGGTTGCCTTGGCCTCGGCCTCAGCCGACCGCTCGCGGGCCTCGGCGTCGCGGAACGCAGCTTCCTTGCGGCCTTCGGCCTGGAGGATCTGGCCCTGCTTGGCGCCCTCGGCGCGCAGGATTTCCGACTGGCGCTGGCCTTCGGCGGCGAGAATGTCGGCGCGCTTGACGCGCTCGGCCTTCATCTGCCGGCCCATGGCCTCGACGAGATCGGCCGGCGGCACGATGTCCTTGATCTCGATGCGGTTGACCTTGAGACCCCAGGGCGAGACCGCGGCATCGACGACGCGGAGCAGGCGCTCGTTGATCTCGTCGCGGTGCGAAAGCACCTGATCGAGATCCATAGCCCCCATCACCGAGCGGATGTTGGTCATGGTCAAGACGGTAATGGCCTGGGTGAGGTTGGAAACCTCGTAGCTCGCTTTCGCGGCGTCGAACACCTGATAGAAGGCGACGCCGTCCACCGTCACCGTAGCGTTGTCCTTGGTGATCACCTCCTGCTCGGGAATGTCGATCACCTGCTCCATCATGTTGATCTTGCGCCCGACGCGATCGAAATAGGGCACGATCAGATTGAGCCCGGGGCTCAGCGTCTGCGTGTACTTGCCGAAACGTTCGATAGTCCAATCATAGCCCTGCGGCACCGTCTTCACGCCGGCAACCAGCGTGACGATGACGAGCAACACCAGAACAATCGCGAAAATGTCGAAACCGCTCATATCTCCTCCAAACGGGAAAAGGCCCTTTCCCGCGCTGTCATTGGTCGGTATCGCAACCCTATCGGTTCAGCGGTCGCGACTAACGTCGGTACCGGCGCGATTCTGCACAAGGCGTACGGAAGGGGAATGGCAAGGATTATGTGTTTGCGAGAACGCTCTTGAAAGGATGCCGGCGCGGACCTAGCGCCAAACGTTAGATTTGCCGCCCCATCGTAAACGTCAGATCCAGCCCTGAAGCTCGCGCAGCACCAGGGAGCGGATCACGTCCATGCCGGGTTCGCTGTCGTTGAGGCAGGGGATCGCGGAAAACTGCTCGCCGCCATTATGTTTGAAGATCTCGGCATTCTCCTGCGCGATTTCCTCCAGCGTCTCCAGGCAATCGGCGGCAAAGCCCGGGGTCACCACCGCGATGCGGCGCACGCCGTCTTTCGCCAAACGCTCCATGGTCTTGTCCGTATACGGCTGAAGCCACTCGTCATTGCCGAAGCGCGACTGGAAGGTCAGCAGCAGCGTTGTCTCGTTCATGCCGAGCCGGCGGCGCAGCGCCTCGATCGTGGCGATGCAGTGGTTCTGGTATGGATCACCCTTGTCGACATAGGATTTCGGCATGCCGTGGAAGGATGCCACAATCAGATCCGGCTTGAACGGCAGGCTCGCCAGATGCGTCTGGATCGAGGTCGCGAGCGCCTCGATATAGGCCGCATCCTGGTAGTAAGGCGGCGTCACCCGCAGCGTCGGCTGCGCCCGCAGGCGGGCGAGCACGCGGAACACCTCGTCGCAGACCGTTGCCGAGGTCGAGGCGGAATATTGCGGATAGAGCGGGACGGCGAGGATGCGCTCGCAGCCTTTTGCGATCAGCGCGTCGATGCCCGCCTGGATCGACGGGTTGCCGTAGCGCATCGCCCAGTCCACGACGACATGACTGCGATCCGACAGCGCGATCGCGAGCTTGTCGGCCTGCGAGCGCGTGATGGTCTTTAGCGGCGACTCGTCCCGCTCGTTGTTCCAGATCTTGCGGTAGTCCAGCGCCTTGGTGCGGGGGCGGCTGCGCAGGATGATCCCGTTCAACACGAGCTTCCAGACCAAGCCCTGGTCCTCGATGACGCGGGCATCCGAGAGGAACTCCTTCAGATAGACCCGCACGCCGGGCGCGTCAGCAGTATCGGGCGTTCCAAGGTTGATCAGAAGCACGCCAACGCGGGGCAGAGCGGATTGAGCTGCCGGTTTCGCGCTGTCGATGGGAACGACGCTGGTCATGGCTCCGTGGGTCGCGCGTTGCTCCGAACTTGTCAAGATGAGGCCGATTTGGCTACGGTTGCACCCAAGCGGGAGGGAAGATGACACTCGCGGAATGGTGCGTCCTGGGAGCGCTGCTGCTTTACCTTGCAACGATCGTCTCGATCAAATGGGCCAGGTTTCGCACGTTCGACAATTCCCAGCCGCGCGACCCCGCCTTCTTCGATGACGCCCTCGCGCAGCGCGCGCTCGGCGCGCACCTGAACGGCATCGAGACCTTCCCGTTTTTCGCCTTCGCGGTGCTGCTCGCCGAATTCCGGGATTCGCCGCAGCGGCTGATCGACGAGCTCGCGGCACTGTTCCTGATCGTGCGGATCGCCTATGTGCTGACCTATCTCGGCAACCGCCCGACGCTGCGCTCGATCCTCTGGAGCATCGGCTTTGCGATCAATCTCGGGATCTTCTTCATGCCGGCCTTGAAGCGGTTTCTGCCGGTTTAAGGTGCCGTGCCCCGCACGCGGTGCAGCGCCCTGTGCGCTGCTCCGCAGAGCCGGGGCCCGCGAGCGCGGCTTAAAAACAGGTTGTCCGTTCAGCGGCGATGTAGCCGAACAGCAGGCCGACGCCGAATAGCAATACCAGGCCAGCGGCGCCGAACTCGATGCCGCGCATGACGAGGGCGCCGCCCCCGTCGCGTCTTGCGCTGAGGCGCTGCGCGATGTCCTTGGCGGACACGGCGACGACCGCGATGGACGCGACCGTGATCGCGGTGCCCAGTCCCATCAGGAGGGTCGCGGCGATGCCGGCCCAGAACAGGCCCTGCGCCAGCGCGAACACCAGAACCAGGATCGCCCCCGAGCACGGGCGGATACCGACGGCGAGGATCGCGGCAAAGCCGCGCCGCCAGCCGCCGGGGCCGGCGAGCTCGCTCGGAGCAGGCCCGTGGGAATGACCGCAGTGCTCGTCATGGACGTGGCCATGCCCATGCTCATGGCGAGCGTGGCTGTGACCGTGATGGTGATCATGATCGTGGCCATGATGATCATCCGCATCATGGCCGTGGTCATGGTCATGCGGCACGCCTGCCATCGCTGGCACCGGCTGGGCTACCTGAAGCGCGCGGATGAAGGCGCCGCCTTTCACCCAGACCAGGCGCAGACCGAACAGCGCAATCAGGGCATAGCTCGCGATCTCGATCGCGCCTTCGGCCTTGCACATGGTCTTGGCGGTCGCATTCAGGATCCAGGCGGAGATGCCGACGATCAGGATCGCCACCAGCGACTGCATCAGCGCGGAGGCGAACGACAGCGCGATGCCGCGCCGCGCAGTCTCGCGGTTGGCGACGAGATAAGAGGCAATCACCGCCTTGCCGTGGCCGGGGCCGGCGGCGTGAAAGATGCCATAGGCAAACGAGATAAAGAGCAGCGTCCACACCGCCGAGCCGTCGGACTTCGCGGCGCGGATGGTCGCCGACATCTGGCGATAGAACTCCGACTGTTTTGCCAACAGCCAGCCGATGAGGCCGCTGGCTTCAGGCTCCGCCGCCTGCTGGGCGCGCGGCGCGCCGAACGGATTCTGCGCGAGGAGATCGTGGAGCGCGGCGTCGGCCACGGACACGACCAGCAGAACGGCGGCGCAAGTGAGAAGCCCGAGCGCGAACCCGGAGAGTTGCGACTTCAAGGGCAATCCACCATGATCTTGTTGGCGAACATCATGCCGAAGTTTGAATTCTCGCCATTGAGGAAGGTCTGCTCGTTGAGCTTCTGCGCACTCGCGGTGCCGTCGTTCGGTCGCTCCAGCTTCATCTGGCAGCCGGCGGGCGCGCCGACCAGCTTGACCGGATTGTCCTTGGCCATCTGGAAGTCGATGAAGAAGGAGCGGTCGAATACTTCGAGCACCAGCTGCCTGGGCTTGACGGGGTTCTTCAGCGGTAAGGTGAAGTGCAGGGTCAGCACCGTATCCTTGTAGTCGAGGAAGTAGTCGACCGGCTCCTGGAACCGTTCCTTCTTGCCGTCGGCCTTCGCGAAGGTGAAGTAGGCGTATTCCTTCAGCGACTCGACATTGGTCTGCGCCAGCGGCGTTAGCTCCTCGCGCGTATAGGCGCCCTTGGTCTTGCTCTCGAGCCCCTGCACCGCATAGGCCGAGAACATGTCGTCAAAGGTCCAGGCGTGGCGCACGCCGGTGATGGTGCCGTCGGCCGCGTAGAGCAACTCGCTGGTCGCGGTGATCCAGACATGCGGATGCGCGCGCGCCGGCCCCGCTGCGAGCGACAGGCCGGCGGCGAGCAGCAGACCGAGAAGGATGCGCATGCCCATCACGCCGCCTTCGCGGCGTAGAGCAGGCCGCGCCGGCGCAGCAGCGCGTCCGGCTCCGGCGGGCGGCCGCGGAAGGCCTCGTAGGCGGCTTCCGGATCGACCGATCCGCCCGAGGCGTAGATGTCGTCATGCAGGCGCTTGGCGACCGAAGGATCGAAGATGTCGCCGGCCTCCTCAAACGCGCCGAAAGCGTCGGCGTCCATCACCTCCGACCACATGTAGCTGTAATAGCCGGCGGCATAATGATCGCCGGTGAAGATGTGGCCGAATTGCGTGGGCCGGTGACGCAGCGCGATCTCCTCGGGCATGCCGATCTTCTCCAGCTCGCGTCTCTCGAAGGCGCGCACGTCCTGCGCGGCGGAAGCCGGCTGAGTGTGGAATTCGAGGTCGATCAGCGCCGAGGAGACGAACTCGACCGTGGCAAAACCCTGGTTGAATTTTCGCGCAGCAAGGAAGCGTTGCAGGAGGTCGTCCGGCAGCGGCTCGCCGGTCTGGTAGTGGCGCGCGAACTTTTGCAGCACCTCGGGCCGCTCCTGCCAGTGCTCGTAGAGCTGAGACGGCAGCTCGACGAAATCGGTGAACACGGAGGTGCCCGACAGCGAAGGATAGGTGACGTGGGAGAGCATGCCGTGCAGGCCGTGGCCGAATTCGTGGAACAGGGTGCGGGCGTCGTCGGGCGACAGCAGCGAAGGCTCGCCCCCGGCTCCCTTGGCAAAATTGCAGATATTGAGAACCAGCGGCGCGACCTCGCCGTCGAGCTTCTGCTGATCGCGCAGCGAAGTCATCCAGGCGCCGGAGCGCTTCGAGGGCCGGGCGAAGTAGTCGCCATAGAACAGCGCCTTGTGCTTGCCGTCCTTGCCCTTCACCTCCCAAACCCGGACGTCCGGGTGCCAGACCGGAACGTCGCTGCGCTCCTCGAAGGTGATGCCGAACAGGCGCGTGGCGCAGTCGAAGGCGGCGGCGATCATGTTGTCGAGCGAAAGATACGGCTTGATCGCAGCGTCATCGAAATTGGCACGCTGAAGACGCAGCTTCTCGGCGTAGAAGCGCCAGTCCCAGGGGGCGAGCTTGAAGTTGCCGCCTTCGGCCGTGATCAATGCCTGCATGTCGTCGCGGTCGGCGAGCGCGCGCGCCCTCGCCGGCGTCCAGACCCGCTCCAATAGGCTCCGCACCGCTTCCGGCGTCTTGGCCATGGAGTCTTCGAGTCGATACGCGGCGAAGGTCGGGTAGCCCAACAGCTTGGCGCTCTCTTCGCGCAGCTTCAGGATCTCGACGATGGTTGCGTTGTTGTCGTTGGAATTGCCGTTGTCGCCCCGCGCGATGAAGGCCTTGTAGACCTTCTCGCGCAGGTCGCGCCGCGCCGAGCTCTTCAGGAACGATTCGACCGAGGAGCGTGACAGCGTGACGATGGCCTTGCCTTCCATGCCGCGCTCTTCTGCCGCAGCTTTGGCGCCGGCGACGAAGCTCTCCGGCAGGCCCTCGCGGTCCGCCTCCCCGAGCTCCAGGAACCAGTCCTGCTCGTCGCCGAGCAGGTGATGGCTGAAGCTGGTGCCGAGCTGGGCGAGCCTCTCGTTGATCTCTGCCATCCGCGTCTTGGCCTCGTCGGAGAGGCCGGCGCCGGAGCGGTGGAAGCGGGTGTAGGTGCGCTCCAGGAGGCGCAGCTGCTCGGGCGTGAGACCGAGATTGGCGCGGTTCTCGTGCAGCTGGGCGATGCGGCCAAACAGCACGGCGTTCATCATGATCGGATTCCAGTGCCGCGCCATCCGCAAGGAGACTTCCTTGTCGATCTCCAGGATGGCCGGGTTGGAATGCGCCGAGACGAGGTCGTAGAAAACCGCCGCGACCTTGTTCAAGAGCTTGCCCGAGCGCTCCAGCGCCGTGATGGTGTTGGCGAAGTCGGGGGCGGCCGGATCGTTGGTGATCGCCGCGATCTCGGCGGCATGGTCGGCGAAGGCCTGCTCGAAGGCGGGCAGGAAATGCTCCGGCTTGATCTCGTCGAAAGGCGGGGTCGCGAACGGCGTCACCCAGGCCTTCAGGAGCGGGTTGGTCTCGGCATCCGTAATTTGGCGGAGTTCTGACATCACAAGTCCCGGTTTTTGAGCCGAATTTGTTGTGGCCAGCTATAGCACGCGATGGGGCTTTTTTGGGCCGTTTGCCCTTGCTCCCGACCGCCTTTTCGGGGAGATTGCGGCCCTCGAAGACACGGGGTCCCTGAACTCATGAACGCGCCTGCCTCCTCTTCCCGCCAGATCGCCTGGCCGAGCGTCATCACCGTTATCAGCGCCGCCATCCTGATCGGCGCGGAGGTGTTCGGCGCGGCGTTTGCCGGCGGCTGGGCGCTCGCGATCCTGTTCGGGCTCGGCGACCAGGGCGCGCACATCCTCCAGGCCGTGCTGTTCGCACTCGGCGTGCTGGTGATGACCGCGTTCATCCGCACAGCTCAGCGCATCGAGCCGTTCACGACGCGCCGCTGAAGCTCGCGCGCGACAGACACGCGCGCGCGGCACAGAAAACTTAACACGTGTTCATCTTCCGCGTCGCTCGCGCAGCACTGCGCAAGTAGATGTTAGGCAATTCTGTTCTCAGCCTAAAAAAATTCTTGCGAAGCCGATTCAAAACGCTTATGTGCGGACTTGCCCAATTTCGCACGTGCCTGTGGTCGTGTGTCAGTCGGTAGGTATCCGGACAAGAGGCCGGACAGCCGCCAAGGGGTGAAGAAGCCGAGGGGCTCTTCGGACGTGCAGAAGCCGGAAGACTTGAAAGTCGAAAGACTGAAAAGCCGACGGACTGAAAGCAAACCCGGAGCGCCCAGCATCTCTCTCAAGGGATGCCTTGTCGAAGGTGACTTCACTCTTTGCAACCGTGACTGGCAGCCGGAGGCGAACCGGCGCACCCCGCTCTCAACGGGGGACGCGACTTAAAGCAACGACGGATCGGGCTTTTTTGGTCTCTACCGGCAGTCCAACGCCGGCGCGGGCTACTGAAAAGGCTTGTCCTTCATTGCCAGGTGTGCGGGCGGGAACACTCCCAACCAATCCACGGCAGCACAGTCTGGTTTGAGTTTTTTGGCTTCGTCGCGCCTCCATCGCGCGATTTGGCCAGAGCGCTCTTATCCGACGTCATGTTTTGAACGGGCCCGTCGCTGGGCCGTTTGGGAGAGTGCCATGACCGAACGTATCCAGGAATTCCTGCGCAACCGCCGCAAGGATGGCCTCGACACCGAGCCGTGCCTCGTCGTCGACCTCGAGGTCGTGCGCGACAATTACCAGAGCTTCGCCAGGGCGCTGCCCGACAGCCGCGTGTTCTATGCCGTCAAGGCGAACCCGGCGCCGGAAGTGCTGGCCCTGCTCGCCTCCATGGGCTCCTGCTTCGATACCGCGACCGTCGCCGAGATCGAGATGGCGCTGGCCGCTGGAGCGACGCCCGACCGCATCTCCTTCGGCAACACGATCAAGAAGGAGCGCGATATCGCGCGCGCCTTCGCGCTGGGCATTCGGCTTTTCGCGGTGGACTGCGCCGCCGAGGTCGAGAAGGTCGCCCGTGCCGCCCCCGGCGCGAAGGTGTTCTGCCGCATCCTCTATGACTGCGCCGGCGCCGAATGGCCGCTGTCCCGCAAGTTCGGCTGCGACCCGGAGATGGCGGTCGAGGTGCTCGACGTCGCCAAGCGCCTTGGTTTGGAGCCGTGCGGCATCTCCTTCCATGTCGGCTCGCAGCAGCGCAAGGTGAAGGCGTGGGACCGTGCGCTGGCGATGGCCTCGCAGGTGTTCCGCGACTGCGCCGAGCGCGGCATCAACCTCTCCATGGTCAACATGGGCGGCGGCTTCCCGACCAAGTACCTCAAGGACGTGCCGCCGGTAGTGACCTACGGCCGGTCGATCTTCCGCGCGCTGCGCAAGCACTTCGGCAACCAGATCCCGGAGACCATCATCGAGCCGGGCCGCGGCATGGTGGGCAATGCCGGTATCATCGAATCCGAGGTCGTGCTCATCTCGAAGAAGAGCGACGAGGACGAGGTGCGCTGGGTGTACCTGGACATCGGCAAGTTCGGCGGTCTCGCCGAGACGATGGACGAGTCGATCCGTTACGCCATCCGTACCCGTCACGACGGTGCGGACATGACGCCGTGCGTGCTCGCGGGCCCGACCTGCGACAGCGCCGACGTGCTGTACGAGAAGACCCCGTATCCACTCCCCGTGACGCTCGAGATCGGCGACAAGGTGCTGATCGAAGGCACCGGGGCGTATACGTCGACCTACTCGTCGGTGGCGTTCAACGGCATCCCGCCGCTGAAGACGTACCACATCTGATCCGCCTCTCTCTTGAGGCCTGACGAACCCGGGAGCCGGCTTGCCGGCTCCTCCCTCACAATTTCAATTCTGACGACGTCTTGGACCGATGTGCCTCTCGCATGTCCGTTCAAGCGGGGACTGACGCGCCATGACTGCTCCTCGGAAGCCACAGATCGCCCTCACTTCGAAAGCCGCTCCGTTCGCGATCCGAGCGGAGCGTGCTGCCGACGTCGCGATGCGTGAAGCGTTGCTCGATGCCTGCTTTGGCGAGAACCGCCATGGCCGGACCTGCCAGCGCCTGCGCGACGGACGCGCGCCTGCCACAGGCCTTGCCCTGTCGGCCGTGCGCGAGGGACAGCTCGTGGGAACCGTGCGGCTGTGGCACGTCAGCGCCGGAGGCAGGCCCGCTCTGGTCCTTGGACCGCTGGCGGTCGACTCTGCCTGCCGCGAACTCGGGATCGGCGCCGCGCTGATGCATCAAGCGCTGGCCGCCGCCCGGGCGCGCGGGCATGGTGCCGTGATCCTGCTCGGCGACGCCCCGTACTACGCTCGCTTCGGCTTCTCGCCCGAGAAAACCGGCGCGTTGTCGCTGCCCGGCCCGTTCGAGCGCAACCGGCTGCTGGCGATCGAGTTTGCGGAAGGCGCGCTCGACGGCGCGGAAGGGATGATCGTTCCGACCGGAGCGGCCCTGCCCAAACGGAGGGCGGTTCGCGCTCTCCAGGCGCACGCGGCCTAAGGCATTGCGGTGATCGCAACGACCGAAGCCGCAGCCAGCGGCCATGCCCGGCTGCTGACTTGATGCTGTTCGTTTGGGGTTGCACGGGCCCGAGAAACGCCCTTTAAACCCGCGAAACATCCCTCCCTTCAGTTGAGGTCCGAGAGCATGTCCCGTCGCCTGATTTCCACCGGCTCCCCGTTCGAGAAGGCCGCCGGCTATAGCCGCGCCGTGATCGACGGCGAGTTCGCCTTCGTCGCGGGAACCACGGGCTATGACTACACGACCATGACGATGCCGGCCGACGTCACGAGCCAGTCACGCAACTGCTTCAAGACCATTGAAGCCGCCCTGAAGGAGGGTGGTTTCGAGATGGCCGACATCGTCCGCGCGACCTACTACCTCACAGACATCAAAGACGCTGACGCCCATTTCGCCGTCTGCGGCGAAGTCCTCGGCGACATCCGCCCGGCCGCAACGCTTCTGGTCGTCTCGGCGCTCTACAAGCCTGAGATGAAGGTCGAGATCGAAGTCACCGCCAAGCGCCGCAGCGCCTGATCCACACCCTCACTCTTTGTCTGCCATCACGTTCCGGAGAAACCATCCCATGAGCCCCGCCTCGCAGATCTACGCGAAGATCACCGGTCCCATTGTCATGGTCGGCTTCGGCTCTATCGGCAAAGGCACGTTGCCGCTGATCGAACGGCATCTCGATTACGACAAGTCGCGCGTCACCGTGATCGATCCCAAGGACGAGGGCCGCAAGGCGCATTGCGAGAAGCACAATGTACGCTTCATCCAGAAGGGCGTGACCAAGGACAATTATCGCGAGTTGCTGACCCCGCTACTCACCGAAGGCGGCGGTCAGGGCTTTTGTGTCAATCTTTCAGTCGACACCGGCTCCACCGACATCATGGAGCTCTGCAACGAACTTGGCGCTCTCTACATTGATACCGTCAACGAGCCCTGGCTCGGCTTCTATTTCGACGCTTCGAAGGGCCCGGAAGCGCGCTCCAACTACGCTCTTCGCGAAGTGACGCTGGCCGCCAAGAAGGCGCGCCCGGCGGGCTCCACGACGGCCGTTTCCTGCTGTGGTGCCAATCCTGGCATGGTCTCTTTCTTCGTCAAGCAGGCGCTGCTCAACGTCGCCGCGGATCTGAAGCTCAATGCCCCCAAGCCGAAGACCAAGGCCGAATGGGCGGACCTGATGCGGCAGGCCGGCGTCAAGGGCATTCACATCGCCGAACGCGACACCCAGCGCTCCAGGAACCCGAAAGAGCCTGACGTCTTCGTCAACACCTGGTCGGTGGAAGGTTTCCTGTCGGAAGGCGTGCAGCCCTCAGAACTCGGTTGGGGCACCCATGAGAAATGGATGCCGGAGAATGCGCGGACCCACGAAGCGGGCTGCGGCGCCGCCATTTATCTAATGCAGCCGGGCGCCAACACGCGCGTGCGCACCTGGTGCCCGACCCGCGGCGCGCAGTATGGCTTCCTCGTCACCCACAACGAGTCGATCTCGATCTCCGATTACTTCACGGTGCGCGACGCATCGGGCACGGCGATCTATCGGCCGACCTGTCACTATGCCTATCATCCGGCCGACGATGCCGTGCTCTCGCTGCATGAAATGTTCGGCCGCGCGGCGAAGATGCAGGAAAAGCACCACATCCTCGATGAGAACGAAATCGTCGATGGCATCGACGAGCTCGGCGTGCTGCTGTTCGGCCATGACAACAATGCCTATTGGTACGGATCGCAGCTCTCCATCGAAGAGACCCGCAGGCTTGCGCCCTACCAGAACGCCACCGGCTTGCAAGTGACCTCCGCCGTGCTCGCCGGCATGGTATGGGCGCTGGAGAATCCGAACGAAGGTATCGTCGAAGCCGACGAGATGGATTTCGAACGTCTCTTGGAAATCCAGCTGCCCTATCTCGGCCCGGTGAAGGGCTTCTACACCGATTGGACGCCGCTGACCGATCGTCCGGGACTGTTCCCGGAAGACATCGACACGAGCGATCCCTGGCAGTTCCGGAATATTCTGGTGCGGTGAGGGCTCTGCCGTCATGTCCGGCCTGTCCCGGGCATCGACGCACTTTCTTTCGCGGGACGCCAAGAACGTGGATGGCCGGGACAAGCCCAGCGGTGACGCCGCAACTGGCTGTCGTTATTTCTCCTTGATCGGCGGCGCGATCTTCTCCGCAGGCGCCGCCGGCAGCGCGGGCTTGGTCGCCGCGCCTTGCGTCTGGGATTCGGGCCGTGCGGGCTCGGGAGCCGGCGTGGTCGGGCGATCACCGCCGGGCTTGGACTCCGCAGGCGTCTTGCCCTGATCGTCCGAAGGAGTGCCCTGGAGCGGTGGCGTTGCCTGCGCCATCTGCATCCGGTTCTCGGCGCGAATCTGCGCAAGCGACAGGCCCGACACCACGACGCCCGCGGCGAACAGCGAGCAGGCGATCATCAGGTCGAGTTTCAGTCTGCGCTTCTCATTGCCTGTCATGTCGATCACCGCGTTTGCCCGCGGGACCAACGAAATGGCCGCGCGCGGGTTCCGCGCCTGCCCGGGCGGGAACCGCACCCCTGCGCGCTAAAACGCCGCGCTCAATCCGTGGTGCTGACTTCCCAAGTGGCGTGGCGCACGCCCGGAAGGTGCTGGAGATCCGTCGCGACCGCGTTCAGCTCGTTCGGATCGACCGCGGTCGCTACCAGCTTTGCGACGATCTCCAGGATGTCCTCGCCGATCTCCACCAGGTCGATATCAGCAACGGAATATTTCGCGGCTTCCAACCTCTCGACGAGGCGGTCGCGCATGTCAGGCAGAGCGTCGGCCGCCACCGCTATCTTGAAGTAATAGGTCGCCTCCAGTGCCCGCTCATTCAGCGGAATGCGATTGATAGCATTGACGAGTGGACGCAGCAGTGTGTTTCCGGCGATGACGAACACGGTCAGCGCCGCGGCCTGCGCGACCATGTCGGCCCCGGCGCAGGAGCCGACCGCGGCGGAGGCCCATAGCGTCGCGGCCGTATTGAGCCCGCGCACGTCCATGCCCTGCTTCATAATGACACCGGCGCCGAGGAATCCGATGCCGGAGACGACGTAGGAGATCACCCGCACCGCGCCGGCGGCGCCATCCAGATGCATGGCGAGATCGACAAAGGCGGCGGCGCCGACCGCGACCAGCACATTGGTGCGCAGGCCCGCGGTGCGCTGGCGGTACTGCCGCGGCGCCGATCAGCGTCCCCAGCACGAAGGCCGTGAACAGGCTGATCAGCGTGTCTGCAAAATCGGCAATCTGGAATGTCGTCAGAAACCGCATGGTCCCCTATACGGCCGGGACCATGACAGATTAAAGCTCCAGCAGGCCGCCGTCCCCATTTTCATCCGCAAACGCCAGCAGCGTGCCCTTGGCGTTCCAGGCGAGCGCGGCCACGGGTGGCGTGCCGTTGCGGCGGACCAGGATTTCCGCACCGTCCTCCAGCCGCACCATCAGCACGGTGCCGTCGCTGTAGCCGGCGGCAAGGATATCGTTCTTGGGGTGGCAGGCCACCACGGACACGCGGGCCTGGAGCGGCGCGAGCATCGCGGGCTCCTTGCCCATCGGACCGTCCTTGCTGGCAAACGGCCACAGGATGACGGTGTCGGCGCCCGAGGTCGCCAGAGCCTTGCCGCCGGCGCTCCAGGACATCGAGCGGACGCGGCCGGGATAGCCGGTCATGCGCATGTGCCTGTTATCGGCGAGCCGCCAGCCGTGCAGCGCCGCCTCGTGCATCGCGGTGACCAGGAACTTGTTGTCCGGGCTGAAGGTGACGGCGAGATGCGAGCCGGCCCACGGGAGGAATTCGGCTGTGGCAGCCATGTTGGGAAACCACAACGTCGCGCCGTTGTAATGTGCGATCGCAAGCCGCAGGCCTTTTGGCGCGAAGGCAAGCCCGCCGACCGTCGAGGGCACTTCGATCGACTTCTCCTCGTTCTTGCCGCTCTTGACGTTCGCCGTCTTGCCAGCCGACCACGCTAAGGCGCCGTCTGGATGCAGCGCCACCGCATCGATCCAGCGCATTTTGGGGTCGGTGGCGAGCAGCGTCACCTCGCCCTTGGCATCGAGCGACACGACCTTGCCGTCGTCGCCGCCCATGACGAGGCGCTTGCCGTCGGAGGCGGTCGAGAGAATGCCGCCGCTGTGCACGGCGACCGTGCTGATCTCGCCCTTGGCGTCGACCAGCGCGACTTTCTCCTCGCCGCCGACGAAGGCGGCCCGATCGGCCAGGAAATGCGCCGAGGTCACGCCCATGCCGAGCGCGATCGGCTTGACGCGGTCGGTGACGGAGACGATCGAGGCGGAATCAGGAGCCGGCGTAAACTCTTTCATCACGAGACGATGCAGCTCTCAAAACCCTTGCGGATGGCCTCTTCCGGCAGTTCGCGGCCGATGAAGACGAGGCGGCTCTCGCGCGGCTCACCCTCCTTCCACTTCCGCTGGTGGTTGCCCTCCAGCATCATGTGGACGCCTTGGAAGACGTAGCGGTCATCGTCATCGTGGAAGGCGAGGATGCCCTTGGAGCGCAGGATCTTGCCGCCCTCGACCTGCACCAGGTTCTGGAGCCAGGGCATGAACACGTTCGGATCGAGCGGCTTGTCGGTTTTCAATGACAGCGACTGCATGTCCTCGTCGTGATAGTGCTTCAGGCCATGGCCGTGATGATGGTCGTGACCACGGTGGTGATGATCATGGTCGTGATCATGATCATCGGCCTCAAGGAAATCCGGCTCGATGTCGAGGATGCGGTCGAGGTCGAACGCGCCGCGATCGAGCACGTCAGCCAGCGCCACCGAACAGCGCTCGGTGCGATGCAGCTTCGCATAGGGATTGATGGCGCGGATGCGGGCCTCGACCTCCGCGAGCTCGCCCTTGTTGACGAGATCGGTCTTGTTCAGCACGATCACGTCGGCGAACGCGATCTGGTTCTTCGCCTCGGGCGCGTCTTTCAGCCGGTCGGACAACCACTTTGCATCGGCGACCGTCACCACTGCGTCGAGCCGCGCGTTTTTCTGCACGTCCTCGTCGACGAAGAAGGTCTGGGCGACGGGCGCGGGATCGGCAAGGCCCGTGGTCTCGACGATGATGGCGTCGAACTTCCCCTTGCGCTTCATCAAGCCGTCCATGATGCGCACGAGGTCGCCGCGCACGGTGCAGCAGATGCAACCGTTGTTCATCTCGAACACTTCCTCATCGGCGCCGATGATGAGATCGTTGTCGATGCCGATCTCGCCGAATTCGTTGACGATGACAGCGTATTTCTTGCCGTGGTTTTCCGACAGGATGCGATTCAAAAGCGTGGTCTTGCCGGCACCGAGATAGCCGGTCAGGACGGTCACGGGAATTTTTGGGGAGGTCACTTCAGACATAACAACTCCGGATTTCGGGCTTTCGCGCGACGCGAGGCGGGGTGGCCCCCTGCCCTAATGGTCAAGCGCGCTGATCAGGGCCTTTATATTGTGCCTGACCATGTCAATGTAAGTGGGTGCAGGCCCCTTTTCGCCGGTTAAACCGTCGGAAATCAGGGTCCCGCCGACCTTTGCGCCGGTCTCGGCCGCGATCCGCCGGATCAGCCGGTCATCGCTGATATTTTCCAGGAATACTGCCGGGATTTTTTCGGCCTTGATCTGGCCGATGATCGCGGCGATGTCGCGCGCGCTGGGCTCGGTCTCCGTGGAGACGCCCAAGGGGGCGATGAACCGGATACCGTATTCGGCGGAAAAATAGCCGAAGGCGTCGTGGGTGGAGATCACCTTGCGCCGCTCCAGTGGGATTCTCGCCACGGCTTCGCGGACCTCACTGTCGAGGGCTTCGAGTGTTTCCAGATAGGCTTTGGCCCGAGCGCGGAAGAACTCCGCGTCATCCGGGGCAGCAGCGGCGAGCGCATTGGCGATATCGGTGACGTAGATCTTGGTATTGGGGATGGACTGCCAAGCGTGGGGATCTGCGGCCGAACCCAATTTCAGGGGCGTGATACCGGCGCTTGCAGTCACGACCGTCGCCTTGCTGCCGGAGGATTGCACGAGCCGCGGCAGCCATCCCTCGAGGCCGAGCCCGTTGACGACGACGAGCTTTGCATCGGCGATCCGCTTCGCATCGCTCGGCGCAGGCGTGTAGACGTGGACGTCGCTGTCGGCGCCGACCAGCGTGGTCAGATTGATCCGGTCACCACCGACATTGCGGACGAAATCGGCCAGGATCGAGAAGCTCGCGACCACGTTGAGCCGCTCGGCGGCGTGCAGCGGCGAGGCGATCAGCAACAGCGCGCAAAGCAGGATGAGCCGCATCGTCACGCTTCCAGATGCCGGCCGGGAAACAATTGCCGGACGATACCGCCGACGCGGCCGAACAGGACGGAGGCCACGTAGAGCACCGTCGCCACGAGAATGATCGCAGGGCCCGACGGCACTCGGGTCTGGAACGACAGCACGAGGCCGGCATAGCCCGAAACCGCGGCAGCAATCACGGCGATGCAGATCATGGCGGTGAGATCGCGCGACCAGAATCGCGCAATGCCGGCCGGCAGGATCATGAGGCCGACCGCAAGCAGCGTGCCGAGCGCCTGAAAGCCGTTGACGAGGTTGATCACGACGAGCGCGAGGAAGGCGAGATGCGCAGGGCCCCCGGCGCGACTCACCGTGCGCAGGAACAAGGGATCGACGCTCTCGATCACCAGCGGGCGGTAGATCACCGCAAGCACCAGGAGCGTCACCGTGGCGTTGAAGGCCACCACTAGCAGCGTCTGGTCGTCCATCGCGAGAATGTTGCCGAACAGTACATGCAACAGGTCGATATTGGTCCCCTTGATCGAGACGATGGTAACGCCGAGCGCCAGCGAGGCCAGGTAGAAGGTGGCCAGCGAAGCGTCCTCCTTCAGCCCGGTCGAGCGCGCGACCACACCGGCGAGGATTGCGACCGCAAAGCCGGCGATCAGGCCGCCGGCGGTCATCGCGAACAGGTTGAGCCCGGAGAGCAGGAAGCCAACGGCGGCGCCCGGCAGGATCGCATGTGCCATGGCATCGCCGACGAGGCTCATCCGCCGCAGCATCAGGAACACGCCGATCGGCGCGCCTGCCAGCGACAGTGCGATCACGGCGGCGAGTGCCCGCCGCATGAACTCGAATTCGGTGAACGGACCGATCAGCGCGTCATAGGCCATTTGCAATCACGCCGCCTGCGACCGCCCGTCGTCGCCGGCGCAGGCCGCCGCGCTGTCGTCGAAAGCCTCGCACATCCGCATCGCAACCATCAGGTTTTCCGGCGTCAGCACCTCGGCCGTCGGTCCCCAGGCCACGGGGCCGCGCGCCAGCACCAGTGTCTCGCTGAAATGGGTACGCACCATCTCCATATCGTGCAGCGCGGCCAGCACGGTGCGGCCCTCGGTGTGCCAATTCTTCACCAGCGCGAGCAGATCGGCCGTGGTCTTGCTGTCGATGGCGTTGAAGGGCTCGTCGAGCACGATCAGACTCGCGTCCTGAAGCAGCACCCGGGCGAACAGCACGCGTTGCATCTGGCCGCCGGAGAGCGTGCCGATCGGACGGTTCTCGAAACCGTTGAGGCCAACGGCGGCAATTGCGCGCAGGATTTTGTCCCGCGCAGCCTTGCCGATGCCGCCGAACAGGCCGGTCCCGCGCCACAGCCCGGTGCCGACGAAATCGAACACCGAGATCGGAAAGCTGCGGTCGATCTCGGCGCTCTGCGGCAGGTAGGCGATGTCCCTGCTGTCGAGGCCGCCGAGGTGGATGCTGCCGTCGAGCGGCTTGAGGATGCCGACGATGCCGCGCAGCAGCGTCGACTTGCCGGCGCCGTTCGGGCCGATCACTGCGACCAGCGCGCCGGATGCGACCTCGCCATTGAGATGGTGCACGGCCGGATGCCGGTCATAGCCGAGCGTGACGTTGTGGAAGTGCAGTGCCGCCATGGTCACCTCATCGCCAGAAAGACCATGCCCCAGAGCACCGCGCAGACAGCGAGCGCGGCCGCGAGGCGGCCGGCCATGGTCATGCGCAGGATCGACCAGGGGGCCGCCTGGGCCGGATGCGGCGAAGCGGGATCATGGACATGGGCATGGGTGTGGTCATGCCCCTGCGAATGCACGTGGTCGTGGGAGTGGTCGTGATGACGGGCGTGAGACACGGCGGGAACCATGCGAGGACGTTATATTATAACATTGCGTCTGTCCACGCCGGGCTCAAGGCTTGCCGATCAGCATGGCGATGGCGGCCGCCACGAACGGGAACGGCACCGATACGGCGCAGCGGAACCAGACGAAACGAGCCGGCATGAATGGGATCTCCCACAGGATCACCCGCTGGAACGCGAACAGGGCCCAGGCGACGACATAGGCAACCACCTGGGGCACCCCGCCGCCCGACTTCAGCGCCACCGTGCCGATGGAGAAGCCGATGACAGGTCCGCCCGGCGTGGCGGCACCGGCGACCACGGCGGACGCGACCCCGAGCCATCCGCTGTCCGGCCCGAGCCACCCGGTGATCACCTGCTGCGGGATGATGGCGGCGATGTAGCCGGAGCCGATCACCCCCAGCGCGATCCGCGGCACGATGTTGATGAAGTCCAGCGAGCCTTCGCGCAGCGAAGCGCTGAACACGGCAGGGCCGCGGCCGAAGGCGATCAGGCCGACGCCGAACACCGAACTCCACAACAAGATGTCGATCAGAAGCGCGGCGCTCACGTCTCGTCATCCTTCGTCATCGGCTTCGGATAGAGCCGGACATAGACGAAGCGGCCGAGCGCGCCGGCGAGCACCGGCAGCGGCAGCGAGATCACGATCCGCCACAGCGTGAAATCGGTGCCCATGATCGGGATTTCCCATGCCACCGCCCGACCGTAGCCGATCAGGGTCCAGCTCACGACCATGGCGATGGTGGCTCCGAAATCGGCGCCGACCGCGAGCAGCGCGCTCGCGACCGGATAGGCGGTGAAGGGACCGCCCGGCAGGATCGCGCCGAAGGCGGTGCCGATCAGAAGCCCCATCAGGCCGGATTTCGGCCCGAGCGAGCGCGAGACCTTTTCGTGCGGCAGGATCTCCGAGATGAACGCACCGAGCAGACAGCCGGCCAGCACGCGCGGCAGGATGCCGCCGAACAGCGAAAGGTCGTGGGTGAGAATGTCGAGAACACCGCCCGTGCCGTCACGCCGCCAGACCAGAGCGGCGCTCACCGCCACCAGGACCGCGATGATGATGGTCGACCAGCCGATCGGCTTGCGCACACGCCCAGGCCGCGGCTCGGAGTCCGCGTCCTCGGCAGACGCCGGGTCTTTCGGGGAAGGTTCTGACAAACGGGCTTGGGTCGGATCGAGGGGATGCCCGTCCTGATTAAGCGCGCCGGCGATGTGATGCAAACGGTGTGATGACACACCCATGCGCGCACCGCGCAAGGCAATTCCGCATAGCAAAAAGGCGGCCGCAGACGACCGCCTTGTCTGTCATTCCGGGACGCACGAAGTGCGAACCCGGAATCTCGAGATTCCGGGTCTGGTGCTGGCGCACCATCCCGGAATGACGAGATGAGACCTCACGCCTTCTCGAACAGGGACTCGACGTATTCCCAGTTCACGAGGTTCTCGACGAACGCCTTGAGATAGTCCGGACGGCGGTTCCGATAGTCGATGTAGTAGGAGTGCTCCCAGACGTCGCAGCCGAGGATCGGGGTGGCGCCGTGCACCAGCGGATTCTCGCCGTTCGGGGTCTTGGAGATCTCAAGCTTGCCGTTCTTGACCTGGAGCCAGCACCAGCCGGAGCCAAACTGGCCGACGCCGGCCGCCTGGAAGTCGGTCTTGAACTTCTCGAAGCCGCCGAGGTCCTCGTTGATCTTCTTCTCGAGCTTGCCCGGCAGCTTGGTGCCGCCGCCATTGGGCTTCATCCAGCTCCAGAAATGAATGTGATTGTAGTGCTGGCCGGCATTGTTGAACACCGCGGGGTTCTTGCCGAACGAGCCCTTGACGATCTCTTCAAGGGATTGGCCTTCCCATTCGGTCCCCTTGAGCGCGTTGTTGCCGTTGGTGACGTAGGCCTGATGATGCTTGTCGTGATGATATTCCAGCGTCTCCTTCGACATGTACTGGCCGAGGGCGTCATAGGCGTAAGGGAGGGGGGGCAGCGTAAAGGTCATGGCTTCTTGTCCGCAACTGGTGGGAACGAGTTCTAACGGTCACCCCTTATAGAAGGTTCCGTGGCCGTTAAATACCGCCAATTTGCGAAAATGCGTGAGGCGGACGCTTGGCACGATTGCATAAATCGTCGCAGCACGCGGGCATTCGCGCGGCTGGGTGCCCTGGTACAAAATAACATTGCCTTTGAGGCGCTTATCCCAGAACGAATGCATCAACCGACGTTGCGAAAGAGAAAGTCATGAGCATCGAAATCGACATCCTGAACGGCGACGCCTCGTGGCCGATCGCAGAGCCGCTGCACCAGGCGGTCTGGGGCCCGCACATGGTCGCGGATAAGCCCTGGGCTCATGTCAAATGGGCCAATGCCGATCTCCGCGTGCTGATCGAAACGCCCGAGGATGGTCTCGTCTGCCATGTCGGCGTCTACTTCCGAACCGTCACCTGGAACGGGCAGAAGGTCCATGTCGGCGGCATCGGCGGCGTCTGCACCCGCGAGGACCGGCGCGGCCGCGGCTACGCGACCATGGCGATGGACGCGGCGGTGCACACCATGCGCGCCAACGAGGCGGTGCGCTTCGCGCTGCTGTTCTGCGAGCCGCACAATTTCGCGTTCTACGAGGCGCGCAGATGGCAGCCCTTCAAGGGCGAGGTCTATTGCGAACAGCCGGAGGGCCGAATCCGCTTCGACTACATGGCACCCTACGTCTTCGACATCGTCCGCGCGCCGACGCTGGGCACCATCGACCTATGCGGCCTGCCGTGGTGAGCCCTGCGTGAGCAAGGGCTGCGCCGGCCGCCTCACGCCCTATAATATGTCAACCATCATTTAACGTCCCGCCCGGTGAACATGACGATCGACGCCTCTGCAGACGCCGTCCCGCCGATTGCGCCGGTCGCCTCCCCCATCGCCAGCCTGCTGACGGCGCCGATCCTGCCGACATTGCTGCGGCTCACGATTCCCAACATGATCGCGATGGTCGGCAGCACGCTGGTTGCGATCGCCGAGACCTCCTATATCGGCCGGCTCGGCACCATCCCGCTCGCCGCGATCGCGCTGGTGTTTCCGTTCGCAATGCTGACGCAGATGATGAGCGCGGGCGCGATGGGTGGTGGCGTCTCCTCCGCGATCAGCCGCGCGCTCGGGGCGGGAGATCGCGACCGCGCCGCGACGCTCGCGCTGCATGCGGCCATCATAGGCCTCTGCGGCGGGCTGTTCTTCACGGTGATGATGCTCGTGTTCGGCCGCTCGTTCTTTGCGCTGCTCGGCGGCCGCGAGCGCGTGCTCGAGGAGGCCAGCGGCTATTCGCAGGTGCTGTTCTCCGGCGCCGTCGCGATCTGGCTCGTCAACACGCTGGCCTCGGCAATCCGCGGCACCGGCGATATGCGTCTGCCTTCGATGACGCTGATCGGGGCGAGCGTGCTCCAGGTCGCGCTCGGCGGCACCCTCGGCCTCGGCCTGTTCGGCGTGAAGCAGTTCGGCATGCCGGGCGTAGCGAGCGGCCAGCTGATCGCGTTCAGCTGCGCCGCGGTCTTTTTGCTCTGGTATCTCTTGTCCGGCCGCAGCCGATTGCAGCTCGACGTCCGCGCCTTCCATTTCGAGCGGGCGATGTTCCTGGACATTCTCAAGGTGGGCGCGGTGGCTTGCCTGTCGCCCCTCCAGACCGTGCTCACCATTCTGATCTTCACAAAAATCCTCGCGACCTTCGGCACCGAGATGCTGGCCGGCTACGGCATCGGGTCGCGGCTGGAATTCCTGCTGATCCCGATCACCTTCGCCTTCGGCATCGCATCGGTGCCGATGGTCGGCATGGCAATCGGCGCCGGACATTTGAAGCGCGCGCGGCGCGTGGCCTGGACCGCGGCGACCGCCTCCGGGCTCACGGTCGGCCTGATCGGCCTCGTGATCGCGCTCGATCCGTCGCTATGGGTCGCGCTCTTCACACGGGATCCCGGCGTAACCGCCGCTGCCTACAGCTATTTCTACTGGGCAGGTCCGGCTTTCGTGTTCTTCGGCATGGGCGTATCGTTGTATTTCTCCTCACAAGGCGCGGCGCGCGTCGGCGGGCCCGTGCTCGCCTCCACGGCGCGGCTCCTGATCGTCGCGGTCGGCGGCGTCAGCCTCATGATGGTGCAGGCGCCGGCCTGGACCTTGTTCGCTCTGGTCGGCGGCGCCATGGTCGTGTTCGGGCTGTCGACCGCCGCCTCGGTCGCCTTCGTGCGCTGGGGCAAATGAGCGCAGGCGAATAGGCGCACGCAATAAGCGCGGGAATGTGATTCTATCCAGCGTTGCACTATCCTGCCGGCCTGCTATGGGAGGCGCCTTCATTTTCGGGGGCACTCTCCATGTTCAGCAGATTCGCGCTTCCCTTCGTCGTCCTGGCTGCACTGCTTGGCGCAGCGAGCGCCCATGCGCAGAGCGCCGATGGCACTTGGCTCACCCAGGCAGGCGATGCGCGCGTGAAGATCAGCAGATGCGGCGGTGGCATCTGCGGCCACATCGTCTGGCTGCGCGAACCCTATGACACCGCGACCGGCCAGCCCGCGACCGACAGCAAGAATCCCAATCCCGCGCTCGCGAAGCGTCCGATGATCGGCCTGCCATTGTTCAGCGACATGCAGCCGTCAGCTCCGAACAAATGGTCGGGCCAGATCTACAATGCCGACGACGGCAGCACCTATGCGAGCAGCGTCACGGTGACGGGCGCGGATTCGTTGCGGGTCGAAGGCTGCGTCGGCGCACTCTGCGGCGGCGAGACCTGGACGCGCGCGGGACGCTAGCGGTTCACGCCACCATCGCCTTCAACGCCGTGGCAGCCGAGGCATAGCCGCCCCGCGCGCCGTCGATGAAATGGACGTGATCACTGCGCAGCGCCGAGGGCGTGAAGCAGGTCATCATCGCCGCGTCCTGCTGGTAGAGGCCGTAGCGCACGATGCCATCGCGCGCGGCCGCAGCGAGACGATCGCTCAGCGCGCGTTCGAGCTCGGCCGTACAGTCGAGGATCATGCGCAGTCCGTCGTCATATTTCCTGAAGTCCGAGTTCTCGACCACCTGACGCTTGTAGACGTTTGGCACGAAGCCGCCGACCTTGATGTCGAAGCGCATGATCAGATAGGCGAACAACGTGTAGGCCAGGACGGTGGCGCGGCGCACGAGCAGAGGGCCGCGGCGCTTGGTGCGGGCTTCATAATCCAGCCCCTGCGGCGGCCATTTCAGCGGCGGCCCCTGCGCCGGCACTGGACGGCCGGCATCCGGACTGCGCTCGGCGAGATGGATGACGTCCTCGATCACCTTGCGGAAAGCCAGCGGGTCAGCGCCGCGCGCCGGCATCACCAGCACCGAGAGAATCAATCCGCGTGACGCAGGCATTACCTCGAAGCGGCAGGACAGGCCGGAGAGATCGGGCTGCGTACCGTTTGGCGCTTCAGCCACCGCGAACTCGCCGCGCTTCATCGCGGCGTCCGCCCAGGCCAGGCCGCCGCCGGAGAACATCGCATAGGACAGGTTCGCCGACGGACCGAAGCGTGCGACGCGTACGTCAAGGCCCTGCGCACGGATGGCGCTGACCGGCACCAGGGCGACGCGCATCTTCAGATCGAGGTCCTCCCGTACCCAGGTCGCGGTTGCCGCCAGCGCGTCGCGGGCAAGTTCAAGATCGTGAGGCGCGACCGCAAAGCTCGCTCCGTCGCCGCCGAACACGAAAGGGAATTCGCGCCCCTCCAACGCGTTCGTCACCGCCGCGATCACGGCGGCGCCGGCCATGTTCACCGCTTTGTAGCGCTGCGCCGCGATCGCCTTGGTGGAATCGACGATGTCCGCAACGCCGATGCTCCAATTGTTCGGCAGCGGCGAATACAGCACCGGATCCATCAGGCTGGTGAAACCGCGGAAGACCGGAATGCCGCCGTAAAAGGATTCGCCTGATGTCATCGGGGGATGCCGGATGGTTGGGATGGCACGTTGAAAAACAGATACGCGGCAGGACCGATCAGGGTTCGCCGGCCGGTCTCGCCGCGACGTCCCGATCATTGGCCAAATGGAGCTGAACAACAAGCTCGCACCGCGATGCAATGTCGCACTTTGATCGACATCAACGGCGCATCGCAAATGGTGTTTACTCTTGATTTATCGAAAATGATTGCCGCGGAATCATCGAAGCGTCCGCCTTCGGCCACGAGGACGCGACCTCACCCGTACGCCGGCATACGGGCCTCGACGCAATCGCCGGTGAAGATGCCGGAAAGGCCGACCGCCGCCGTCGCCGATTGATTTGCCGAAGACCTTGATGGCACCGGACGTGAGCGGCTAGTGCAGCTTCTCGTCCTGACGCTTGCGCAAGACATCGAGAGAGGCGTCATGACAGCCGATCAGACGCACGAATTGCTGCGGATACATCTCATGGCCGTTGCCACCGAAATTCTGATGCGTCATCGGCGGACAACGGCCGTCATCGGACGTCGCGCGGGATTGCTCCGTCTGGCCCTGATTTGAAGGGGTCATGTCAGGCATGGTCATGACTGCTCCCTGTCGGTTAGGGCAGACGGATTGACGTAACCCAGCCGGTTGCGAGGCATCTTACGACCACATCCGGTGAATTGAAATTGGGCCGGATCAACTCTATGGCGGCGGCGGAGTTCCGCTTATGCCGTATTCCCCGCGTCGATCGTGAACACGGTGCCAGTGACGTTGCGCCCGCCCTCGCCGAGCAGATATTCCACCATGCGCGCGACGTCCTCGGTCTCGGGCAGGCGGCGCAGCGCGCTGCGGCCGGCGATGCGCTTGCGTCCCTCGTCGGAGAGATTGTGCGTCAGCTCGGTCTCGATGAAACCCGGCGCGATCGCGTTCACGGTGATGCCGAGCTTGCCGACCTCGCGCGCCAGCGAGCGGGTGAAGCCGGTGGCAGCGGCCTTGGTGGCGCCATAGACCGAGAGGCCGTTATAGCCGGTGGTGGCGATGATAGATGAGATGTTGATGATGCGGCCGGCGCCATCGGCCATCATCTGCCGCGCCACGTATTTGGTGAGGATAATCGGCGACAGCACGTTGAGCTGCACCAGCGCCGCGATCTCGGAATTGTGCATGGTCGCGAGCAGGCCTTCGGTGCCGAGGCCGGCATTGTTGACGAGGCCGTAGATCGGGCCGAATTCGTCGCGGACGAGCTTTGCGAACGCCGGGATCGCATCGATCACGGCGAGATCGCAGGCGCGGAAATGCAGGCGTCCTTCGGACCCGGCGATCCCGGCCTTGAGCTCCTCGCTCTCGCGCCGTGCGGCCGCAATCACGTTGAAGCCGGCGCCGGCGAGGCGCCTTGCAATCGCAAGGCCGATGCCGCGGCTGCCGCCGGTGACTAGAACGTTATGCATCGGTGCGCGCCAGTTTGCCGGCCGGAGTGACATCGAGCGCCTCGACGAAGCGGATGACCGCCGGCACCTTGTGTGAGGCGAGTTGCGCGCGGCACTGATCCAGAATCTGGTCGCGGATCTCTTTCGTGCGCGCAGGATCGCAGCCGTCGGCGAGAATCACGTCGGCGACAACGATGCCGCCGGTGATCGGACTGCGGCGGGATTTGGCCCGTGACATCCGCACGTCGGGATGGCGGTTGATCACCGCCTCGATCTCCTCGGGGTGAACCTTCAGCCCGCCGATATTGATGATGCCGCCGCGGCGGCCGATGAAATAATAGCGATCGCCGCGCAACTCGACGATGTCGCCGCTGTCGACAAACCCATCCGCGTCGGTGAGCGCGGCAGCGTCGCGGCCAATGTAAGCATGTGCGGTGCGCGTCGAGCGAATGCGCAGCGAGCCGTCGACCACCTTCATCTCGACACCATTGCGGTTGCCGAGATAGTTGGCGGGAAAGCCCTCAAGCCCGTCATTGACAGCAAAGCCGACGCCGGCCTCGGTCGAGGCATAGGCATGACCGACCGAGGCATTGGGAAATGCCGCCTTCAGGCCGTCCAGCACCGCCTGATCGGCGATCTCGCCGGAGAGACGGACGTAGGCCGGCGCGAACTGTGCCGCCGAGCCGCTCATCAGGAGCTTGCGCCAGTGCGAGGGCGTGCCGGAAATATGCGATACGCCGCGCGCGTTCAGCCGCACGACGTGATCGGCCAACGCCTCATGCGGATCCGACAGCACCATGGAGCCGCCGGAGAGGATGGCGCGGAGGAAGATTTGCAGGCCGCCATAGCGGCGGATGTCGTAAAACGTCGCCCATACCGGCGCGGGCCCGCGCGGCGGACCTTCGGCGACGATCGCGCCGGTGAGAGCTTCCAGCGTGTGGCCGACGATCTTTGGCACGCCCGAGGTGCCCGAGGTGAGCATCAGCCATTCCGTGGCACGTTCGGTCTTCGCCGGCGCGGCCGCTTCGAGCGGCAATTGCGCCGTGACGATGAGCGCGACACCGGTGTTGGTCCAGCCATCGTCGTCGTCGGTGACGACAGCATCGATCCCGGCATCCGCGATCAACGTGTCGAGATACGCCGGCTTGAGATCGGGTGGGCATAACAGCATGCGACGGGCAATGCCGTCGAGCTCGATCATGGCAAGGCCGGACCGGAGCTGGTCGGATAGCTTGAGGAGCACGCAGCGGCCGGACAATTCGCGCAGACAGCCACCCAGGACCGTGTGCGACAGGATGTCCGTCAGCGACACAACATGGTGCGCGTCCGAGAGCGTGCGGCCCTTCAGCTCCGCGCCGAGATGGTCGCGAAGCGCAAAGATCTCACGCGGGGACATTTTCGTAGGCCCGCACGAAATCGCCGACGGTCGCGGGGAACGATGCGTCCTCGGAAATGGTGAAGGGGTCGACGCCGGTCTCGTCTTCGAGGCGCGCAACCAAGATCGCGAAGGCGAGCGAGTCGAAGCCCGTCTCGTGCAGGGACAGATCGTCCGAGAGTGCGGGAAGCGTGACGTGCTGCTCCTTGGCGATCTGCTGGATCGCTTCAATGACCTTAGACCTTACCGACATGGCTGGCTCGCTTGTTGTTATCGATTGTTCGCGTTGCGGCGGCTCTTGCTGACCGCCTCCCCATGACCGCCTGTGTACCCGACAGAAGTAAATGGCTTCTTGGACAATTCAGATAAAATTGGACCTATCTGCGCATTTTCGCAGCGTTACAGCCTGATCGTGCCGTCCACGATTTGCGCATGGGCCTCGGCGTCGAGCGCGACATAGGCGCCGGATTTCGGGTCCAGCATGAACAGCGGATCTGCTATCGCGTCCGGATCGAAGCCTTCGCGCGCGAGGTCGCCCTTCTTCTGCTTGAAGGTCTCGGTCGCGTCGATCTCGCAGCAGATACGGATGAAAACGGGGCAGGCATAGGCCGGCAGGCGCTGTCCCAGATGCGCGGGCAGCGCGGCGATGTCAAAGCCCTCGTTCACGACAAGCGCGCTCATGCCGGCGCGACCGTCAGTGCCGGGGATGCTGACACCGTAGGTGGTAGCATCAATCACGCCGGTGAAATCGCGCACGGCATCGTTCACCTCCGACGCCGCGACGTTCTCGCCCTTCCAGCGGAAGGTGTCGCCGATGCGGTCGACGAAGTGGAAGAAGCCCTTGTCGTCGAGCCGCATCAGGTCGCCGGTGCGGAACCAGGCATCGCCCCGGGCAAAGACGTCGCGCAGGATCTTCTTCTCGGTCTCGCCCGCGTCGGTATAGCCCTCGAAACGGCCGCCGCCCTGGTCCGCGGTACCGATGCGGCCGATCGCTTCACCGGCCTCACCGCGGGCGCAGGCGATGCAAAAGCCTTCTTCGTTGCGTAACGGCGCGCCGCTGTCGGAGTCGAGCTTGATGAGGCTCGCGGGAAAGCGGTGCGCGAGCAGCGGTGGAATGCGGCCGATCGCGCCGGGCTGCCCCTCGACGTTGAACAGCGAGAAATTGCCTTCGGTCGCCGCATAGAATTCGAGGATGCGGGGAATGGAAAAGCGCGCCTGAAAGTCTTCCCAGATGTCGCCACGCAGGCCGTTGCCACAGACGAGCCGCAGACGATGCGCGTTCTCATATTCCGACGGCGGCGCCTTGAGCAGATAGCGGCAGAGCTCGCCGATGAACTGGAACAGCGTGCAGTCATGCCGGACGATGTCGGACCAGAAATGCGAAGCCGAAAACTTTTCCGCAATCACCACCGACCCGCCGGCAGCCAGCATGCTGCAGGGCGCGACAATGCCGCCGACCGAGTGGAACAGCGGCAGGCAATCGTAGAGCCGGTCCTGCGGCGTCGCCCCGGTGAGGCCGGCGAACCAAAAGCCCCAGTTGAGGATGCGGCGGTGGCTGATGCTGGCGGCCTTCGGGAGGCCGGTGGTGCCCGAGGTATAGATCAGCAGCGCGCGGTCATCGATGGCGACGTTGCCATATTCGTCCGGCGAGAGCGCTCCATCGTCGAGCGCGGCCAGCGCCACGTCGATCGCGCGTTCGCCGCGGGCATCGCCATGGGTCCAGACTTTTGCTTCGGTCTTCAGATACGGCGCGGCGCTGTCCAGCATCCCCGTCAGCTTATGCGCAACGATGACATGCGACGGCTTTGCGACATCGATGCAATGCGCGAGCGATTGCCCAACGAGTTTGGTGTTGATCAACGCGGCCACGCCGCCGACACGGCTGATGCCGAGCCAGGCCGCGACATAGTCGATGCCGTTCGGCATGATCAGAGCAACGGTGTCGTCCTTGGCAATCCCAGCCGAGCGCGCCCAGCGCGCATAGCGGTTGATCCTCTTCGACAGGCCTTCGTAGTCGAGAGTGGCCTCGTCCATGACCAGCGCTGCGCGATCGGGCTGGCGTCGCGCCCAATCGTCGACGACGTCAGCGAACAGACGGCCCGGCAAAGTCTCGATCCGCGCGGTGAGCTCGATCGCCTTCAGCCAGATTTTCGAAGCCGAGGGCGCGCGCGCGACTTTCGGTTGCTCAATGACACTGGTGGTCATGCCGTTCATTCTCTCAGGCCGTGTGTGCTGATCCAGCAGCTTAGACCTGCGAGCCTGCCCAGATGTTAAGAGACAGGGTAAACCCGGTTAGTACGGGATTAACGCTGGTGACCCTTGGTCAAGCCGGAGGGATCGGCGGCATGCCGATGGCCGAGACGATCGCTGGCGCAGGTGGTGGAGTTGCCGGGGTTCAGGAAGGGGTAGCGGTAAGCCCCAGGCGAGGCGGAGCGGCAATCCGCCCGGCCTTAACCGTTTAGCCTGTAACGCGGGCGCGAGGCCGGGGCGTTGACGGGATAGTACGGATTAAGGTCGCAGGTCGCGGCGCGGCCCGACGCCGTGGCGCGGCACTGCGGTACCGAGATGAACGAACAGTCGTACCACTCCCCGCCCCCGCCGTTCGCGCCGGAATAGACGTGCATGCAGATGGGATAGCGGGGGTCGAAAGTCTGCGCATGCAGCGGCGCGGCCGCCAGCATGGCACCGAAAGTCATGATCAGGCCGAGTGAGTGGCGCATGAAGACAGTCCTCAGAAGTCGCAGCGCTAGTGCACCTTCTTGTGGCGGCGGCGCGGCGGCGGCGGTTCATCGAAGGCGTAATAGGGATTGACGTCGCAGCTGGCCGAGCGGCCCGACGCCGTGGCGCGGCATTGCGGCAGCGAGGTGAACGAGCAGTCGAAATAGTCACCGCCGCCACCGGTGAAGCCGCCGGGCGTATAGACGTGCATGCACACCGGGTATCGCGGATCATAGGTCTGGGCGCTGGCATCTGACGCGCCCAGCACCGTGAAGACCGCGATGAGCATCAAGATTGACAGACGCATGGCGAAACCTCGAATTGGTCAGGCGCCGGCGCGGATGCCAGCCGCCTCATATGGCATAACACCACGCAAGAGGCGACTGTTCCCAGGGACAGATGACGGCAAGGTGAGTGGAGCAAACTAGCCGCCGAGCCCCTGCAGCACGAGGCGGTTGAGCCTCGCCGCAAACGCCGCCGGATCTTCCGGCAATTCGCCATCCAGGATCTGCGCCTGTTCGAGCAGGAGGAGACTGAGATCATCGACCACCTTCGAGCCCGCCTGCGCCTTGGTGATCGCGCCCACCATCGGATGGCGCAGATTGATCTCGAGGATCGGCTTGGTCTTCATGCCGCGATTCTGCTGCGCCAGGATGCGCTCCAGTTCGCGACTCGGACCCCGGCTGTCGGCGACGAGACACGAGGCCGAGCTGGTGAGCCGCGTCGAGGCCTTGACGTCGCTGACGCGCTCCCCGAGGGCGGCCTTGATCACCGCGATAGTGGCGGCTTCATCCGCCTCAGGCTCATCCTTTTTCGCCTCGTCCTTGTCGTCGACGCGCGGGATCAGGTCGAGGTTGAGATCGCCCTGGCTCAGCGATTTCAGCGGCTTGCCCTCGAATTCCGAGGGCATCGAGGTCCAGAAGGCATCGACGGGATCGGACAGCAGCAGCACCTCGATGCCGCGCGCGGTCGCGGCCTCAAGCCGCGGATTGGACTTCAACCGCTCGATGCTGTCGCCGACGAGATAGTAGATCTCGGTCTGGTTCGACTTGAAATCGGCGATCACCTGCTTCAGCGACCGCTTCTCACCCGACGTCGTGGTAAAGCGCGACAGCGCCAGCAGCTTTTCACGACGTTCGAAATCCTCGTAGATGCCTTCCTTCAGCACGGCGCCAAAGGCATCCCAGATCTTGGCGAAATTCTCCGGATCCTTCTCGGCGAGGCTTTCGAGCTCGGACACGACGCGAGTCGCCACGGCTTTGCGAATCTGCGCGAGCTGCGGATTGTTCTGGAGCATCTCGCGGGAGATGTTGAGCGGGAGATCCTCGCTGTCGACGACGCCGCGGATGAAGCGGAGATAGCCCGGCAACAGATCGGCATCATCGGTGATGAAGACGCGGCGGACGTAAAGCTTGACGCGGCCCTTGCGGTTCGGCTCGAACAGGTCGAACGGTTTCGTCGACGGCGCGAACAGCAGCACGGCGTAGGAATAACGGCCTTCGGCGCGGTAATGCAGCGTCACCGCGGGATCATCGAAGGCGGAGGCGATCTGCTGATAGGCCTTCTTGTAGTCGTCTGCGGTCAGCTCGGATTTCGAGCGCTGCCACAGCGCGCTTGCCGAATTGATCTGGCGCGGCTCGCCCTCACCAGGCACGAGCTCGATGGGAAACAGGATGTTGTCGGAATAGGCACCGACGATGCGCTCGATCTCGTAGGTCTCGAGGTATTTTTTCGCGTCTTCCTTCAGGTGCAGGACGATCTCGGTGCCGCGCGCCACGCGTGCCGCGTCCTCGTCACTGGCACGGGCGATCTCGAACCCGGAGCCGCCGGAGGACGTCCAGCTCCAGACGTCACTCTCACCGGCACGGCGGCTGATCACGACGATCTTCTCGGCGACCATGAAGGCGGAATAGAAGCCGACACCGAACTGACCGATCAGGCCAAGGCCGTCCTTGGCTTCCTTCAGCTTCGACACGAACGCCTTGGTGCCGGAGCGGGCGATGGTGCCGAGATGATCGATCAGCTCCTGTCGCTCCATGCCGATGCCATTGTCCGCCACCGTGAGCGTTCCGGCTGTCTTGTTCGGGATGATGCGGATCTTGAGCGCCTCGCCGTCACCCAGCAGCGCCGGATTTGCGATCGCCTCGTAGCGCAGCTTGTCGCAGGCATCGGAGGCATTGGAAATGAGTTCGCGGAGGAAGATATCGGTTTCCGAATAAACGGAGTGCACCATGAGGTGCAGCAGTTCGGAAACTTCGGCCTGGAAAGGCTGCGTATGCACAGCCGTATCTGACGTCGTCATGCGCTTACCCGGTCAAATCAAAGGGAGGAACCCGGATATAGCGCGACGACACGGCGGATCAAGAGGATGTGATGGGGCGCGGCAGAGCCTGCCTTGACTGGACGAATGCCCAGATCAGGTCACGCAGCGGCCGGGCTGGAGCAGCTTGGCGATCTCGGTCAGAGAGCTGACCATCGGCTCGCAGGCGATCGTCGGCTTGCTGCGGGCCTTCTGCAGGGTCTGATTCTGGTTTTGGAGCAGCACCGGCGGCTTCGCATTGCCGGTCTCGATCACCGCCGGCACCCGCAGCAGCACCGACGTATCGGCAAGGTCATTCAGTCGCATCGACACGGTTCGGGTCGGAACCGGTGCCGGTTTGATCTCGCCAAGGCGGTCGGCCTTGCCGGTTCGGTTGACGTTGTGGCTTGGCGCGTAGTTGGTGCTGTGACTGGGAATATCGGCGACCGCCTGCCAACGGTCGGCCAGATCGTGGCCGGAGGCCAATTGCACCGCGCCCAGCGTCGCGGCAATTGCGACGGCGCCTAAAAATGCCTTTTGAGTCTGTGACATGGCTGTCGATCCCTCGCCCCATGGCGATCGCGGGAACAACGCTGACCAAGGATCAGGGGTTCTCGGGCGTCACGATCACTTAACCGTGTGCGAAAAAGTCGCCGGCCGCGCAAAATATTTTGCAAGGCGTGGAACGACTTTCGCGGGCAGGAGTCGTCTCAGCAGCCGGCTATTCCCCCCTGCCCCATAAGCCGGCGACGTAGGGCGCGACTGTGGTGATGCCAGTCGCGCCTTACTTTTGTCTGGGGCTCACTTTTGCTTCGCGTTATTTGGCCATCCCCGCCAGCCAGTCCCGCCCTTCACCATAGAGCTTCTCGACTTCAGGCCCGGTGAGGCCCGGCATGTCGCGCTTGACCTTGTAGCCGATCAGCTCCTGCATGTAGGCGAGGTGGCGATAGCCTTCGGGAAGCGCGGCGAGCGCTTTCTGGTCGAGCTGAAGCGGCGCGGCGGGATCGACCGGATCGATCCGGTCCTTCTCGTAGATCGGCTGGCGGCGGACAATCCCCCATTCGCCCTGCCGCTTCTCCAGGAAATCGTAGAAGCGTCCGGTGCAGACGACGTCGCAGAGCACGTCGTGCACCAGGGCACGCTGCGAGATCGTCATCTTGGTTTGGGCGATGGCCCGGTCGCCCTCGAGGTCGATGCTGGTGCCGCCGAGGAAATGCAGGATGCGCACGCCCTTGGCGAACCCCTCCTGGCTGACGCGCATGAAATCCCGCGCCGGCCCCTGAAACCAGGTGGCGGACATCCAGCCTTCATCATGCCAGACGGTGGCAAAGCGCTCCCAGTCGCCGGCGTCGCGCCACACCGCCCAGTTCTCGACGAGGTCGCGGATGGCGAGGCGATCGAGGAGTTGCTGGTCCATGTGCACGCTTCCGAGGGAAGTCCGATGCACGAGGTATGAGCGGCCAATTCGACGCCCGTCAAGCCGTGGCATGCAAACACTGAGAATCCGGCGTGCCTTTGCAGCACGCCGGATCAATCTTGCGCGGGAGCCTCTATCAGGCCGCCGGCGCCTTTGGCGTGCGGTTGCGCGAATTGCGCTGGAAGAACAGCGCCTGGCTCGCCACCGCAGACACCATCGCCGGCTGGAACGGTTTTGAGATCAGGAACGCGGGCTCGGGGCGCTCGCCTGTGAGGAATCGCTCGGGGTACGCGGTAATGAACACCACCGGCACCTCGAAGGTGCGGAGCAGCTCGTTGACGGCGTCCAGGCCGGACGAACCGTCGGCGAGCTGGATGTCGGCGAGGATCAGGCCGGGCCGCTTGTTCTTGGCCAGCGCCACCGCATCGGCATGGGTGCGCGCGACGCCGACGACGTTGTGGCCGAGATTCTTCACCAGGCTCTCGAGGTCCATGGCAATGAAGGTCTCGTCCTCGATGATCAGCACGTCGGTGGCGATCTCGGCCGCCATCTCGCGTCCAGCAGCGTCCGCAAGCCGCCGCGTCTCGCTCACGTCGGTGCCGAGGATGAAGGCGACTTCCTCTTCCGAAAAGCCCTCGAGCGAGAGCAGCAGGAAGGCCTGCCGTGGCAGGGGTGTGATGTTCGACAGCCGCCGCTCCGGCGGCATCGGCAGTGTCGTCACCTCGGCATCATCGTTGACGGAGACCGAATTCCAGATCTGGGTGAACAGCCGGAACAGGCCGGCGCGCGGCCCATGGCTTTCGTCGAGCACCGACGGATCGCCAAGCATGGCTTCCAACATGGCCGCGACATAGGCGTCACCGGAGGCCTGGCTGCCCGTCAGGGCGCGTGCATACCGGCGCAACAGCGGCAAGTGTTCAGCAACGAGCTGTGAACGGGACATCCCCACTCCATTCATCTTCGGGCCAGCCTTGAGGTCACCCTTAGGTCAGGCGTTACGCGGGGGGCCCGGGTTCCCCTGCTCGGCTGTTTACGCCTCAGCTTCAGAAAAGTTCCGCATTGCGCGGAACTTTTTCTCGCAGCTCGCATTGTGCCTATCCAGGGAACGGCTCCCGGTTGAGAAAATTTCTCGATTTTACAGTCACTTAACTCGGGGAAACGTGGAACAGGTCATGAAAGATCTCAAGTCTCAAGCCAGCAAAAGCACGACCCCCGGCAAGGGAGGGCTCACTCCGGAGATCCAATCCCGGATCGGGCATCAGCTGCGCGCCATGTACGACGATGTGGTGCGGCAGGGGGTTCCGGATCGGTTCGCTGAACTGATCAAGAAGCTTGATGCACAAGGAGCGACTTCCCAAGTGGAAAATGAGGGCGGATCCAACGACAACAGCAATGGGAGGGATTAATGCCTCTCACCGACTCCCTGCGTAACGACATCCTGGCGGCCGTGCCGAGTCTGCGCGCGTTCGCGATCTCGCTCAGCGGCAATGCGGACCGCGCTGACGATTTGGTGCAGGAGACACTGCTTCGCGCGCTCGCCAACATCGATTCGTTCCAGCCTGGCTCCAACCTGCCGGCGTGGTTGTTCACGATCCTGCGCAACCTGTTCCGCTCCGACTATCGCAAGCGGCGGCGGGAGGTCGAGGACGCCGAAGGCAACTACGCCAAGACGCTGAAGACGCAACCGTCACAAAATGCGCATCTCGAGTTCGAGGAGTTTCGTACGGCGCTCGACAAGCTTCCACAGGACCAACGTGAAGCGCTGATCCTGGTCGGCGCCTCCGGCTTCTCCTACGAGGATGCGGCCTCGATCTGCGGCTGTGCCGTCGGCACCATCAAGAGCCGCGTCAACCGCGCCCGCTCGAAGCTCGCCGCGCTGCTCTATGTCGAGGGCGCCGAGGACTTTGGGCCCGACGAGACCGTGCGGGCCGTGATCGGCGGCAGCGGCGGCTGACGGCGGCGTCAACTGGGTGAGACAGACAAAGGCGGCCGCTTCCGCGGCCGCCTTTGTGCGTCGCCGATGGTGCCAAGCTCGCAGCGCCGATCACTCGTCCACGAAGATCACGCTATCGGCCACACTCGCCCGCGAGGTGCGGTAGCTGTTGACCTTGTGCGCGTGGTCGGCATAGCCGAACGAGATGCCGCAGACGATCCGGCGATCGTCGGGCAGGCTGAAGTGGCGGCGGATCAGACCGGAATGGCGTGCCAGCGCCGCCTGCGGAATGGTGCCGAGCCCAAGCGCCTGCGCGGCCAGCATGAAGTTGGAGACATAGGCGCCGCAATCGATCGCGCCATAGATGCCGAGCGGCTCGTTGGTGTGAATGATCGCGACATGCGGCGCGCCGAAGAAATTGTAGTTCTCCAGTGCCTGCCTGGCATAGGCCGCCTTGTCGCCGCGGGCGATGCCGAGCGTGTTGTAGAGCTGAAAGCCGCTTTCGCGCCGGCGTTCGAGATAGACCCCGACATATTCGCGCGGCGGGGTGAAATCGTAATCGTCGCCAAGACCGCCGGAGGCTTCCGTGTAGATCGCCTGGCGAAAGCGCTCCTTGGCCGCGCCGCTGGCGATGACAACCTGCCAGGGCTGGCTGTTGCACCAGGACGCCGTGCGCTGCGCCGTCTTCAGCACGTGTTCGATCGTGGCGCGGTCGACTTCCTTGGGGAGGAAAGCGCGAACGGAGTAGCGCTCGTTGAGCAGCTCTTCAAGCACGCCGATGCGGTCGGTTTGTTTCACTTGTGCGTCCATGGATCAGCTCGCGTTGTCCTCGTAGGGTGGCAAAGGCGCGATAGCGCCCTGCCCACCGGCAAACTTACCCCTGAGCATCTGCATAGGGTGGGCACGCTTCGCTTGGCCCATCCTACGAGATACCGCGAGGCGTGAGATCACCGTCCCTTGGTCGGGATCTTGTTGTACGGCACATCCTTGTCGACGCGGATGTCGCCCGGCAGACCTAGCACCCGCTCGGCGATGATGTTGCGCAAAATCTCGTCGGTGCCGCCGGCGATGCGCATCGAGGGCGAGGACAGCAGCATTTGCTGGAACTGGCCCTGCACCGTCTCCTCGTCGCTGCCTGTCAGAACACCGGCTGCGCCCTGGAGGTCCATGGCGTAGGTCGCGATGTCCTGGAGCATCATGCCCGAGACCAGCTTGCCGATCGAATTCTCCGGGCCCGGTCGCTCGCCCTTCGACAGCGCCGAGATCGCGCGGTAGCTGGTGTATTTCAGCCCGCTCGCCTTCACGGCCCAACTGGCGAGCTTCGAACGCACGGCGGGATCGTCGATCGCAAGCCCGTCCTCCAGCATCAGATTCGAGCAGAACTCGAATATCTCAGGCACGCCGGTTGCGAGCCGCGCACCGATCGACATGCGCTCGTTCATCAGCGTGGTCAGCGATACGCTCCAACCCTCGCCGACAGCGCCGAGGCGCTGGCTGTCGGGGATCACGACGTCGGTGAAATAGACCTCGTTGAACTCCTGCATGCCGTTGGCCTGCTTGATCGGGCGCACCTCGACGCCCGGGCTCTTCATGTCCAGGACGAACATGGTGAGGCCCTTGTGCTTCGGCACATTCGGATCGGTGCGCGTAATCAAGAGGCCGTAGTCGGAATAATGCGCGCCCGAGGTCCAGATCTTCTGGCCATTGACGACCCAGCTATCGCCCTTCTTCTCGGCACGGGTGCGGAGGCCCGCAACGTCGGAGCCGGCCGACGGCTCCGAGAAAAGCTGGCACCAGATCTCCTCGCCAGAGGCGAGCTTCGGCAAGTATCGGCGCTTGGCATCTTCGCTGCCGAAGGCCATCACAGTCGGGCCGCACATACCTTCACCGATCTGGAACGGTTGCGTCAGCTTGCCGTAGACGCCCTCTTCCTGTTGCCAGATGACGCGTTCGATCGGCGTCGCGCCGCGGCCGCCATATTCCTTCGGCCAGTGCAGGCAGGCCCAGCCACCTTCGGCCTTCTTCTTCTGCCAGGCCTTGCCGACATCGACGATGTCTTGCTTGGCGAGGCGGATTCGGCCGAGCGAAGATTTTGATAACTCGGCATGGAGTTCCTTCGGCGCGTTGGCCTCGACCCATTTGCGCGCGGTCTCGCGGAATGCGGCCTCTTGCGGGGTGTCGTCGAAATTCATCTTCGAACTCTCCTCTCCCTGCCCCGGACGCTGCGCAGCGCAAAGCGGTGCGCTCTCGAGCCGGGGCCCATTGTAGCTCGGGGTCCCGGCGCGGCGGAGCGGCACTTCGTACCGCACCGCCTCCGGGACATGATTAACCTCTTCCCTTTGTCGGGATCTTGTTGAACGGCACGTCCTTGTCGACACGGATGTCGCCCGGCAGGCCCAGCACCCGCTCGGCGATGATGTTGCGCATGATCTCGTCGGTGCCGCCTTCGACGCGCGTACCCGGTGCACGCAGCAGCATCGCCTGGAAGCGGCCCGCGACTTCGGCATCCTCTGGACCGCTGACGACACCAGCCGCACCTTGCAAGTCCAGCGCGTAGGTCGCGACGTCCTGGATCATCGAGCCTGCCACCAGCTTGCCGATGGAATTCTCCGGCCCCGGCCGCTCGCCCTTCGAGAGCGCCGAGATCGCGCGCATGCTGGTGTAGCGCAGGCCGCTCGCCTTCACCGCCCAGTTCGCCAGCTTCGCGCGCACGGCGCGATCATCGATCGCAGGACCGTCGTCGAGCATCAGGCTGGAGCAATATTCGAACAGCTCCGGAAAGCCGGTCGAGACGCCTGCGCCGATCGACATGCGCTCGTTCATCAGCGTGGTCAGCGAGACATTCCAGCCGTCACCGACCTCGCCGAGGCGCTGGTGGTCGGGGATGCGGACATTCGTGAAATAGACCTCGTTGAAATCGGACGCGCCGCTCGCCTGCTTGATCGGCCTGACCTCGACGCCCGGGCTCTTCATGTCCAGGAAGAACATGGTGAGGCCCTTGTGCTTAGGCACGGTCGGATCGGTGCGGGTCAAGAGGATGCCGTAGTCGGAATAATGCGCGCCTGATGTCCAGATCTTCTGGCCGTTGATGACCCATTCATCGCCGTCCTTCTCCGCGCGAGTACGAAGCCCCGCGACGTCCGAGCCGCCGGCCGGCTCGGAGAAGAGCTGGCACCAGACCTTCTCGCCGGAAGCGAGCGGCGGCAGATAGGTGCGCTTATGTTCCTCGCGCGCAAATGCCATCATGGTCGGCCCGCACATGCCGTGGCCGATGATGAACATGTGGGAGAGCTTTCCGAACGGGCCCTCCTCCTGCTGCCAGATCACGCGCTCGATGGGCGATGAGCCGCGGCCGCCGTACTCCTTCGGCCAGTGCAGGCAGGCCCAGCCGGCATCGGCCTTCTTCTTTTGCCAGGCCTTTGCGACCTCGAGAATGTTCGCGTTCCTGAGCTGGGTGCGGCCGAGCGAGGACTTGCGCAGCTCTTCTTCGTATTGCTTGGGCGCGTTCGCATCAATCCATGCGCGGGCGGTGGCGCGGAATGCGGCCTCTTGCGGGGTGTCGTCGAAGTTCATGGCTCTTTCTCTCTGTCATTCCGGGGTGCGCGTAGCGCGAACCCGGAATCTCGATGTTATTCACTCATCTCCAGATTTCGGGTTCGCCGCTTTGCGGCGCCCGGAATGACGACAACGTTACGCCGCGTTCTTCTTCCGCATGCGGTCGATCAACTGGTCTTCCCAATAGGTGAGGCTGCCGAGCCCGAGCGCCATGGCGTTGGCGCGGCGGTAGTACATGTGGCAGTCGAACTCCCAGGTGAAACCCATGCCGCCGTGAACCTGGATGTTGTTCTTGGCGCAGTGCTGGAACGCCTGCGTCGCGCTGATGCGCGCGGCGGCGGCGGCTTCCGGCAATTCGGCTGCGCTGGTCGAGAGCGCCCAGGCACCGTAATAGCTGTTGGAGCGTGCCAGCGTCGCCGAGACATACATGTCGGCGAGCATGTGCTTTACGGCCTGGAACGAGCCGATCTGCCGGCCGAAGGCGATGCGGTCGAGCGCGTAGTCGCGGCCCATTTCCAGGGCGCGGTCGGCGCCGCCTACTTGCTCGAACGCGCACAGCACCGCGGCGCGGTCGAGCACCTGGGTGAGGATGCTCCAACCCTCACCGATGCCCCCCAGCGGCTCGGCCTTACAGTCCTTGAAGGTGATCTCGGCCTGCCCACGGGTCGGATCGAGGTTGGTGAGGCTTTTCACCTCGGCGCCGCCGGCCCTGAGATCGACCAGGAACAGCGAGATGTCATTCTCACGTCCGCTCGATCCTGTGCGCGCGGCGACCACCGCGAAATTGGCGATGGCGCCGTCGGCGACCGGCTTCTTGACTCCGTTGAGCGCGCCATTCGAAGCGGCCAGCTTGACATTCTTCGGCGACGGATTGCCCTTGCCTTCGAACAGCGCCAGCGTGCCGATCGCCTCGCCCGAGGCAATAGCGGGCAACCACTTTTTCTTCTGCGCGTCACTGCCGGCGATCAGCAGCGCTTCGGCGGCGAGGTAAACAGTTGAGGAGAACGGCACCGGCGCGTTCGCGCGTCCCATTTCCTCCGCGATCACGCAGAGCTCGAGATGGCCGGCGCCCGCACCGCCGAACTCTTCCGGGATCGCGACGCCGAGAAACCCCATTTCGGCAAGGCCCTTCCACAACTCCTTGTCATAGGACGCCTTGCCGTCGAGGACGACGCGTACGGCCTTGGGCGAGCACTTTTCGGTGAGGAATTTGCGCGCTTGGTCGCGGAGCTGCTTCTGGTCGTCGGAGAAATCGAAGTTCATGGCGGGCTACCTTTTTATTCGTCGTACTCATTGAAGCCGTCATTCCGGACCTGGCCCTTTGGCCATCCCGGAATGACGAGGTTGAGAGTGTTGCGCATTCATCGCAGCACGATCACATCTTCATCCGGCTCATCCGCATAAAGCCGCTCCACCAGCGCTGCGCGGCGCTCCAAGCCGGCGCGCTGGTTGATGTAGCCCTTATCAGTGAGCTCGTTGCCGTCGATGGAGGGCGGTTCGGCCATCAGCATGGCACGCGCGATGATGCGGCTGCTGGCGCCTTCGCATTCCCGGTTGTGCGTCTCCAGCCCGCGCCTGAAGCAAGCGATCACCTCGGGGTGCCTGACCGCATCCGCAAAGCTCAGATCGGGATTGCCGACGAGTTGGCGACAAGCGTGCAGGTTCGGCCAGGCCAGCAGGCCGATAAACGGGCGATCCTGTCCCGCGACCAGCGCGTCATGCACGACGGGCGTTGCGGCCGCGATCGCATCGGTCCGGAGTGAGCCGACGTGCACGAAGGTGCCCGTAGTGAGCTTGAAATCCTCCACCACGCGCCCGGCAAAGATGATGCCCTGCACCGGATCCTTCTCGTCGACGAAGATGCCGGCATCGCCGATGCAGTAAAAACCCTCCTCGTCAAACATCTTCTTCGTCAGCTCAGGCTGACCGAAATAGCCGGGCGTGACGTTGACGCCACGCAGGCGAAGTTCGTATTTCGAGCCGCACGGCACCATCTTCAATTCGACCCCGGGGAACGGGAGCCCGATCAGGCCGACGCGCTCGGTCTCCCAATACGTGCCGGTCGAGGTCGGCGCGGTCTCGGTCGAGCCCCAGCCGGTGTAGAACACGATGCGCTCACCGGTCGTCTTCACCGCGAGCGCCTGCATGCGATCGTAGAGATCGTCCGGCAGGCGCGCGCCGCCATAGGCCATGATCGACAGGTTCTTGAAGAACGAGCGGCACAGCGCGTCGTCCTTCTCCATCGCCGCCGCCAACGCAGCATAGCCGGCCGGCACGTTGGCGTAATAGGTCGGCGAGATCTCGCGCAAGTTTCGCAGCGTCTCTTCGAACTGGCCCGGCACCGGCCGGCCGTCATCGATATAGAGTGTGCCGCCATCGACGAGGATCGGGTGGAACGCCGCATTGCCACCCATGGTGTGGTTCCAGGGCATCCAGTCCAGCATGGTCGAGATCGGGCCGCTGGGATCCCGGGGCCGCACCTGCATCATCATCGCCGCATTGGCGCACATCATCGCTTGCGTGTTGATGACGGCTTTTGGCATGCCGGTCGAGCCGGAGGTAAACAGCAGCTTGCCGATGGTCTGGGGCGTGATCTGTGCAACCGACGCTTCGACCTCGGCGGTCACCGGCGTTGCGGCGAGTTCGGCAAAGCCGACGCTCTTGATGCCATCGCAGGGGCGCGCGACGTGAACGACGGTAACGCCGGTGAGGTCGAGCGCCTTCAGTGCCTTTTCGAAGATCGGGCCGTCCTGCACCATCACCACGGCCGGCTGGATCAAATCGAACAGATATTTCAGCTTGACGTGATCGTGGCTCATCAGCGAGTAGGCCGGCGACACGGGAGCCGCCGGAACGCGCGCCTGCATCGCGGCCTGCGTCATCAGGGCGTGCTCGATCGAATTGCCGGAGAGGATCGTGACGGGTCGTCCCTCGAGCTTGAGGTTCAGCAGCGCTTGCGTCAGCGCATCCACGGTGCGCTTGGCTTCGCCATAGGACACTTTGCGCCATTCGCGATTCACTCCGCCGCGCTGCGCGAGCCAGATGCGCTCGGGGGCCTGTTTCGCCCATTTCGCCAGCGAAGCTGGAATGTGCTTCTCGTAAGGCTGCAGCGGAATGCGCGACTTCAGCACCACCGTGCCGTCGCCGCGGCGCTCGACGGCGATGTCGCGCGCGAGCCACTCGACCTTGCGAAAGGCGGGCTTCGTCATCACCGCCGCCGCGCTTCCACTCATTTTGCGTCTCCCGGAATTTCTTGTCCTTGGCGGATCTTTGTCTTTAGCGTTTGATATAGACAGGCTTTCGCTTCTCAAGGAAGGCCCTGATGCCTTCCGAAAATTCCTCGGAACGGCTGCACAGGACCTGGTTGCGGTCTTCCATTGCGATCGCAGCTTCCAGCGAACCGGCATCGACGCTCATGTTGAGACATTCCTTGGAGAGACTCAGCCCCACGGGCGAGGCCGTCATCATCGCGTTGACATAAGGCGCGGCTGCATCATCGAGCTTGTCCTCGTCGACGACCTCCGAGACGAGCCCGACCGCGAGCGCGCGCTCGGCGCCGATGAAACGCCCCGTCAGGATCAACTCGGACGCCACCGACACCCCGACGAGCCGCGGCAGGAAATAGCTGGTGCCGATGTCGCAGCCGCCGAGGCCGAGCTTGATGAAAGCGCAATTCATGCGCGCCGATTTCGTGGCGATGCGGATGTCGGAGGCAAGCGCCAGCGCAAAGCCGCCGCCCGCCGCGGCGCCCTGCACAAGCGCTAGGATCGGCTGCGGACAGCGCCGCATCAACATCACGATGTCGGCGATGCGCCGCTGCGAATCCAGCGACTCGGTAACGCCAGGCGGCTCCTGCTGGCCGGCGCGACGAGCCATCGCGGCCTTGAGATCGAGGCCCGCGCAAAAATTCGTGCCGGCGCCGCGCAACACCACGACGCGCGTGTCGCGGTTGCGCTGAAGCCCCTGAAAGTAGACGTTGAGCGCATCGATCAGCGCCGGATCGAGCGCATTGAGGCTTTCAGGACGATTCAGCGTCACCCGGTCAACGCCGTCATCATGCTCGATCAGCAGCGGTCGGGACATGGGGGCCTCGTGCATGCGCGCGGGAGGTGCCTATTATTGTGCCCTCTCCCCTTGTGGGAGAGGGCATGCACGTCGGTAGCCACGAGTTCGCTCGGGTGAGGGGTCTGCGTCCGCGGATAGAGACCCCTCATCCGGCGCTTCGCGCCACCTTCTCCCACAAGGGGAGAAGGGAAGAGAGCCTTACCGCGGCGCCATGCGGATGGCGCCGTCGAGACGGATGGTCTCGCCGTTCAGCATCGGGTTCTCCACGATGTGCACGGCGAGCATGCCGTATTCGTTGGCGTCGCCGAGGCGTGAGGGATGCGGCACCTGGGCGCCCAGGCTCTTGCGGGCCTCCTCGTTGAGACCCATCAAGAGCGGCGTGAAGAACAGGCCGGGCGCGATGGTATTGACGCGGATCTTCTGGCTGGCGAGGTCGCGCGCGGCCGGCAGCGTCAGGCCGACGACGCCGCCCTTCGAGGCCGAATAGGCGATCTGGCCGATCTGGCCTTCGTAAGCGGCGACCGAGGCTGTGTTGACGATGACGCCGCGCTCTTCGCCGATCGGCTCGATCGTGACCAGGCGCTCGGCGAACAGGCGCAGGCAGTTGAAGGTGCCGATCAGGTTGACGTTGATGATGCGGGCGAACTTTTCCAGCGGGTAAACGCCGTCGCGGCCGACGATACGCTGCGAGCCGCCGATGCCGGCGCAGTTCATCAGTACGCGCGCCACGCCATGCGCGGCTTCTGCCTTGGCGATCGCTGCCTTGATCTGCTCTTCGCTGGTGACGTCGGCATGGAGCGCGACGCCCTTCACTTCGGCAGCAACCTTCTCGGCGTTTTCCTTGCTCTGGTCGATCACGCCGATCTTGGCGCCCTTGGCGGCCATGGCCCGGGCGGTCGCGGCACCAAGCCCCGAACCGCCGCCGGTGATGAGAACGGCTACGTCTTTCAACTGCATCGCTTGTACCTTTCCTTGGGCGTTTCTTCTCTGGACTTGAAAGTTCGGCCGGATCACCCGGCCGCGACAGCTTCCTCGGCTTGCGCGAGGATGCCGCCGCAGATCAGCGTTTCCATGTGTTTGATGTATTGCCGGCAGACTTCGTCGGTGACCGGGCCGACCCCGGTCGCGCGCGACATCGCGTGCCGGCCGAAGAACAGATGGTCGCAGGCGCCGATCAGGCTGGTGTAGAACAGCACCGGATCGGTGGCGCGGAATTCGCCGGCTCGCTCGCCCTCGGCGAGCAGGCGGCGGTGAAAGTCGAGCAGCGGCGCCACGAAGAACTTCGAGACCTCGTCGGCGGAGCTCGCATTGGTCTCGTGCAGCAGATAATGGATCAGCCGGTTCATGTACGGGAACCGGTAATAGGCGCGGATGATACCGCCGATGTGCAGTTTCAGCTTCGCGGTCGGTGTGATGGGCTGCGCCAGCAGGTATTCGAGATTGGACAGCTCGGTCGCGGCATCGCGCGCGAGCAGTGCCAGCAGCAGGCCGTCCTTGTTGCCGAAGTGATATTTGACCAACGCGGCGTTGGCGCCCGACTTCTGCGCGATGTCGGAGAGCGAGATCTCGATCGAGGAGCGTTCGATCATCAGCTCGCTTGCGGCCACGAGCAATTTCTCTGCCGTGGAATTCTTCCCGCTGGGGAGCTTGGTCGGTACGCTGGTAGCCACAGAGATCCCTGAACATGCCTCGTGAGGCGCGCAGATAAGCCCAAGCCGCGCCGCATCACAAGAGTTAATTGATCGATTGACTAAACGATCTCGCGCCCCTTAAATCCCTCCCCGACAACCAACCCCAATCAAGAAATTCAGGGAGAAACCGACATGGCCGAGGCTTACATCGTCGCCGCTGCGCGTACCGCGGGCGGGCGCAAGGGGGGCCGCCTCGCCGGCTGGCATCCGGCCGATCTCGCCGCCAAGGTGCTGGACGAGCTGGTCGACCGCACCAAGGTCGATCCCGCCCAGGTCGAGGACGTGATCATGGGCTGCGTGATGCAGGTCGGCGAGCAGTCCAACAACGTCGCGCGCAATGCGGTGATGGCCTCAAAACTGCCGGAGAGCGTGCCGGGCACGTCGATCGACCGCCAGTGCGGCTCCTCGCAGCAGGCGCTGCACTTCGCCGCGCAAGCCGTGATGTCCGGTGCGATGGACGTCGTGATCGCGGCCGGCGTGGAATCGATGACGCGGGTGCCGATGGGCCTGTCGTCACAGCTCCCGGCCAAGAACGGTTTTGGCAATTACAAGAGCCCGGGCATCGAGAAGAAGTATCCCAACATCGTCTTTAGCCAGTTCACCGGCGCGGAGATGATGGCGGAGAAGTACGGCCTCTCCAAGGATGAGCTCGACGAATATTCCTACAACAGCCATCAGCGCGCGATCGCGGCCACCCAGGCCGGCCACTTCAAGAAGGAGATCGTGCCGCTCGAGATCACCCGTGCGGACGGCAGCAAGGACACCCATCACATCGACGAGGGCATCCGCTTCGACGTCAGTCTCGACGGCATCAAGGGCGTCAAGCTGATCGCCGAGAACGGCAAGCTCACCGCGGCCAGCGCCAGCCAGATCTGTGACGGCGCTTCCGGCGTCATGGTGGTGAACGAGCGCGGCCTTAAGCAGCTCGGCGTCAAGCCGCTCGCCCGCATCCATCACATGACCATGACGGGCGGTGATCCCGTCATCATGCTCGACGCCCCGCTGCACGCGACCAAGCGCGCGCTGGAGAAGGCCGGCATGAAAATTGGTGACATTGACCTGTTCGAGGTCAACGAGGCCTTCGCCTCGGTGCCGACCGCGTGGCTGAAGACCACCGGCGCCGACCCGGAGCGTCTCAATGTCAACGGCGGCGCCATCGCGCTCGGCCATCCCCTCGGCGGCTCCGGCACCAAGCTGATGACCACGCTAGTCCACGCCCTGCACCAGCGCGGCAAGCGCTACGGCCTGCAGACCATGTGCGAGGGCGGCGGCATGGCCAACGTGACGATCGTGGAGCGGCTGTAAGCCTTCGCGTGTCCCGGTCGCGCTGCAGCGTGAAGCGCGGCGGCGCAGAGCCGGGGCCCATGCCTCACAGTGGACCCCGGATCAGCAGCGCACCACTGCGCGATGCGCTGCGTCCGGGGAACGCCACACCTAACTGAACAAGCAGAGACATGACTCACCCCTCCATCCACGCCCGCACCACGCCGAACAAGAGCGCCTATCGAATGGCCGGCAGCGGCAAGGCGATCACCTATCGCGAGCTCGACGAGCTCTCGAACCAGGGCGCGCATCTGTTCCGCTCGCTTGGCTTGAAGGCCGGCGACCACATCGCGCTGTTAATGGAGAACCGGCTCGCCTTCATGGAGATCTGCTGGGCCGCACAACGCAGCGGGCTCTATTACACCGCGATCAGCCGCTATTTGAAGCAGGACGAGATCGACTACATCGTGAAGGATTGCGGCGCCAAGGTCGTCATCACCACACCGAAATGCGCCGACCAGATCAATGGCCTGATCAGGGGCGCCGCCGGCGAGCCGATCTTCTACATGATGGACGAGCCCTCACCGGGCTTCCGCTCCTACGACAACGAAGCCGCCGCGCAGCCGACGACGCCAATCGCAGACGAGGTCGCCGGCTACGACATGCTCTACTCGTCCGGCACCACCGGGCGGCCCAAGGGTGTCAAGAAGGCCTTCGAAGGCAAAGCGATCGACGAGCCGAATCCGTTTCTGCGCGTGCTCTGCGCCGACATGTGCGGCATGAACGCCGAAAGCACTTACCTCTCGCCGGCGCCGCTCTATCACGCGGCTCCGTTGCGCTTCAACATGATGGCGATCGTGCTCGGCGGCACCTCCATCATCATGGAGCATTTTGACGCCGAGGAATTTTTGAAGCTGGTCGAAAAATACAAGGTCACGCAGTCGCAGCTGGTGCCGACCATGTTCGTGCGCATGCTGAAGCTGCCGGACGAGGTGCGCACCAAATACGATGTCTCCACACTCAAGGGCGCGATCCACGCCGCCGCGCCCTGCCCTGTCGATGTCAAAGCCAAGATGATCGAATGGTGGGGACCGATCCTGATCGAGTATTACGCCGGCTCGGAAGGCAACGGCGTCACGGTCTGCACTTCGCAGCAATGGCTGGAGCACCGCGGCAGCGTCGGCCGCGCCGTGGTCGGCACGATCAAGATTCTGGACGAGAACGACGAGGAGCAGCCGGTGGGCGAGATTGGCACGGTCTATTTCGCGGACGCGCCGGCCTTCACCTATCACAACGACCCCGAGAAGACGAAGAAGGCCTACAACGCCAAGGGCTGGTCGACGCTCGGCGACGTCGGCTATCTCGACAAGGACGGCTTCCTCTACCTCACCGACCGCAAATCCTACATGATCATCTCCGGCGGCGTGAACATCTATCCGCAGGAGACCGAGGACGTGCTCATCACCCACCCCGAGGTCGCCGACGTCGCCGTGTTCGGCGTGCCGAACGAGGAGATGGGCGAAGAGGTGAAGGCGGTGGTGCAACCGCACGACATGAGCCGTGCCGGCAAAGCACTCGAAGCCGACCTGATCGCCTATTGCAAGCACCGCCTCTCCGCCATCAAGTGCCCGCGCTCGATCGATTTCGAAGCCGAGCTGCCGCGCACGCCGACCGGCAAGCTGGTGAAGCGGCACTTGCGCGACAAATATTGGCCGAAGACGGCCGCGAAGATTTAGGGGCCGCTCACCTCCCCTGGAGGGCAGGGCTATCGCATGTGGCCGAGGAGCTCAAAAAGAAAGGCATCGTTCCACCCGGCGCGCTTGAGCTTGAGGCGCAAGGAGATGGTGGTGTCAGGGTGA